>DATEKE010000143.1:0-15008 GCA_035277605.1 Terriglobales bacterium | reverse complement strand
TCCGGATGGAACCAACAGCACGGGTACCGGAATCTCCGGCTTTGATCCCAAGACGAATCGTTTCACGACGGTGTGGTACGACTCGCGGCAGACAACAATGTCAATCCGCCAGAGCGACGGCGCGTTCGACGGCAAGAACATTGTCCTATGGGCCACCGCACTCGACACCGAGCGCCCCGGGCGCAAGACAGTCGCTCGAGCACACCTCGAGCAAGACGGCCGCGTTTTGCTTCATAGACATTTCCTGATCGATGACAAAGGAAATGAGCGCATGATGCTCGAGCTGCGAATGACGCGAAAGTAACTTCTCTACCTGCCCTGGAGATACAGCACTTCAAAGGGGGGAGCACGCCGAAGATTCTTCCGTTCAAGAGTTAGGCGCCGGCTTCGACCGGCTCCAGCACTTCGATGGATTCATCGACGTCGACGGTGTCACTGGGCCGGGCCGGCCAGATACGAAAGGTACCGTTGCCGCCTCCAAGATGCCATGTTCCTGCAATGGCATTGAGGTCGCGTGCGCCAGAGTAAGCGACTTCGTGGGAGCCGATGTAGGTTTTCATCCAGCGGCATGTTCCGGATACGGGATCGTAGCTGCCGTGCATGATAAAGCTGCCTATATCATCCACTCCATCGCCTGCAAGAATGCCGCCGGAAAACAGCAGATCGAGCTGCATGTGATGACGATCGCCTCGGCCGTAACTATAGAAACCGCGCTACGCACCCGAGGGATAAATTTCGCCAGTCATTGTGGTTAGCTTACAGGCTTCTGAGCTTCCAAGCTGCTAAGCTCCTAAGCTGAACATCAATGGCGGTGCATAGCACTACTCAGTTGAAAACGCAGCCTCCGGAACAAATTCACCGCCGATCCCATTCTGTGTGGCCAGTCGTTAGCCTCGCCGCGGCAGGATGTCTGTGGGGCACGGGATTTCTGTCCGGCAAGATCGCCTTTGCCGAAATGAATGTCTTCGAAAACTGCGGCTACCGATTCATCTTCGGATCTCTTGGGCTTCTGCCGATTCTGTGGAAGCGACCTCCACGATTTCGGGATCGGCGCGCCTGGATGCTGCTCCTGGCAGCGAGCGTGATCGGTGTTCCCGTTCAATTTCTTATGCAGTTCAAGGGCCTGCAGCTGACTACGGTCTCGCATGCATCGCTGATTGTCGGCATCTTGCCGGTTTTGCTTGCACTGGGTTCCGCTGCCTTATTCAAGGACAAGTTGAAAGATTTTGAGTACGGCCTGATGCTGCTGTCTGCGTTGGGGGCCGTGCTGATCGCATTTTCCAGAAAGAGTGCAGGGGGGCCTCAGCCCACCATCACCGGCGATCTGCTGGTATTTGTGTCCATGTTCGCCGCGCTGGTGATGATTCTTATCAGCAAGCGGCTCATGGCCGACTACGGGTCGCTTCAGGTGACGGCGGCGATGCTCATCATCGGCACCCTCATATTGCTCGCATGGACCGAATTCACGCATCCGGTACGGACGCATTTTTCCACGCGTGTATGGCTCGCGGTGATCGCACAAGGAGTGCTTGCCACTACGGGCGCTTACGTCTTCTGGAATTGGGGACTGGCTCGCGTGCCTGCTGCTCGTGCTGGTGTCTTCCTCAACCTTGAGCCGCTGATTGGCACGATTCTGGGCGTCGTGATTCTTCACGAGCGGTTGGGAGCTTTCGGTATCTTAGGCGGCGCACTCATTCTCATTTCCGCAGCCTACTTCAGCCGGCGTCCGCAACCCAGGTCTGTCTCTTCGGTTTGAAATCGAACTCTGGAAATTCGTGCGTCGGCTCTCACCTCTTACGCATTACCGGCGCGACTGGCTGACTGTGCTCGCACTCAAGCCCCGACGAGAACGATTTCCAACAGCTTGGCATAGCGCTTTGGGTCGTACCCCTGGACGGTTTCATCCCCGATGCGGACAAACGGAAAGGCCTCTACCTCTTCTGCTTCGAGCTCCTGCAGGATTTTGTCCTGAGTGACCTGATCGGCCAAATCGTAATTGGTGAATTGGAACGGGATGTGCCGCTCGGTGAAGAACTTCTTTGCCTTGTCGCATGATGGGCAAATCGAGAGCGTGTACATCGAAACTTTACTTATTATATTTGTCTCGTTGTTGTGTTTTCGCCATGGATTCCAATTCATAAAACAGACCTCCTTGCACCTGCGACCCGGAGTGATAGATTCCGAAAACCATCTCAAGGATTCGCGCAAATAGAGTCAGTATTGTGCGCAATAGCGAATGGCCGAGTCTGCGGTTGTGTTCACGCATCCACCTCCGCTACCGCGGTATTTACCATGATCGAGAATGATCGCGAACGCTATAGATTGGTTGGCTGTTCTGCTTCCGAGCTCGGCTGCGCGATTACACCCTCTTTATAGGCAGGCTGGTGCTTCGGCGCGAAGAGGATTTCGACCATCAAGATGGCCGCGCCGACTACGATTGCGCTGTCCGCGATGTTGAAGTCCGGCCAAACGTATTGGCCAATGTAGAACTCGAGGAAATCGACTACGTGTCCGGAGAGGACGCGGTCCCACAGATTTCCGAACGCTCCGCCCAGGATCAGCGATAAGGCGACTGCCGTGCTGTTGAGGCCCTGCGTATGCCTCCAAAGCAGCGCCAAGACGACTGCCAATGCCAGTAGTGAGAAGAAGATCAGGAAAACGATTCGCAGTTCAGAAGGCGAATCGGCGAACAGTCCGAACGCTGCGCCGCCATTAGTGACGTGCGTCAGCTTGAAGAAGCGAGGGATCACGTTGATGCTGTCGTGCAGAGGAATGCTGCGCGAGATGATCCATTTGCTGAAGCGGTCCAACGCCAGCACCACGCCGGCGATGAGCAGTACGTATTTGCGAAGGGTCCCGGTGGACATGGACTAAGCTGCTAAGCTCCTAAGCTGCTGAGCTTCTAAGCTTCGCGGTTTGCGAGATGGAAGCTTTTCTGCTGATTTAAGACTCTGGTGCTTTGGAATCGTCATTATTTCCGTGCACCGAAACTGTGTTGCGAACCGCCCTCTCTGAAGACTAGCTTCGTCCTCCTGCGGTTGCAAGAATTTCCGGCAGCCAGCCGCTGCAGCGCTCGCAGACCGTTGGGAATTCTGGATCGGCTCCTACCTGCGTCGAGTAATTCCAGCAGCGTTCGCACTTTTTTCCGTCTGCAGGAAGAACTTCGATTTTCAGACCTCCGCCGTTTCCGTTGCCTGACAGCGTCTGTAGCTCCACCTGAGAGACGATAAACAGGTAGCGCAGAGTTTCACGATAGCGGTCGAGCAAGCCGTAAGTTTCCGATGGTGCGGAGATTCTGATCTTAGCCTGCAGTCCGCTACCGATCACTTTATCTTTGCGTGCTGACTCGAGATGCCGGAAGACCTCTTCCCGGATGAGTAGCAGGCGATCCCAGTCTGCCCTTAGCTGTTCAGTTCCCCTTGGCACGTATTTGCCAGACTTATCGGGTGCTCGCTCTGTGTTGCCTAAGATCTCGTCCGGAGTAGGGAAGAGCGCGAGGTGAACGCTCTCGGGCTTTTCTCCAACTGACGGCAGGAAATGCCAAACTTCTTCCGCGGTGAAGCTCATCATGGGCGCAAGCAAACGCACGAGCGCCTGTCCAATGCGCCAGATAGCCGTTTGTCCGGAGCGGCGCGCCTGAGCAGTTCGCGGATAGGTGTAGAGCCGGTCTTTAAGGACGTCGAAATAGAAATTGCTCAGCTCGCTGGTGCGAAAGGCGATCACTCGCTGGTAAATGCGGTGAAACTCGAATTTTTCGTACCAGCTCAGTACGTCGCGCACAAGGTCGGCAGTGAGCAGGAGCATGTAGCGGTCGATGGGCTCCATGTGCTCGAACGTGACCTCATCGCGCTCAGGGTCGAAGCCATCGAGATTGCCGAGAATCCAGCGAAAGGCGTTGCGGATGTCGCGATAGTTGTCGGCGACACGCTGCATCAATTCATCGGATGCGTGCATGTCTTCGCGAAAATCTACGGACGCAACCCATAGGCGCACGATCTCAGCGCCGAGTTTGTTCGCAACCTCCACGGGATCGACTCCGTTGCCAAGCGACTTCGACATCGCGCGGCCCTGGGGATCGAGAGTCCACCCGCATGTGACGGCGGTTTTGTATGGCGCGCGATTGCGCGTGCCCACTGAGCAGAGCAGGGAAGATTGGAACCATCCGCGATGCTGATCGCCGCCTTCGATGTACATGTCGGAAACATGTTCTTTCATCACCGCAGCCCAGCTCGATCCGGATTCGAACCACACGTCAATGATGTCGAATTCCTTGCGAAACTTCTTGCCGGAACACTGCTGGCATTTCACGTCCGCGGGAATGATTTGATTCATCTCGCGCGTGTACCAGGCGTCGGCGCCTTCGCGCGCGAAGAGCGCGATCACCTCATCATCAACAGCCTTTGAGCGCAATGGCTGATTACAGCCTTCACAGAAGAAGATCGGAATAGGCACGCCCCACACGCGCTGGCGCGAGATACACCAGTCCGGACGCGAAGCGACCATGTTCGAAATGCGCTCTTCGCCCCAGCCGGGATCCCATTTCACTTTCTTGATTTCATCGAGCGCGCGCTGCCGCAGCGTGGAGCTGTGCATCACGCTCTCCATTCCGATGAACCACTGCTCCGTGGCCCGAAAGATGACGGGATTGTGACAACGCCAGCAGTGAGGGTACGAGTGCGTGATCTTCGACTCACCCATCAGCACGCCGCGTGATTTGAGCAGCTCGATGATCGGCTGATTGGCTTGAAAGACGGTTTTGCCCTCATATTCGGGCAGGCCGTTGTGAAGGTGCCCAGCACCGTCGACGTTGCATGTTGGATCGAGTCCATATTTCACGCCGGTATAGAAGTCATCCGCGCCATGCGATGGAGCGGTGTGAACCGCGCCGGTGCCTTGCTCCAGAGTCACGTAATCCGCGAGCACGCCGAGGATCTTTCGATCAAGAAAAGGATGCTTAAAGGTCGCGTTTTCGAGCTTTCGTCCCGGGAAACGCGCAATAACCTTTCCCTCTTTTAGCCCAGTGTTCTCGCGAGTTGCTTCTGCTAATCCCTCAGCAACGATGTAGACTTGGCCACTTTTCGCGTCTTCCAGCGCGACATATTCGTAATCAGGATGGAAGGCCACGGCCATCGATGCGGGCAGGGTCCAGGGCGTAGTGGTCCAGATGATGGTGTTTACTTCTTTGTTAACAAGCGCACGATCGATCGCATCCGGCGAACTGGTGAGGGCGTACTTTACCCAGACACTCGGACTCGTATGTTGCTCGTACTCAACTTCAGCTTCGGCGAGCGCCGTGCGATCGAAGATGCACCAATACACGGGACGGAGGCCCTTATAGACGAATCCATTCTCCCAAAAGTCGAAGAAGACCCGCGCGATGACCGACTCGTATTCGCGCGACATCGTCGAGTAAGGATCATCGAATTGCCCGAACACACCAATGCGCTGGAACTGATCGCTCTGGATGTCCAGATATTTCTGTGCGTATTTGCGGCACTCGCTGCGAACTTGTGCAGGCGCCATCTCGAGCTTCTTGCGCCCGAGTTTTTCGTCAACTTTGATCTCAATCGGCAAGCCGTGACAGTCCCATCCGGGGACGTACGGGGCATCAAAGCCGGCCATTGTCTTCGACTTAACCACGAAGTCTTTCAAGCACTTATTGAGGGCATGGCCGAGGTGAATCTCGCCGTTCGCATAGGGAGGACCATCGTGCAGCAGGTACTTAGGCGAGTTTTTTCGCGCATCGCGAATGCGTCGATAAACGCCAATTTGGCGCCAAAATTCGAGCCTTTTTGGCTCATTTTGCGGCAGGTTCGCCTTCATGGCGAAGTCGGTTTTCGGCAAATTCAGCGTGTCTTTCAGTTCAGAGGCCATGCCCGGTCGTTATCTACTCCTAAGAAGGCGGGAAACTTCATTATAGGGGATGGGTTTACATCAAAGGAGACTCACGTCTGGTTCCGCGCGGCGGGTGTTCGCATCTAAAGAGCGATGCATTTGCATGCGCGTGACTGTTAATTTTGCGGATGCAAGTTTGTGTGCAGAGTTGCTCTGATTTGTGGGACCAGCGAAAAACCTTTCGAGATTTTCGCAGTCTAAGGTCTTGACAAAGTCGTAAATATCGGGGCTGCTGCGCGAGCAACAAAACATGAAAATGACTCATCGGATAAAGGTAAGCAGCCACTCTCCACGCGATGAGCGGAATCGGCTGTAAGGGTCGAATCATTAGTTCCTATGGCAAACCAGGTGTTGATCGCTCCTACTGAGACGCAGACCACTCCGGTACGCAGACCGGCGCCGGCGCAGCATGTGCCGAACTTCGGTCTCAAGGCGGAAGGCACTCTCTTTCAGTCGTTAAAAGAGAACATCCGTGATGTACTTTTTCCGGAGAAACTTCCTCCACTTAAGTTGACTTCCCGCCCGGTTGCGGTCAAGAGCATCTGGGGCGCTTACGACAATCGCAAAGTTGCGCGAACATCATCGGTCGTCGTCCATGGCGCACTGATCGCCGCGCTGGTTGCCGTTTCCATTTTAGGACACAAGGTTTACACCGAAGCCAAGAAGGAAACGATTACGCTGGTCGCTCCTGACATCTCCGAGTTCACGCCGATGACTCCGAAACAGCAGCCCACGCTGCAGGGCGGCGGTGGTGGCGGCGATCGCGACAAGGTCATCGCGCCCAAAGGGCATCTTCCAAAGCCGGCGATGGAGCAGATTACGCCTCCTGAAGTTGTGGTGCGCAACGAGCACCCCAAGCTCACGGCTGAGCCGACGATGGTTATGCCCCCGCAAGTGAAGCTGGCAAGCAACAATCTTCCGAACTTCGGCGATCCAAAGTCTCCGGTGATTGCTGGTCCACCTTCGAATGGCATTGGCAGCGGTGCAGGAATCGGCAGCGGCAGTGGTGGTGGAATCGGTTCCGGAGCCGGTGGCGGTGTCGGTCCGGGAACCGGCGGTGGATACGGAGGAGGAGTGTTTCGTCCTGGCGTGGGCGGAGTGACCGAGCCCAAGGTCATCTACAAGCCTGAGCCCGAATACTCCGAAGAAGCTCGTAAGGCGAAGTATCAGGGCACAGTAGTTCTAGCCTGCATCGTCGGCACCGATGGCCGCACGCGCGGACTCAAAGTCGAGCATGGTCTCGGAATGGGCCTTGATGAGAAGGCGCTTGAGGCTGTGCGCAATTGGAAATTTGAACCTGCGCAGAAGGACGGCAAACCTGTCGCGGTCGCTATCGACGTCGAAGTTGCATTCAGGCTCTTCTGAAGTAAGTCATCATCAGGAGAAACAAAAGGCACGAGCTAACCGGCTCGTGCCTTTTGTATTTTCCCCGGCGATCGCGATTTTAGCTCAGGGTTCGTTTTGACCAAATTCTCGTGCGAATGTGCTCTGTAACTTTTCATCCTTGCGCTTCCGAACTGCCGTCGCAACTGCCTCGCGGATACTGTTGTTGGATTTGAATGGTGCAAGTGCATTCAACGCATCGCTCGCGGCGGTGTGGTTCTCGGCTGAAATAATCGAGCACAAGAATTCGATTGCCATCTCCAGCCGCAGCATTGCAATTGCGGACACAATCCTGATTCGATGATCGCGCGCAATCGTCCTCTCCCATTTATTCCGTAACGGTTCGAAAGCTGCCGGCAATCGGGATTGCCCCAATGCCCAGATCGCCGCATCCGATATCGCTTGATCCTCACTATCGATAAAATTGGCGATGAAACTGAGCGATTCTTCCGGCGCACTGTTGAGCAACCCCACGAAGCATTCGGCGATCACCTCCGGTTCGGAATCACCCGTCAAGAGCTTTAAGCGCAAAAGAAGCGCCCCTACGCTCCCGCCATTGGTTGCGAGCGCGCGAACGGCTCCGATTCTTGCGGGCGGCTCAGGATCGACAAGCAACGGCAGAACCGCGCCGATCGCGTCTTTGTAGCGTGTTCGCAACAGGGCTTGAGCGGATATTCCGCGCAGGGCGGCAGCCGCCTCTACCGGAGGACCAAACGACGCTTCCATCTGAACATGCCGCAGGCCTTGGAGGTAAATGTCCGGCTCACAATAATCCATCTCGTAAAGTGCTTCGGTGATTCCCGTGAGCGCAGCACACCTCTTATCAAATTGTGCCGGATTCGCCATGAAGCGATGGAATGCGGAAACCAGATCGGGAAGAAATTCCGATCGGTGTTGCTCTGCCACTAGTTTGGCGGCTTTACCGACCACAAGATTTGATTTGTGCGTCAGGAACTTCCGAATCTCCTCGGCATCTCGGGGCGATGGGTCTTGGTGACGCAGCTCGGCGACACGGTCAAGAGCCTTCTCGATCGGATCGGACTTACTCATTTAGGTCGCAGGTTTCGAGGGACAAGTCACAGGAGATTTACGCTTCAACCCGACTCTTTTCCAGGACACGCGTTCCAGCTTTGCCGGATTTCTCGCAGCACTCTCCAGGGGGAATCGGACTGCCGTGCGGACAACTCTCAGGATGTCCCAAAAAGGAACAAATCTTGTCTGTCACCTCGGGCGAGAGGATGTGCTCGAATTTGCACGCCTGCTGTTCGATCTCATCTTCATTCTGGACCTGCAAGGTCTGGGTAAAGAGACGCTCAGCCAGGCGATGGCGACGGATGACATCTGCGGCGCGCTGTTGTCCTGCGGCAGTGAATTCAACGATGAACTGGCCGTGCTCCGGCGAATAGGTGTGCGGATGAACAACTTCGTGACAGCGGTTTAGAACGCTCTTGTGCGTGTGATCAGCGGCTCCATGCGGGCGTTTGACCACCAACCCGAGTTCCTCCATGCGATCGATCGCGAGCGCAACAGGCAGCGCACCATCCACCTCCATGCGGCCAACTTCAGCAAGATCGCCATTTTCGTGCAGCGTCCAGATTTCTTCGAGTACCTCGTCGAACTGCATTTCATCCGACATGTTGAACATCTGCTGGCTGGCGATCTTCCCGTGATGAAGTTCGATGGATCGATCCGCAAGGCGAGCAACTACTGGATCGTGCGTGACCATGACGATGGTCCGACCTTGCCGATGTAGATCGCGCAATTGGCGGAGAACGATTTCTTCGTTTTTGGCGTCCAGATTTCCTGTGGGCTCATCGGCAAGGATGATGCTGGGATCGTTGATCAGAGCGCGCGCAATACATGCGCGTTGTTGTTCGCCGCCGGAGAGATGCGCAGGGAGATGGTTCGCGCGATCTTTCAAACCGACGCGATCGAGCGCGTCCAGCGCTTCCTGCTTATCGGTCATGGAATGGAAGTATTGAGCGAGCATTACATTTTCCAGCGCGGTGAGGTAAGGGATGAGATGAAACTGCTGGAAAATAAATCCGATCTTCTCAGCTCGAAAACGATTCAGGTCAGAGCCAGAAAGCTCCCTCACATCCTGTCCATCGAGGTAGATGTCACCAGAACTCGGACGATCGAGACATCCGATTAAGTTGACCAGCGAAGATTTGCCCGAGCCGGACGGACCCATGATGGCGAGCCACTCGCCTTTGCGCACGCCGAGAGAGACACCGTCGAGCGCGTGAATTTCGCCGGCTTGCCCGCGCTGACCGCCAGCATAGATCTTGCGAACGTTGATGAGTTCGATTGACATTACTCGCCTTTAAGGATGCCCGCCGGTTCGATCCGTTGCAACTGCGCGAGCGGCAAAAGCGCTGCGAGCAGTGCCAGCGCGATGCTGCAGGCGATGACGATAGGAAGCACTGCCATTGTGGGCGCTACTGCCGTGTGGAAGTTTGCCGCAGAGATCCACGCAGCCAGTCCTGAACCAACCAGGTATCCGGTGAACGAGGCAACCAGCGCGATAACAAGTGCCTCACCAGCAAAGAGTCCATTAACGGTGCTTTGCGACGACCCAATTGCCTTCATAACCGCGAAATCACGCCGTCGCTCGAGCACCGACGACGTAAGCGTTGAGAACACGCAGAGTGCGACGGTGAGTGTAATAAGCAGCGTAGAGGCGAGCATCACCGAGCGCATGCGCGTGATCACGGCGCCTTGTGCTTCTAGAAGCTGACGCACAGGACGGACCGCCATCGAGGGAAACGCTTCGTGCAGTTGCCGAATCGCAGCATTGACTTGCTCGCGCGAGCCCGGAACGGAGATTTCCAGCAAAGACGGCCGAACACCTGTCCAACCTTCAAAGACGGGCAATGAGACGTAAATACGATTCTCTTCCTCGGCTCCTGTCTTGAGCTTTGTGGCTTTGATGAGGTGCAGAGTGCGTCCGGAAAAATTCAGATCGAATTTGCCGTTCGTAGCGGAGATGAGTGGTTCTGCTTTTAAGCCGACAATTGCACCGTCAGTTGCCGTGGGCCATCTCGAAACCAGCCACCATTTGTCGAGGCTCTGGAGCTTAGAAAAATCAGTCCCCGCGACAACTACTGCGCTTCCATCGCTGGCGTGAGCAATGGCAAATGCAAACGGCACGACCAGAGAGCCTGAGGGAACAATCTGCTGCGCTTTGTCGATTGTTGCTGGCGGAAGAACAATTCCTTCGGGAGCGGCGACTGTGACATTCGCACCATAAGAGCGGAAATCACGATTCAGTTTGTTCTCAAGCCCGAAGTAAAGGTTCAGCATTGCAGTGATCATCGTGGCTGCGACGGCCAGAGCAATAAACGCGATCAGGGGACGATTCCCGCGCCCGAGGAGTCCACGGCGGAGGAGGTGGAAGAACATCGAACCACGCAAGCTCATGCGTCGCCTCGAAGCACCACAACGGGATCGAGGCGCAGAGCGCGTCGAATTGCGGCGGCGCTGCCGCCGATCGTGACCAGCAGTGCGAGGAAGATCACGATGGGAAGAAGCACCGGCGTGATCTCTACGCCGGAATGGAAGATGGTTCGGCCGATGCGCTGTGCGATTACGCTGCCAAGTCCGAATCCAATCAGCCCAGCGATAATGGCGAGCAGGGAAGCCTCAGTCAAGAACAGGGAAGCGATGGTGGTGGCGGTTGCGCCAAGAGATTTCATCAATCCCACTTCGCGCCGCCGTTCCAAAATGGTTGTTGCCATGGCTGCGGAAACCGCCAACGCGGCCGCAATGAGCGACGCAAGCGCGATCAAGAGCATCATTCCAGAAATGTGCGAGAGCACTGCGCCTTCGTTCTGCGCGGCTTGTCGAATCTGCTCAGCTCGTGAACCCGGGAAAGTTTCCTGAAGTTGGAATGCGATCGAGTTCGCGTATGGCGAGCAGTACCAGCGATCATGGTCCGCAGCATTCATGCGTTCAGGATCGCGGCGCGCGAACGCGTCCTCAGGCTTGGTGAGAGCGCTCACGTAGATTTCGTCAATAGCGTTTGGCTCGCCGGCAATTTGCTGGGCCAGAGACAACGGCGCAATGATCGCGTTGTCCTCTGCGCCGCCCGTGGTCACGATGCCGGTAATTCGAGCGGGAGACACGCCAAGTTTGATTTCGTCGCCGGGATGTTTCCTACTCTGCTCTGCAAGTCGGGAGCCGAGCAGGACTTCGCGACTGTCGTCTTTGGGCCAGCTTCCATCCATCTTCCACCAGGAATACAACTTCTGGGCTCCGGTTACAAAGTTCTCAGTCCCAAAATGGAGCTGTTTGGCGAAATACGTGCCAACAATGCGAACCTCGCGTCCATCGACTTGCGTCTGCGTCTCTAGAACAGGAGCAAAAGCGAGGATGTTATGTCCCCAAAAGATTCCTTTGATCTTTGGCAGATCCGATTCCTTCAAGTGCGCACCGCCGGAAACCGGTTTGATCTGCTGATCGCCGATGCGGACGTCTAAAGCTGCGTCTTCGGGATAGACAACGATGTTGGCTCCGTAGCTGCGCAGCTCGCGATTGATCTTGTCGCCGACGTCCACGCCAACGGCGATCATTGCGGTCGCGACCGCTACTCCGAGCATGACGGCGATTCCTGCCAGAAGTTTTCTCCGCTGCTGCCGCCGGAAGGATTGATATAGAAGCCTGAGAAACACTGGACCTACTTCCCGAATGTCGGCAGGGCTGTGGTGAGATCCGCTTGGGTAATGACGATCTGCTGTCCGTTGCTGCTGGACTTGAGCGGAATGGGATTGCATCCCCCCGCCTGTCCAACTGATTGCGGATTCACCGGCGCCGAGCAGTTCTTGCAGATGAGCTGATTGCCGCTTTTGTAGAAACCCACCGGCCCGCAAATCTGGCAGGCATCGAGGACGCTCACTACGTTGCCGTCGGGCTTCTTGAACAGAAGAAAGCGAATCTTCTTGCCGTCGAGGTTCACGGAGTAGCGGTGCAGCTCGCCATTGGAGACATCAGCCAGCGGTATTTCAACTTCACCATTGCTGATAGTGAGTTCATGCGCCGGAGAGAGGGAAGCGGTGCTCTTGGCGTAAATGAATTGCGCAGTGACCAGGACGATGAAGATAAATGACGAAGCGTAAACCGCGGTTGACCACAGCTTCTCTTTACGCGCCGACCATTGTGCCTTCCGTCGCAGCGCTCGCGATTCGACAGCAGCTCCGGTCGCGCTTCCGCCCAATCCCCTGGTTGGCGGAGGACCAACTTGCCTTCTCCGCTGGTCGAACAAAATCATCAGAGCCGCGAGGGCAAGAATCGTGACGAAGAAGAACAAATCGTTGCGGACGATCGGTCCGATAATCGACATCTCCTGCTTACTCGAGGGCAGAATCTGATTTTCGGAAAGCTCGTGCAGACCGGAGACGAGGAGCTGAGCGGCGACGAACACAAGAATGACGGTCGTCACCCGGAAAAACCGTTGAAGATTGATCCTTACGCTGCCTTTCACGAACATAACGCCAAATACAATCGCCAGAATCACTCCGATCAGGGTCCCCATAAAACTGAGCAACTGAGTCGAGTTGAACTCTACGGCAGCGAGGATCAAAACGGTCTCCACGCCCTCGCGCAGCACCATGAGAAAGATGAAGAGAAACAAGCCGAGCCCGCTGCCACTCGCGGCAAATCCGCCTACCTTGGTTTCGATCTCCCCTTTCAGTTTCTTGGCGGCGCGCCCCATGAACCAGATCATGGTGACCACAAAGAATGCTGCAACCAACATGACGATGCCTTCGAAGACATCCTGGTTGAACTGAGTCCGTGAGAGGGCAATCGCCACTCCGATGCTGGAAACGAAAGCGGCGATGAGGGCGATGTAGACGGTCCGGCGCAAATCAGCACGCCCGATTTTCTTCAGGTAGGCCAGAGTAATACCAACGATGAGAGCGGCTTCTACACCTTCCCGGAGAGTAACGATGAGGGCTTGCAGCATGAAGAGGTCAAGAATTGAAATTGAAAATGAATTTCAATTTCAATTAGATATTCTAACAGCTCAGAGTTGCAAGCCGCCAGCTTTGACACTGTTGGTGGCGAAACTCTCAGCGAACTGCGCGGGAAATGAGTTGAGTGGAAACTCGCGCGCGAACTACACCGCAACTGTGAATGAATCTTCCGTCCTTGTGACCGGGCGATAGAGAGTGTCGCGCTCGACTGGAATGCGACCGGCCTCGCGGATAAGGCGTTCGAGTTCCTGGCGGCGCATGCCTTGCGGGGTCGTAGCGCCGGCGTCGTGATAGATCTTTTCTTCGATCACAGTGCCATCAAGGTCGTCGGCGCCAAAGCGCAGCGAGATCTGCGCGATCTTCGGCGTGAGCATCTGCCAGTAGGCCTTGATGTGCGGAATGTTGTCGAGCATCAGGCGGCCAACGGCGATCTGCTTGATGTCCAGCATGCCCGTCGTTTTCGGCAGATGCTGTAGCGGCGTGTTGTCGGGATGGAATGCTAGCGGGATAAAGGTCTGGAACCCTTGCGTCTGGTCCTGCAACTCGCGCAAACGCACGAGATGATCGACACGGTCTTCTTCGTTTTCTACGTGACCGTAGAGCATCGTGCAGTTCGACTTCAGTCCGAGCTCATGCGCGATCCGTGCGGTTTCGAGCCATTGATCGCCATCGATCTTGTGATCGCAAATGACGCGACGGACACGCTCGTTGAAAATTTCCGCGCCGCCTCCCGGAAGAGAATCGATTCCTGCAGCTTTGAGTCGCTCTAGTGTTTCGCGAATACTCAATTTCGCGCGCCTCGCCAAGAAAGCAACTTCCACCATCGTGAAGGCCTTCAGGTGAACCTGCGGAAAGCGCTCTTTCAGTCCCGAAATGAGATCAAGGAAGTATTGGAACGGCAGATCAGGATGGAGCCCACCCACGATATGAAACTCCGTCACTGCTTCCGAATATCCTGAGGCCGCGGTCTGCCACGCTTCTTCGAGTGCCATAGTGTAGGCGCCGTTACTATCTTTCTTGCGCCCAAACGCGCACAGCCGACATGCAGCTACGCACACGTTCGTCGGATTGATATGACGATTGACGTTGAAAAATGCCGTATCACCCCACATGCGCTCACGCACGTGATTCGCCAGCCAGCCCGCGGCGAGAATGTCCGCGGAACGATACAGAGCCAGACCATCTTCGAAAGTCAAGCGCTCATTCGCGAGTACTTTTTCCGCAATTGGGTCAAGCCGTGAGTCGTCCGTTTGAAATGCGTGTCGAGTGGGAGAAACGCCAGGCGAAGCTGTAGGCTGTAGCGTCGTGAACATCAAGTTGATGATAGCTGAAACGGACTGCGCGAGGTCAGCCGTTTCAAAGAGCCAGGACTAAGCCCTGCCTCGTATTTTCGCCACCCACCATCTCGCACCGACCAGCAGAAAGCGCCAGTCATGAAAGAACTCCGGAAGCTTGCCTTCGAAGGCATGGCCAACGAATTGGAAAATCCACCCAATGATGAAGAGAGAGAGTGGCAGCTTCCAGAAACCTGCGACGAAGATCGCAACCGGAGCTAGCAGCAACGAGAGAATAATGAGCGGAATGCCAACCGTGTGGCAGAGGCGGTTGATCGAATTCCGATGACTGGTCGAATACTGCGCGATCCAGTCATTCCAGGGGCGTCCGAAGAACATTCTTCACCTCCGCCACAACGTGAGACTCGGTCAGTTACGCAGATGGTGTGCTTGGCTGAGTCGGAGCCACATACGCCTGAGG
>DATEKE010000142.1:0-26651 GCA_035277605.1 Terriglobales bacterium | reverse complement strand
ACCGCCGAGAGCGCGTTGTCGGTCGCAACCAGCAGCGCACCCGCCGGCGTAACTTGCTGCCATCGAATCGCGCCGTTTACTTTCACCGTCCAGGCCGCGGTCGCCCTTGTCGGTGTAGGCTTTGTTTGCCCGTAGCTGTAGGTAGACGCAACAACGAACGCGAGGGCGGCAGCGCGCATAACGCGAATCGATGCAGGAGTCATCGTGGTCTCCGTTCAAGGCTGGGACTGACAGGGGAGAGAACCTCATGTTCCTATATGTGGATTCAAGGCGCAAAACACGGAGAGACATGTACTCCCACGCAGAACTAGGGAATCGGGCCATCGGGTGATCGGGTCATCGGGCCAACTGTGTGCCGGTGAGCGGACAGACTCAGATGAGCGAGCAACTCAGATCACCCGATGACCCGATCACCCGATGGCCCTATTCGTCTTTATGCGGCTCGCGGCGTTTCTGTCTTGCGTTTCACTTCCTGCTCTTCGCCTTTGATCTCAACGCGCTCGCGTTTGATGTTGAGCCGCAACCGGTCGAAGATCGACATGTACTGATTCGCCATCCAGACAAGAGCAAAGAGGCCGAGCAGGTATCCGCGCCAGTCCGGGAAGATTAGCTTGTAGCGAGTAATAAGAAGGAAGAACGCCGTCACCCAATGGCTGAAGCAGTATTCGCAGGTAAACAGGTAAAAAAACTTGCGCACAAGCACATGCCGCGCCTGCTTGCTGCAGCGTGTACAGAATTCGCGGGGCTCGCGGAAGACCTCTTCGTGAGTGATCGTCCAGCTAATGCTGGCGATTGGCAGCGCGATCAGCAGCAATTCAATGATCTGGACGCCAAGCTCACCGGCGGTCATGGAAGTAAAGAGGCGGAAATCAAGAGTAGTGTTGTATTTAGCTGCGGGAGCGTACGGAGACGCACGCGTTGTCGTGCTACCTTCGAACGCGTGTTCCTCTACTACATCACCGATCGGAAGCAGCTCTCCGCGAACGAAGACGACGCGCACCGCCTGCTGCTCGATCGCGTTCGCTTGGCTGCAATTGCCGGCGTAGATGCGATCCAGATCCGCGAGCGCGATCTCTCCACACGTGAGCTGACCGAATTGGGAAGAAGTGTGGTCGAAATTGCACGGAATGCCAACCTATCTGCAAAGGTGTTGATAAATTCCCGATCTGACGTTGCCATCGCTTGCGGAGCCGACGGCGTACATCTGCGCTCCGACGACATCTCCGCGGCGGAAGCGCGCGCCATCTTCATGCATGCCGGAATTCTTCGTCCAGTCATCGGGGTCTCGTGCCATTCATTGCGAGAAGTTGAATTAGCCGAAGGCCACGGGGCGGATTTCGCCGTTTTCGGTCCGATATTCGAAAAAGATCGCGAGATCAAAGAAGAGGGCCTTTCCTCGCTGCAGGCGGTCTGTAGCCGCCGCGCCGCCAAGCCACCGATGCCGGTTCTCGCGCTCGGAGGAATCACCGTAGAGAATGCACAAAAATGTCTTCAGGCGGGAGCCGCCGGAATCGCCGGCATTCGTTTATTCCAAACTGGGAATGTAGAACAGGTACTTGCCAGCTTGCGTAAGCTCGTAGCATAAGCGGGCTGCTCATAATTCATGCCTTTCAGAAGCACACCAGATGCCCGGAAAAGCCCAAAGCCTTTGCTATAATTTTAGAGTCGCTCTCGCCCAAGTGGCGCTATCGTCTAGGGGTTAGGACGGAAGATTCTCAATCTTCAAACCCGGGTTCGATTCCCGGTAGCGCTACCAATTGTGCTTTCGGTGGAATGGTTTCCTCTAACATACTGAACATTGGGTTAGTTACGCCGGTTCGATAAATTCCATCCTGATACGTGACTCCCTGAGGGAAAAGAACCTGCTGTAACCGCTGGCGTATTTCCAGACCGCTCCGGTTCCATGTCGCAGCAGCATCAACCAAAAGGTTCTCGGCAAACTCCAACAGTTCTTCGATTTCGATCTCATCCTGACGGGCATCGTTGATCCTCAGTTCGAGCGCGAGAATGTCCTGCTCCAGAGCCTCTTTCATCTGCTGGTAGTCCTCTTTGCTCAGGCCGCCTCGGTAAACATACGCATCGTTTAGCTTCCGTTTGTCATCTCGGCGGTTCTTCAGTTCTCGTTCGAGCTGATCGCGCAGAGTCAGGGATTCATCGAACCTGATTCTGTACGCGCAGATTACCCCCTCTCCAAATGCCTTCACGTATTCAGCAGTGGGCCGGAGCTTTTGAACGAACACCACGAAATCAGATTCCAAACGCTCTTTGCGAACGCTCAGGCGTGATGCACACTTCTTATTTTGGCAGTGATAGTACGAGTATTTGCCTCCGTTACCCGTAGAAGGACTGCCCGTTAGTGCCCTGTCGCATGAACCACAGCGAACGAAACCGCGTAGCGGAAACATAGCATTGGCTCGATTTCGTACCGTGTTGGACGGCTTTCTTCCAGTCAGTAGGTTCTGCACCTTCTCGAACGTTTCCTCAGAAACAATTGGTTCAAAGTTTCCCTTTTCAGCAAAGCGCCAGTCCACACCAGCGCCTTCTTTCGTTCCCTGTACCACCATGCGACCCGCATATAGCGGATTCCATAGCATCCGTCTGAGTGTCTCTGATGCAACATGCTTGCCTTGCCGGTTTCGCAGCCCTCGATCCGTTATCCATTGCAAAACGGCTTGTCGCGTGTGAGCGCCCGTTGCGAAACGTTCAAATGCTTCTCGGATGAACGGCGCTCGGTCAGGATCAGGTTTCATGGTCTTGACGCCATTCTCCTTCACATTCAGATAACCAAGCGGTGCTTTGTGCGTCCACTGACCATCCTTCAATCGTGCAGCCATGCCCTCCATGCTGCGTTCCTTCCGCACGGCATTGTCATACTCAGCATCGGCAGAAAGAACTACTTCAAGGAACCTCTCCTCCTTCCGCTCACCGATGTTCTGCGTTGCCGCTCTGAGTTTTACATCCCAATTGTTGAGCGTCTTACGCAGGGCAAGGTGATCGTCCGCATTTCGAGCAAAGCGCTTCACGTCGTACACAACGAAGTACGAAGGACGCGGTTTGTTTTCGCGGCAGAACTTTAAAGCCTTCAACAACTCCGTCCGGTCGGCTGCTTTGGCGCTCTCACCCTCCTCGCGGAATACTTCCAGAACAAGCCAGCCATTCCTCCCGCAATATTCCCTACACACACGTTCTTGTTCATCGAGGCTGGTGTTCTGTACCTGCCTTCCACTGGAGACTCGCGTGTAGATGACAGCGTAGGTGTTTGCCAAAGAGACCGTTTCCGACGCAAGAGCGAAAGCCATGAATTCTCCGAATTAAGAATCGGACGCACCCCAGAGCCGCGTCCGCTTTCTCTGGATTACAACCGTCTAAGCAGCGGCCAACATGGGCTCTTCCACTGACTTTGACGGGAGTTCAGAAGCGTCGATCTTCACACGCTCCCTTTGCTCCACGAATGCTCGGACTGCCAAATCGGCAAGAGCGTTAATGCCCTCTGTAAGTGTCGCTATCTGGGTGTTGTCGAGTGCGCAAGTCTCTCCCAGTAGTTTCCTTACTCGTTCGCCGTTCAACTGTCCCGATTCGTTTACGATGAAACGTCCGTCCGCACCTGCACGTTTGTGCTTGGGACGCACCCCCTGGGCTGGGAGCATTACGTCTGGGCTGCCCCCGCCAGTGAGTTAGGATTTGTTCGTTCCAATGTCCGGAGAGTACCACCTGTGGCACGGATGGTTCAGCAGGGAAGAATCTTAACTCGGTTTACGTTCTCACCTTAGACCGTATTGTGTGCGAGTGCGCCGTTGCTGGCTCTCCAAATGGTCTGATTCCGGCGCTCAAGTGGGCCGCATACTGACCGGATTCTGTACCCCGTACAGACCCTCTGCTGTACCCTGAAATGAACCGTCTCTCTTGTAAGTTGCTGAAAATAAACGACCGCGTTTTGTCGAATACCAAAACGGGAATCGCAATTTCGATTTTGCTCGGAAAGGGCCCATTTAGGCCAGGGCCAGACGCACCTGACAACGACACACCCCTGGGACTCCCTGGCTCCGGCCATCGCAAAGAATGCTTTCCAAAGGAGGCTCATTTGCCGTATTCAATACGCGGATGGAGGAGTGCGACTCATGTCTGTGGAATCGTTGAAAGGTCTGTTTGATTCCTTTGCCGTCGGCTTGCTGTTTTTGACGTTTACTGCGGGTTTGGGTGCTCTCCTAACGGGCAATGTGATTAACAAACGGCAATCAGAGCGACTGCGGCAATTCGATAAAGACTTGACCGATGCCAAGACCGAATTGGGACGCCAACAAGAACGGGCCGCAAACGCAGAGAAATCGCTGCTGGAACTACAGCAAAAACTGGCAAATCGAACCCTCACTGACGAACAAGTTAAGGCGATACGTCACGATGTCGAGCGATTTGCAGGTCAGGAATTCCGGTTCTCTACATATTGGGACTCGCCGGAGTGCGTTGGGATCGCAGAGCGGGTGAACCGCACACTGCAAGCAGCAGGATGGAAGTATCGTCCGTACACAGAATATCGAGTGCCAGTCGGCGGAACGGTCGGAATACTCGTCTATACCCATCCAAATGCCGACAAACGCACGAATGAGGCCGCAACAGCCCTACTCACTACATTGAGCAGAGAGGGATTACAGGCACAAGCCCGTATGGATGACACCAATGCGGCTGAGCAAAACATAATCACCCTTGTGATTGGATCAAAGAGGTAGCGCACCGCACTATTCCTCTTCGGAGATTGCAACTTGCACAAGTCTCCCCGCCTTGAATGAAAGATCGAGATAAGCAGCCAGTTCGCAGGCGCACGTCGATTCGTACTCCCACTTGTTCTGACTGATCTGTTTCTGCGGTTGTCCGAGATTGGAGAGAACCTCGTCCTTAGTGGAGCCTAAGTGCAACTGATGCCATTTTCCGAATTGCTCATGTGGATTAAACCATTTCGTGATTGCAGCCTTCCGGTCAACGGCTTTGATATTCGGCGCTACGCCTTCCATGAGCGTAAGTTCTTCCACGACGTTATCAACCCCTTCGACAACGTGCAGCGTGGCTACCTGCTTTTCATCAATGAAGTAACGACCACCAGTATGGCCTTCGTCAGCGCGGAACACCCCTGCCCCAAGAAGCCGTCGAACATGTGAGTCGTCATTCACTCCCACAGTGAGTCCGGCGAAATTCAACGGCCAGCACACTTGTCCTTTCGCGTTGGCCGCTGGATTGGCTGTTGTTCCTGACTGATGCGGATGCATTGTAATTACAACCCAAATTAGCAATGTGAGCATTGCTTCAATCTACATGTGGTCACTATTGATGTCGAAACATGATGTCACTCCCTTCCGCCACGCCTCGGCTGTTATGGAGGGACTGTGGCGGGGGGACTCCCTGGCCCTGGCTTCCCATTTAGGGAAGTGACCACCCTTTTTGCGGTCTCAACTTGCGTGTCCGGCGTACGCGATCCGTCGGATGCAACCGAACAGCAACAACCAATACTGTTGATGTTGTTCGCTCATTCCTATATAAGAACTCTGAAACAGAAGGCTTTTCCAACATCTCGTAATGCTGACTGTGTCTGCTGAGGCCGTTTCAACGTCGTCGCGAATTGACTGGACGGCTGTCGCTACTATCGCTGCGCCTGTTGTCACCCTGTTCTTGGGAGGATGGGTTAACCGCTGGTTTGAGAACAGACCCATCCTGATCTCCTATTTCAGCCATGTGTCATCGTTTCGCACAACTCCACCGGATGGCAGTGCCCCTGTAGTCGTAAACACGCATTCGGTAGTGCTACGGAACACCGGCAGACGTGCTGCAACAAACGTTCGTTTGCGACATATCGTACTTCCGGATTTCAACATCTGGCCTGGATTGCTTCATCACGTTGACACGCTACTCGATGGCAGCAAAGAAATTGTCATTCCCACTTTAGTACCCAGTGAGCAGATCACAATTTCGTATTTGTATTTCCCTCCTTTGACCGTCGCTCAAGTGAACGGGGGGATAAAGTCGGATCAGGGCTTTGCGCACCAAATACCGGTTCTTCTTCAGCGGCAGTACCCAAAATGGTTCAATATCCTAGCCATCGCTCTATTTTTGTTCGGTCTAAGTTTCGCCCTGTACCTAGCTTACGAGGGTGTGCTGCATTTGATTCGCACATAAGCCGACACGACGACGCCGACCCTGGCTGCGGCTTCCGCCATAAGCGCACACCCAGCGGACTCCCTGGCTCCGGCCTTCGCGAAGAATGCTTTTCAAAGGAGGCTCATCTTACAGGCGTATTCTGTCTAGCAAATGGAGACGAGCGTCGATCAATTTAAAGGGAAACGAATTGAAGCGAAACGAACGATTCGCAGCAGAGCATTAACTGTGGCTCTGTGCGCGTCCGGCGTAGTGCTGTTTGTCAGTGCTTACCGTTGGACACTCGTTGAGTACCTCACGCCTTTCTTGGAGCCACTGTTTGAAGGCGTAGTTGTAGCCTTCTTCTTTGTCGCGCTGATCTGGTCATTAGTGCATTTGATAAAGCATTTGAAAAATGAATTCACCGCGGCGATGCTTCCTTTGCTTGTCTGCTTAGCAACGGCGGCAATTGCAGTGTTCGTGCCATTCACCGCTTTGACCACAGACCTTGATTTTCGGTTCCACTTTGCTGCTCGAACAGCAGTGGTCAAGGATGTACTCGGCGGAAAATACGGCTCAGGCGACCTGATTACTCTTCCCCCGCGTCTCTCCTACCTCTCCAGCGACGACGGTGAAATCGTTCGATTTCAGGATCAAGATCGAGTTTTGATTCTGTTCTTCAGCTTTCGAGGGATTTTGAACAGCTTTTCCGGATTCGTGTATTCGAGCAATGACACCGCACCGAGGAGTAGCGACTTCGGTGGCAACTTCGTGGAAGTCAGTCGGCTGCGCAAAAACTGGTTTTGGGTGGCATCAAGGAACTAACTTTCATCGCCTGCTCCGGCTTGAGCTATGTTGTTCCACATCGGCACGACGAAGTAGGCGTTCCAGAAAACCCCTCGGTAATCTGTTCTGCGGTGAAGCTCGTTTTCAATGACTTACGAGCAAACATATTGTGTACCAGTAAACATTTGTTTTCTGGAACGATTTTGCTTGACTCTCAAGACGTTCAATCGCATCATTCGCGTGGAGGGGCATTATGCGAATTGCGATTTATGCGCGAGTTTCGACGCTCGGTCACGGTCAAGACCCGCAGATGCAGCTACGCGAACTGAGGGAATACGCCACGCTGCGTGGATGGTCTGTCTCTGGCGAGTACGTGGACAAGGGGCAGTCAGGCGCAAAGGACTCGCGTCCCGAGTTGAATCGGTTAATGTCGGACGCGCATCAGCGTAGGTTCGATGGCGTGCTGGTCTGGAAAATTGATCGCTTCGGTCGCTCGTTGAAACATCTGGTTTGTGCAATCGCTGACCTCCAGGAGCACGGCGTTGCATTTGTGAGTCTCAAAGACAACATTGACCTGAGCACGTCATCTGGTCGGCTGATGTTCAACGTCATCGGTGCGATGTGCGAATTTGAGCGGGAACTGATTCGGGAACGAGTAAAGAGCGGACTGAAAAACGCGGCTGCGGAAGGTAGGTTTGGTGGCCGCCCGAAGGCGAACCGGAAAGCTGATGCTGATGCCGCAGCGATCCGCAAACTGAGGGACGAGGGACAGAGCTACGGTGAGATTGCGACCGAGCTAGGCAGGAGCAAAAGTGACGTGTACCGAGTTTGCATGACGCTCGGATGCTCACCTGCGTCTTAGAAACTCTTTGGCTCCTGTCCCTCGCGTGGACGAGAAAGCCCCTTATGGGTAGGCTTCTTTTGACGAATGTCTAAGACCGAAGCGATTGTCGATTGGGCGAATTTACCTGCGGGGCTGGCGGCCACCAGCCTTTGGGACAGTATTCACGATGGGGAGCTGCGAGGAATTGAGTCTGATCTACTCGCTCGAACCCTCACAGTCAGATTTGAGGTGCCATACATTCGATCCTTTCACAATTTGCCGTCTGATCTCATCTTCAGCTTCAAGCTGCAAGGCGTCCAATCTGTCCGAGCGTTACGTTTTGCGATCTGGCCTGGGGAGTTCTCGTTACCGCCAGGACTGCCCTGGGAAGAACAGCAGCGGCTAAATAGCGAGTACCGGCGTAAGTGGCGACAGGAAACACAGTCTTGGGAAGGGTTCGAGTCGGCAGTCAACTCGGATGATGATGCAGAACTCACAGATGGAGAGGTCGTATCTGGCAACGGAACAGTTGCATTGCGACTTGGTGTCCAGACTAGCGATGGCGAATGGTACGAAGCGTTCGTTCGAGCAGAAACCCTGCTAATTGCACGTAGCGACGAAAAGGAGTTCGATCTCGAACATCTCCTTACGCTGGGCAAGGCATACTGGGAAGCATTCGCGAATACGAAAGCGCAACAATCCTAAAAGCCATGTCATATACAGTCACAGTTGTTCTGGATCGGAGCTATGGTGATCGCCTGTCCGAGCTACCAAGCGGCCAACCTGTATGGATCGTGGACTCGAACGAGAACAGCGCCGAAGCGAAAAGAATCTGGGCTGAGCGTCCTGACGAAAGTCATCTGACTGGTATAACGACTTTCAAGTCCGACGAGCATCGTTCCGCCGAGGAAGTGCTGATTGGGTTGCTCGATACCATCGACCTGCATCATGGCTCTTATTCAGCAGACCCGCCCTACACTGTTATCAACGTAATCGGAACGCAAGTGACCGATAAGATCAAAGCTGGATTAGGCGAATACGGGTTCAATCAATTTCATGCGACCGAAGCGGGGTTCCGTGCGGTTCGCCCTCTGGTCACTGAAAATCCATAGACGAGAGTGCCATCGTGTACAAGTTACGCCCTCCGCTGAATCGCTAAACTGGAATCCATATGCCTCGCGCCGTTGTTTACAGCCCCGCGCAGCCGCGTTTGGAATCGCGACGAGGGTCAGGATAGTCACTTTCGTCAGAATCAAGATAAGCCGCCATATCCCTGCTTCAGTGGGTGATTGGAACCACTCCCCGCAGGGGCTGGGTTCCAGTCTGGGAATAATCGAAGGTGGCATCATGGCAACCTATTCCGTACACCTGTAGCGAATCCCGCCATTGGGGAACAGGAGGAATGGTTCATTGGTTCTATACAGGATAGGTAGTATCAACAACGAAAGACGATGCAGATTTTCTGCACGAATCGCAGTGCAGGCAGAGTGATTCTCACGCGCTTCGCATAGCTGACGGCCTATGTCACGCCGCTTTTCGCAGCAATTCCACTTGCTTTAGCCAGGATACGACTTGGTTCCAGTTCGTACACAGGTGGGCTACCAAATGAGTCTTGATCAGTTATCGTCCTGCTAAACTGCATTCGTTTTGCTTTCCAATGATCACTCCGACGCGGCACTGGCTCCTGGGCTCTACGTCGTAGCGACTCCTATCGGGAATCTGGAGGACATCACGCTGCGGGCGCTACGCGTGCTCCGCCATGCTGACCTCATTGCCTGTGAGGACACGCGCCACACCCAGAAGCTGCTGAACCACTTCGAGATCAAGACGCCGACGCAGAGCTATCACCAGCACAATGAGACAGCGCGAGCGCAAGAGCTTGTCGAGAAAATCGAAAACGGAGCTCGAATCGCGCTGGTCTCGGACGCCGGCATGCCGGGGATTTCTGATCCCGGAGAGCGCGTGATTCATGCTGCTCTTGATCTGGGGCTGAAGGTCGTCGTTGTTCCCGGACCTTCTGCGCTGATTTCCGCGTTGGTCGCCAGCGGGCTTCCTACTGAGTCATTCCGCTTCATCGGCTTTCTCCCGTCACGCTCCGGAGAGCGTCGCAGCGCGCTCGAAGGGTTGCGAGATGCTCGCGAGACGCTCGTCTTTTATGAAGCGCCTCATCGCATTTCCGAAATGGTGGCCGATCTCGAACGCACATTTGGGAAAGAGCATCGCATGGTCGTCGCGCGCGAACTGACAAAAGTGCACGAAGAGTTCTTGCGTGGAAGCATTGCCGACATCGCGAGCGAACTGCGGAAGAGAGAAACCATACGAGGCGAAATCACCGTGATCGTGGAGGCCAAACGCGCAGAATCGGGCCATACGCCTCACGGTGGGATTGCGGATCGCATTCGCGAACTACTGGCCACAAATGCTCTGGATGAGAAATCAGCTCTCAAGCAGGCAGCCAAAGAGTTCGGAGTTTCTCGCAGCGAAACCTATCGAGAGTGGCAGAGAGGGAAGAAACAGTCGGCAATAGCCAACAAGCGCTAGCCTGCGTACGGGCGGGCTTGGCACAAACGCGGACAGCAATGGACACATTGGGCGCATGCCCGGTTGGCACAAGCCCGGGGTGAGCAGGAGTATCGCCTGCAGCCTGTTGTCCACAACCCACTCCTAACTCGCTTTACTATTTAGGCTCGAAACCCTTCATTTCACACCAGATATCGCTTACTCGCCGGGGTATTCCTTCAGTAATCTAGCGCCCCGAGGAAGCCCCGGATAGAGTCTTCAGCATCTCACCTTTTTCAAGGACTCATCGAATGCAGACGACAAAACCTGAGAAGCAAGTGAGCGAACTGAGCTATCACGGACCGTTGATTGGGATGAGGTCCACTCGTCCTCAGCCGGCCAATTCCAGCAACAAGAGCGAAACTGGAACCAAGAGATCCATCTAGCTACCTCAACTGGCCCAGCTTGCGCACACTTTACCGGTTCACCTGTGCGGTAGAGCGGTCGATGGCCGCCATTCGCGAACGACAAGCAGCTATCCTCGAGAAAAGACAAGACTTCATCGGCGAAGCACTCCGACCGAGAACAACTAAACTAACTGGATGTTTGCTGCCCTAACGGCGGGTAGGAGAGGGCTTGGAGGCCGTGGTGCTGGCCCCCAGGCTGCGTAGGCGGTCTCGAGCCTGCTGCGCTTCGAGGGATCGAGGATAGCGGGCGATCAGGGAACGAAGCTCGCGGATGCCGGCGTCGCGTTGATCGATATTGATAAGCGCGTATCCCTTCTTGAGCTGCGCGGCGGAGGCCTTATTGCCGCTGGGATACTGCTCAATCACCTTGTCATAGTCCTGCACCGCCTGCTGATAGTTGCCCTGCTTGTATTCGATATCAGCGATGTAGTACTGCGCGTTCCCGGCCAGATCGGTGTTGCCGTAATACTTGACGTAGTCGGCAAATTCTTGCGAGGCGAGGTTGTACTTCGCTCCGTTGTAGTCGCTGAGGGCATTGTTGTACAGAACATCGGGCGGCGGAGCTGCGGCCTGCGGCTGCTGCGGAGTCGTTGCTCCTGGCTGACCGGGTTGCGGCGCAGATTGCAGATTCTGCTGCGCTGCTGCCATGTCGTCGAGCTGCTTGCTGACTTTGGCCAATCGCGCTTTCAACTCATCCACCGAGTCGTGCAGCGACTGCACCTGCGCCGAGACTTGGTCGATCTTGCTGCCCTGGTCCGTTGTCGTCGTCTGCAGCGAATGCGAAACCGCGTCGAGCGAATTAGCCAGACGATTCAGCGTGTCGGTATTTTGCTCGAGCAGGCTGCGCATCGCGCCAAAGCGCTCGTCATTCGACTGCTGCAGACGGGCGATCTGATCCTGCAATGCCTGCACCTGAGTCTGCAGCGCGACCATGTCTTTGTTGGCGGCAAAGGCGGATGGAAGCATCAGCCCTGCGCCAACGATCAATACAATGAATTTGGTTTTCATGTGAGCCTGGTTTCTGCGGATACTCATTCAAGTGCCCGCTTACATACATAGTCCATACCTATTGTCATCCTGAGTCCGCCTTTAGGCGGACGATGGACCTCCCGGAATGTTTCCAACTTAATTGCGGTATCGAGGCTCCTTCACGAGGACCTGGCCGAAGCCTCGAAAGTGCATTTGAGTCGGAAGCATCGCGGGAGATCTTTCGTCCGCCTGAGGCGGACTCAGGATGACAGGTCTAAAGGCCGACGCTTTCCCACAAGGCAAATTCTCCATTAAAGAAGCCCAAACTCCCAACTAAAGAGACGCTCGCAAGCGGCGAACGTCTCTTCATTCCTACTGTCCTTGTAACACCAGATGGGCGCGGCGGTTTTGCTGCCAGCACTGTTCATTCGATTCCGTGCAGAACGGCTTTTCCTTGCCGAAGCTGGTGGTGGTAAGGCGATTCGCGGCCACCCCGGCCGAGATCAGCGCCTGCTTGGCCGACTGCGCGCGGCTGTCGCCCAGCGCCATGTTGTACTCGGTCGATCCACGCTCGTCGCAGTGGCCCTCGATCAGCACCTTCCAGCTCGGATGCTGATTCAGGAATTGCGCATCCGCCTGCAAGGTCGCGTTGTCCTGCGGACGAACCTCGTAGCTGTCGTAATCGAAGAACGCATCTTTTATGTTCTGATCGAACATCTGCTGATCCGTCATCGATGGCGGAGCTTCCTGCTGGACAACCGGAGCAGGACGACTGACGGTCACGCGCGTGCTCGCCTCCTGCGTTCCGCCTGGACCGGTCGCCGTGAGGCGATAGTTAGTCGAGTCGGTCGGAGTCACACTTTGTGAACCGTTGGCCGGGACCTTGCCGACTCCGTCGATGGAAACGTCCGTGGCATTCTCTGTTTGCCATGTAAGCGTCGTTGATTGTCCGGCGTTAACCGTCGCGGGGTTAGCCGAGATGTTTGCCGTAGGCGCCGGTGGTGGGGGTGGCGGCGGCGGCGGTGGTGCAGCCGGCTTTTTCTTATTGCAACCGGCAACGAACAACAACAAGCATAGCGCTACGATCTGCGTCGTATGCATCCACTGAGTTTTCTTCACGTATCTCCTCCGAAAGTTCGTCGTTCCAAATAAGAATGATTTCGTATTCGACCTCATGAAACTAGTGCGAATCCAGGTTCGTCGGAACAAGTTTCAAGTTTCGAGTTTCAGGTTTCGGCAAAGCCATAAGGTAGAAAGGCGTTTCGAGTTTCAGGTTTCGAGTTTCGGCCAAGCCCATTACCGACTGGTTTCTGGAACTATGGTGCTGACACTCAGCGATGACTTGAAAGACTGGCTTTGCCCAAACCTGAAACTCGAAACTTGAAACCGCATTTCTCACTTCCAACTCCAATTCGGTTGGGTGTTCTGACCCGTATGAGTTAACTGTTGCTGCTGGGTGCCGTCGGCCAGCATGGTCCAGAGCTCGGTTGTGCCCGTGCGATTGGATTGGAAGACGATGTGTCGTCCGTCCGGCGACCACGAAGGAAAATCGTTCGTGCCGGACTCGTGCGTCAGTTGCGACCACTGCTTGCTGGCCACGTCCATTATATAAATGTCCTGGCCGCCGGGAACTCCTGGGCCATACTTTCGCGACCACGCGAATGCCAGCCACTGTCCATCGGGTGACCACGATGGCGAAACCGCGTATCCCGTATCGGTCATGCGCTGCGGATTGGTTCCGTCCGCAGCCATGGTGTAAATCTGCGGCAGGCCGGAGCGTCCGCTCACCCAGGAGATCTGTGCTCCCGTTTTGGGATTCCAGACAGGTGATACATCTGGCCCATGCGCTTCCGTCACGCGTTTGACTTCACCGCCGGAAGCGTTTGAGACATAGATTTCCGGATCCCCTGTCCTTGAAGAAGAGAACGCCAGGTGCAATCCATCCGGAGACCATGCCGGCGAGAGCGTTGTTCCGCCGATGCCGGGGAATGTGACCAGACGATTCAAGTCGAGCGAGTACATGCGGATGTTGACGCTCCTCTTCCCGAGCTCCACAAATGCGATGCGTGAGTTGTCTGGAGAAATACGCGGTGAAAGCGAGACGCCGCCCAGGTGCGTGATCTGGTGCTCGCCGTATCCGTCGTAATCCATCATCCAGATTTCTTTCGAGCCGGAGCGATTGCTGACGAACACGATCTTGCTTTCGGCAACGCCGGGAATTCCGCCGCCGAGACGGAAAATGATCTCATCAGCAAACTCATGTGCGATGTGACGCGCGTTGTCAGGCGTAGCGTCTTCGCGATATTGCTTGCCCAGGACCTGCGGCGCGACCGTGTTCTTCACGTCGTAGAGCCAGCCGAACACGGCGACTTGTCCGCCGCTTACGCCGAGATTCCCGAATGCAAGCATCGCCGCATTCGTCGGAGGATTGCCCCAGGCATCAAGCTTCTTCGGACAGGTAGCCGGATTAACGTTCCCCGTTCCCGGCTGCACATCGCAGGCAGTTATGTCTTGCGGATCCCCAGGAGTCTGCAGCGGATTGAAGCTCTTGGAAACTACATCGAAAATACCGGCGTTCTGCAGGTCGGAGTAAAGGACCTGATTGAAAGTGGTGAGAAGTGTTGCCGTGTTTGGATCCGCATTGGCGGCCTTGAAGTCGGCAACCGCAATGCGAACGCGCTCTACGCCTTTAGTTACGATCACCTGGACTTTGTCGTTTTGGGAAAAAGCCGCTGAGGACAGCAGTAGAACGCAAAGGATGATTGCACAATGCAGAAATGCGAAATGCTTCTTTAGATCTGTCATTCTGAGCCCCTCTTGTGGGCGAAGAACCTCCCGCGATGCCTCAAACTTAATTGCTCTTTCCAGGCTCTTACTGAGCCTCTGACGTTGGTAAAGAAGCCAGGATAGAGCAATCAAACCCGATGCATTCCGGGAGGTCCTTCGCCAAAACGAAGGGCTCAGGATGACAGAGCTTGAGATTATTGAATTTCCATAGAAGCCTTTTTTCAAATAGCCTTCTCCTTCATCTCCTATTCGGCGTATATCGGAATTGCGATTCCACCGTAAGACTGCTGCCTCGATAATCCATGGGCAGCGGCCCGAAAGTATCGATCCGTTGCAGCGTTCGTACCGCCGACGTGTCCAGCGAAGGCACTCCGCTCGACTCGGCAACACGCACATTGCTCGGCTGTCCGTTGCGCGAGATGTCAAACGAAACAGTAACGGTCGCGTTCGGCATGACGTGGGGATCTACTTCGTATCTCAGCCAGTTTTGCGACAGGACTTGCGCTATCTGCCGAACATAATAGGCATAGCGATTGCCGAAATCCCCGCCGACCAGACTCGATGCGGCTCCAACGCTGATGGAGTTATCGTTGGTGGTGGTGGTGAAATTCTGCCGCACCTGCCCGCCTTGCCCAACCTGCACCTGATTGGTCGCTTGCTCGATGGGCTGCGGGCGCTCTTTAACGTGCTCCTGCTGCTTCTCTTTAGGCTTAATTTTCGTGGTTTGCGGGATTTCGACCGCCTTGGGTTCCGGCGGCGCAATTTCCTTCGGCTTCGGCGCCTCGTGGGCTACGGCAGTGGATTCGTTCGCGACGATATTGTCTGTCTGATTGTCGCGCGGCAACGGTATCGAACTGGAACTGGCCAGCGAAACGGAAATCGCATCACCCAACTGGTTCTGATTGCCTCCCCATTCGCGGCTGGAAAACCCTATCCATGCACCGTACGCGAGAATCAGCCCCACGATCGTTCCATGAAACAGCAGCGATGCGCTGATTGGTCCCTTCCACGATTCGTGGATGTCGAAGATGTCAACGCGCTGCATTCTTAGTCTGGTACGGTTGCGTGACGATGGAGATGTTGGTGATGCCGCTCTGCTTCACCGTGTCCATCAGCGCGGCAAAGGCGCCGAAGGTCACGTTCTCGTCGCAGCGGAGATAAATCGGGTGATGCTCAGGATCTTTGACCTGCGCCTTGAGGATCGAAGGAAGCTGATTCAAATTGACAGCTTCGTCTCCCAAGTAAACGTTCTGATGGCTATCCATGGTCAGCACCAGCCGCTGCTCCGTGATCTGCCTCACCGTCGTCGTATGCGGCACGTCGACTTCAATGCCCGACTGAATAATGGGCGCAGTCAGCATGAAGATGATGAGGAGCACCAACACCACATCGACAAACGGCGTGATGTTGATCTCGGAAAGCGAGCTTTGCGTGCGACCTTGGGAATTCGTGAATGCCATTAGCTGCTCTGATTGTCATTCCGAACCGCCGGTTTTTGGCGGTGAGGAATCCCTATCGATTTCGAACCTGTGTACCTCAGCGTCACCTTCTTTAAGACCGTTCCGAGAAACTGTCGGCGATAGCGTCAAGCCAAACATTCTTCCATTCCATAGGGATTCCTCACCGCGAAACTGCCGCGGTTCGGAATGACAAGGGAAAAAACACTATCTCTCCTCCAGAACGACGCTCTCCCGCTGCCTTGCAGGTTGTGCAACTGGACGATCGACGGTATTTAGTAGCTCAAGGCCAAAGTCGTCCATACGCGCCCCGAACTCACGGATTTGCTGCATATATTGGTTGTAGGCTATAACCGCTGGAATTGCGGTGAAAAGACCTGCCGCAGTGGTGATCAGTGCCTCAGAAATACCCGGGGCCACGGCGCGCAATGTGGCTGCCCCCGCGTTCCCCAAACCTTGAAAGGCATCGATGATGCCCCAGACGGTGCCGAATAGACCGACAAACGGCGTCACCGCACCTGTTGTTGCTAGCCATGGGAGTCGCGACTCCATCTGTGTCATCTCTTCCGAGGAGGCGATCTGGGTGGCTCGCTGCACTGCCGTGATGTTCCTCGTTCCGGCTTGACGACGAAATTCGTCGTATCCGCCCTCAAAAACAGCCACAAGCGGGCTGGGCTTGAACTGCTCGGATACAGAGGAAACGTCTTGCAGGCGTCCGTTTGCTTTACGAAAAGCGCGCAGGAAACGGCCGCTCTGCGTCCGCATACGCCGGAATTTCGACCACTTAGAGAGAATGATCGACCAGGAAAGAATACTGAAAAAGAGCAGAATGATGAGGACCAGCTTGGCCACCGGTCCGGTCTGGGCGACTAAATTTCCAAGGTCTGTAGCAAAGCCTAATAAGGCGGGGGAGTACGTCATGTATGCCTCTCTTAAAGGTAACAAACCGCTACTCTGCATGGCAAAGAGAGTCGGCTCTTAGAATCACGGAAGTACATGTGCTTCTGCTGGTTTGTCATTCCGAACCGCCGTTTTTTGGCGGTGAGGAATCCCTACTCATGCCGCATGCTGCTGAAGCATGCGGGGAGGCCCGGGTTTCATTCGGCTGAAGATTACAGCAGGATTGCGTGCATCAGTTCGGGCCGCAAATCTTTCCAAGACGGGTTCGTGCTCTTGATCACGACAATCTTCTTCTCCCGCCGCCAGCCTTTGATCTGCTTCTCCCGAGCGATCGCCTTCACGACATCGGAAAAAGTCTCGACATAGACGAGTCGATCAACTGAGTAGCGCGCAGTAAAGCTCTTCTTGCTTCCAATCAGTGCTCCGCCGAACGTCGCTGCACATCGTTGCTGATCCCTACGTATAGCGTTCCTGAAAGACTCGACAGAATGTAAACGAAGAAAACTCGGCAGGGGGTCGCACGAACCGACATTCTAGCGGACCGTAGGGATTCCTCACCGTCAAACCGCGCGGTTCGGAATGACAAATGGATACGGTGTGAATCCGATTGTCTGCATCACCGAATGAAGCTATTCTTCGCCTGATGCTCGTCGAACTTCGCGTCGAAAACTATGCCGTCATCGACCAAGTAGTCGTCGAGTTCGGCCCTGGACTGAATCTGCTCACCGGCGAGACCGGGGCCGGAAAATCCATTCTGATCGATGCCCTGGCGCTGCTGATGGGGGACAAAGCATCGCCCGATGTAGTCCGACACGACGCTGAAAAAGCTGTCATAAGCTGCGTCTTCCATGTAGACACTCCCCAGATCACCCGCATCCTGGACGAGAACGGGCTGGAAAGCGCTTCGGAAGAACTCATCCTGAAGCGAGAGATCGGCACGAAGAACCGCGTTTGGATCAACAATCAGCCGGCAACAGTGTCTGTTCTGAGGCAATTGGCGCCTGAGCTCGCGGCTATCCACGCGCAGAATGAGACCGTCTTGGCCTTTGATCCGCCAGCACGGCTGAAACTGCTCGATTCATACGCCTCAGTTTCCACTGAATCTCTCGCGATAAAGTACGCAAATTGGCGAGAGCTGCGCGCACGTATCGACGAACTCGAACGCAGTGAGCAGGACCGTCTCCGTCTTGTCGATCTCTGGGCTTTTCAAAAACGCGAAATCGATGCCGCGAAGCTCGTTGCCGGCGAAGATGAGCGCCTTGAAACCGAGCGTCGCGTGCTCATGAATGCTGAAAAGCTCTACTCGCTCGCAAACAGCGCCTATGACTTGCTGTATGAATCGCCGACTTCCGTTCTGAGCACGCTGCGGACGGCTATGCGCCAGGTGGAGGATTTAGCGAAATACGATTCGAAGTTCGAAGAATTCCTGAAGGCGTTGTACTCCGCAAAGGCCGAGATCGAGGACGTAAGCGCTTCTGCACGCGACTATGCCGAGAAAATCGATGCTTCGCCCGAGCGCCTCGCCGATATCGAAGATCGTCTTGCCGCGATCGATCGTCTGCGCCGCAAATACGGGAGCAGTGTCGAGGAAATCCTTGCGTTTGCTGAGGACCTCACCCAGAAGCTGAATGAGGTTGAGAATCGCGACGAGATCCTCCGCGACTTGCGTAAACAACGCGACAGCGCTGCGGAGGCTTACCTTTCCGAGGCGCGTTCGATTTCGCGCTCCAGAGCTGCGGCAGCGCGCAAGCTGGAAAAATTCGCTGAAGTTGAGATCAATGAGCTGGCCATGAAGGCCCGTTTCCATATCGAGCTTCAGACCTCGGAAGACGACGCGAACTGGTCGCCGGCAGGGCTGGATTCGGTCGCATATATGATCGCAACCAATGCCGGCGAGCCGCTTGGTCCAGTAGAAAAGATCGCGTCAGGCGGCGAACTGTCCCGCGTAATGTTGGCGCTGAAAGCCAGTGTCGAATCGGGAATCACACGAACGAATGGCAATGGGAAACCGAAGCGCTCGAGATCCGAACGTACTCTCGTGTTTGACGAGATCGACACCGGTATCGGCGGACGCGCTGCCGAGGCGGTTGGTAAAAAATTGAAGGCCCTCGGAGCACATAATCAGGTGCTCTGTGTCACGCACCTGCCGCAAATTGCTTCCTTTGCGGATCATCATCTCCTTATCGAAAAGCACGAAACCGCCGGCCGCACGGGAACCACAATCCGTCCACTCGAAGCGCGGGAAAAAAAAGAAGAGATCGCTCGAATGTTGAGCGGCGCGAAGCTGACGGACGCATCGTTAAAGCATGCCGAGCAGATGCTGAAGGCCAACGCTTAAGCTATTTTCTGTCTTGTCAGGCCGAACCGCCTGAGTTTTGGCCGTGAGGAATCCTTGGCGCTAAAGAAGCAACGATTCCATGTCGAAAATTTTCGCTTGACTTTCGCCCAGATTCGTCATAGCACAGAGATTGGGGTGCTGATGAAATCGGGAAGAAGCTGCGCCGTGCCGAAGGTTTACACCACGCGCGATCCTTCTGCGCTCTGGACAGTAAGCGAGTCAGTAATAGGCCAACATACGGATGGGATTCCATTGGGATCGAATGAGATTGCATGGGATCAGGGAATGGGAAATCTCATCCGTGGAGATGAGATATCTGACGAGATTCGATGAGATCAGATGAGATGGCTGGTCTATGCCCACGGACGGTACAGATGAGGCATATGGCGCCTTTCTGCAATGCGAGTGATGGCGCCAAGCTGCTCGATGGGGTTAACGCCGACGAGCCGGGGGTTAACCCCGTGGAAAATTCGGGGTTAACGCCGTGGAAATCTCGGGGTTAACGCCGTGGAAAATTCGGGGTTAACCCAGAGTGCATTTGCGATGTTCCAGCTCGGTTTTGTGCCCACAAGACGAATGTTTTGTTGCAGTTCGGCAATCTTTCGGCACTCGTAACTTGGGGGAGCTTTGGTCGGCGAGCCTGCGAAAATCGAAAGGGCAAAGTAGGAAAAGCGATGACTACGACGAAAGGCAGGCCATTAACGTCGCAAATCGCACCGTTCAGTGCTAATCCATGCCATTTCATGCACTTGCATTGACTCGCCCAGTTCTAGCCAGTAGTTTTGAAATGGGATTAGTGTCGATTCACAGTTATACTTAGAGACAAGGAATGACCCTGCCATCTGAACAGAAAACCGTCCTGCTGCTCAAGCCGCGAGGATTTTGTGCCGGCGTGGTGCGCGCTATTGACATCGTGCGCATTGCGCTCGAAACCTTTGGCGCGCCGATCTACGTGCGCAAAGAGATCGTGCACAACCGCTACGTGGTCGACGACTTGGCGGCTAAGGGAGCGATTTTCGTGGATAGCGTCGAAGATGTCCCAGAAGGCGCTCGGGTCATCTACAGCGCGCACGGCGTGGCTCCGGAAGTTCGCGAGGCCAGTAAGGCACGCAAGTTGAAGGTGATCGACGCGACCTGTCCGCTCGTGACCAAGGTTCACGTTGAAGCCATTAAGTTTGCGAAGCAGGGGAACTCGCTGATCCTCGTCGGACACCGCGATCATGACGAGATCATCGGCACGCTCGGCGAAGCTCCCGAAGTCACACAGGTCGTCAGCTCTCCCAGAGAGGTCGACAACCTGCACATTCCCGATCCGGAACGCGTTGCTTACCTTACCCAGACGACGCTGTCGCTCGATGAAGCCAAAGACATCATCGAAGCTTTGAAGCGCAAGTTTCCCAAGATCCATGGACCCCATGCGCAGGACATCTGCTACGCGACCGAGAACCGTCAAATTGCAGTGAAGAACGTTGCCCCACAGGCTGATCTGCTGCTGGTTGTCGGTTCCGAGAATAGTTCCAATTCGAACCGACTGGTCGAAGTTGCAACTCGCCTCGAGACTCCTGCGTATTTAATTGAGAACTGCCGCGCAATCCGTCCCGAATGGCTGGAAGGCGTGAAGACGGTTGCGTTGACGGCCGGAGCATCGGCTCCGGAGTGCCTGGTGGAAGAAGTGGTTGAGTATCTCTCCACAAAGGAGGGCTTCAACCGCGTTGAGGAAGTCGAGATCATGGCGGAGAATGTCCGATTCGGACTGCCGCCGGAGATCGTGGCCGCCATTCAAGCCGCGCCCTCCCAGACTGCCGTCGCCGCGGAATAAAGCAAGCTATGGACGAATCCCCCCGTCGCCCTGTGCAGATGGTGTTCGGCAAAATCGATGACATCGCCAGCCGCGTAGCCGCGGCGGTGGATGGCGCGCGTCGCGTCCTCTTCTCAACTCAAGATCCCGAAGGCTTCTGGTGCGGCGAACTCGAAGCCGATACGACGCTCGAATCCGATTACATCCTGCTGCACACGCTGCTCGGAACGCGCGATGAAGTGCGTCTGCGGAAGGCCGCGCGAGAGATCATTCGCCATCAGAACGAGGATGGTGGATGGCCGATTTATCACGGCGGTCCTTCGAACATCAGCGCGACAGTTAAAGCCTACTTGGGCCTGAAGCTCACTGGACACAGGCCGGACGATCCCATTCTGGTCCGAGCACGCGAGCGTATAACGACGCTTGGCGGCGTTACCGCCGTAAATACGTTCACCAAGATCTATCTTTGCTTCCTCGGGCAGTACGACTACGACGCTGTACCGGCGGTCCCGCCGGAGATCGTGCTCTTCCCGAAATGGTTCTGGTTCAATATCTACGAGATTTCGTCATGGTCGCGCGGCATTCTTGTACCGCTGTCGATTTGTTATGCCAAGAAGCCGTTCAAAAAGATTCCCGACGAGATGGGAATCCAGGAGTTGTTCCCCAGTGGACGCCACAATACCGATCTGCGCCTGAAGTGGAGCAACAAGCTCATCAGTTGGCGCAACTTCTTCCTGGTGCTCGACCGGGTCACGCACTGGTTTGAAGCCGTCCATGTCCGTCCGCTGCGCTCGATTGCGCTGAAAGCAGCTGAAGAGTGGATGATCGAGCACATGGAGATGAGCGACGGACTGGCGGCAATTTATCCGGCGATCATGAATTCGATCATCGCGCTGCGCTGTCTCGGCTACTCAACCGACGATCCGCAGGTAATTCGCGCCATCGACGAATTTGAGGCGCTGGGAATCGAGGAAGAAGAGACCTTCCGCATGCAGCCCTGCAAGTCTCCCGTTTGGGACACGGCATACGCAGCCTTTGCGCTGGGCGAGGCCGGAGTGTCGGCAACCGATCCGCGCATGGTAGCTGTAGGCGAATGGCTTCTGCAGAAGCAGGTCACGCACAAAGGAGATTGGGCGGTAAAAGTCAAAGACGTCGCGCCCGCAGGCTGGTACTTCGAGTTCAACAACGAGTTCTACCCGGACGTTGATGACACGGCGATGGTCGCGCTCGGCTTGAGCAAGATTCAGGTGCCGAACGAGCGTTATCAACACGAGTCGGTGCAGCGCGCCATCGACTGGATCTTCGCCATGCAATGTAAGGATGGTGGATGGGCTTCGTTCGATAAAGACAACGACAAGATGATGTTCGAGCACATCCCCTTCGCCGATCACAATGCAATGCTCGACCCTGCGACCGTGGACATTACCAGCCGCATCCTCGAATGTCTCGCGACCTATGGTTACACGCAGAGTGATCGGCGCGTGAAGAAGGCGCTCGAATTCCTGAAACTGAAGCAAGAATCCGATGGCTCCTGGTTCGGACGTTGGGGCGTGAACTACATCTACGGGACGATGCTCGTGCTGCGCGGCATGGAAGCGATGGGCGTCGATAATCATGAGCCCTGTATTCAGCAAGCTGCCGAGTGGTTGCGCATGTACCAGAACTCCGACGGTGGCTGGGGCGAGAGCTGCATGTCCTACGACGATCCGACCAAAAAAGGACTTGGCCCGAGTACGCCCTCGCAGACGGCTTGGGCCATTATGGGATTGCTGGCGGCGGGCGATACGCGCAGCGACGCGGTTGCGCGCGGCGTTGCATATCTACTGCGAACACAGCGCAAAGATGGCGGCTGGGACGAGCCTCAGTACACGGGAACCGGGTTCCCACGGGTGTTTTACTTGGCGTATCACCTTTATCGGGTGTACTTCCCATTAATCGCTCTTACGACTTACGGGAAGGTATGTGCGGGATCGTAATGTCATTCCGGCCGTAGGGAGGAATCCCTGCTGGACCCAACTGTATCGGTATAGATAGGGATTCCTCACCGTCAAGGTCAGGCGGTTCGGAATGACAAGTCTTTAAGGAGAGAAAAGTTTGCCGGGACCAATCTCACAGATGTGGACGGTATCGACCTACGTCCTCAAACAGAAGCTGAAGGGACGCAAGCGATATCCGCTCGTGCTCATGCTGGAGCCACTCTTCCGCTGCAACCTGGCATGCGCTGGCTGCGGCAAGATCCAGTATCCCGCCCACATTCTCAAGCAGCAGCTCACGCCGGAAGAATGCTTCCGAGCAGTAGACGAATGCGGAGCGCCCGTAGTCAGCATCCCGGGTGGCGAGCCGCTCATGCATTCCGAGATCGACAAGATCGTCGAAGGTCTGGTCGCGCGCAAGAAGTATATCTATCTCTGCACCAACGCCCTGCTGCTCAGAGAGAAGCTCGATCTGTTTAAGCCCAGCAAGTACCTGACGTTCTCGGTTCACATTGACGGACAGCGCGAGCACCACGACTTCTCTGTCTGCCGCGAAGGTGGATACGAGATCGCGGTCGAGGGAATTCGCGAGGCGATTGGCCGCGGCTTCCGCGTGACCACGAACACGACGCTATTCGACGGCGCCGATCCCAACAGCGTTCGTTCGCATTTCGACGAGATGATGAAGCTGGGCGTAGAGAGCATGATGCTTTCGCCCGGCTACTCTTACGACAAAGCACCGGACCAGAAGCATTTTCTCGGACGCGCACGAACACGGCGCTTATTCCGCGCGATTTTGTCCAATCGGAGAAAGAGCTGGCGCTTCAACCAATCGCCGTTGTTCCTCGAATTCCTGATGGGCAAGCAGCAGTATTCATGCACGCCTTGGGGCATGCCGACCTTCAACATCTTCGGCTGGCAGAAACCGTGCTATCTGCTGCAGGACGGATACGCTGATACGTTTCAGGAGCTTATGGAAGCGACCGAATGGCACAAGTACGGTACCGAATCGGGAAATCCACGGTGCGCAAACTGCATGGTACATAGTGGATACGAAGCGTCCGCGGTCGATCACACGTTCAGCTCGCTGGGAGGATTCGTACAGACGATTCGCGCAACTTTCGCGAGCCACAAAGACGAAGGCGCGCTGAAGCTGCTGAACGAACCTGCGCGCCCAGTACACGCTTTCAATCCGCTAGTCCAGATTGAGACGAACAGCGAGCAACTCACCCGGAGTTAACACGAAGGCCACGAAGCTCCGTGACCTTGATTTGCGACTTCGTGACCTTCGTGTTAACCCAACGGAGTTTTGATGACCATCAATCCGGAGATCCTAGAAGTAGCGCCCGGCACAGCACACGAAAAGCTGGAAGGCTGGCTTCCCAATCTGGGAAATGAAGAAGACATTCGACAAGCACTGGAAAAAGCCTTCGACTATCGCGGTGATGTGGCCATCACGCGAAAAGATGGCAGCAGGATCGAAGGCTATGTCTTCGACCGTAAAACAGGAAACAATCTCGCTGACTCGTTCGTTCGCATCATCCCCAACAACGCCCGCGAAAAGCTCTCAATTCCTTACGCGGATATCGCTGCTCTCAAATTCAGCGATCGCGATCCCGCCGCCGGCAAGAGCTTCGAAGCCTGGGTAAAGAAATACTGGGAAAAGCGCGCAGCCGGGGAGAAGAACATCCAGATCACGCCTGAAGCGTTGGAGTAAACGTCCACAGAATCGGCCGAGCAGTAAAATTCCCGCAATGAAAGTCAAACTGCTGTGTTGCTCGCTCGTTTTCCCGCTCCTCGCGGTATGTTCTCAACCAGCCCACGCCTGGGGATGCGAGGGGCACCAAATCGTCGCGCTGATTGCGATGAAGCACCTGCAGCCGCAGGTCGCCAGCCAGGTGAATGCGATCCTCGCGGCTTCTCCTGTGAGCGCAGCTCTTCATCGTTACTGTCGGAATCTCGGCTTGCCTCCAATTGCTGACGCGGCAACCTGGGCCGACGATTACCGCGCCGAGCAGCCCGACACTGGCCCACTGCATTACGTAAACATTCCGCTGAACGCTACGCGCGACAAGTACGACGTCGCGCAAATGTGCCAGTCGGGATGCGTGATCGATGCCATCGCAAAATACGTTCAGCAGCTCAAGACCAGCCGAGATGCAGGCGCTCGCGCCGATGCTTTGCGGTTCGTGATTCATCTCCTGGGCGACATTCATCAGCCGCTGCACGATGAAGACGATAGCGACGAAGGCGGCAACTGTGTACCGGTTGCATTCGAAGATGAAGCGCCGCGCCTGACGAGTCCGCAGCGCGAAGATTATTTTCCCAATTTGCACTCTGTTTGGGACACTGGTCTTCTGGAAGGCCTGCTCGACGATCACGACATGACCGTCGAAGAATTCGCAGAGCTACTCGACATCCGTTATCACTCGCGTGCACTGCGTTGGAATGTCGGGCAGCCGATCGATTGGGCTTGGGAAGGACACGATGCTGCGATCACTGCATACCGTGCTTTGCCGGCATTCATTCCACGTGAACCGGAAACCAAAGTGACCTCATGCGCAGACAATCACATCGGCAAGCGCAGGGCGGATCTGCACATCGATTTGGGCGCACGTTACGAGGATGTATCGCACCCGATCGTCGAAGAACAGCTCGCGAAGGCCGGTGTTCGGCTGGCCACGTTGCTCAACTCAGCTCTCGGCAATAGGTAGCACCGTTACCAGGTTCTTGCTGCTGCGTTAGAATCGCCATTTGTCTCTTCGGAAATGCAATCCGGGAGACCCTACTGCTTCGTTCTTAAGGAAAGGAAATGAGCTCGGCGTCGAGCGCCAAAGACCACCCTCAGGTGACGGATTCCATGCTGATCTCCCGCATCCGCGGAGGCGACGAAGACGCTCTGGCTGCGCTGCATGACCGTTATGCCCAGGTGGTGTATTCAGTGGCGCTGCGCGTGCTCGGCGATACCACGCAGGCGGAAGACATCCTGCAAGAGATCTTTCTGCAACTCTGGCGCAAGCCAGAGACCTTCGATTCGAATCGCGGCAGCCTCGGAGCATGGCTGGCCGTAATCGCCCGCCATCGCGCGATCGATCAGTTGCGGAAGAGGCGTCCGGAGTCGGACATCGACGACGTGATGATCTCTGTCGATTCCAACCTGGAGCAACTCGCCGATCGGAATCGGGCGATTGCCAGAATCCGAAGCGCAGTCGAACTGTTGCCGCCCGATCAGCGGCATGCTCTTGAGCTCGCGTTTTTTCAAGGGCTCACGCATTCCGAGATCGCGGCCAAAACCGGCGAGCCGCTGGGAACGATCAAGACGCGCATTCGAGCAGCTCTGGCAGCGCTCAGAAAGGGGCTCGCAGCATGAGAGATCATCGCCAATTGGCAGACGATCTGGCGCTCTATGCGCTTCACGAGCTGCCTGCGTCCGATGTGGCAGAATTTCGCGAGCACCTGAAAGAATGCGCCCAATGCCGGCGTGAACTGGAAGAAATCAACTCGCAGATGGCAATGCTGGCGTTGTCGAGCGTAGCCTCCGCCCCTCCCCGGCGTTCTCGCGAACGCCTGCTGCAAGCGATCCGCACCGAGCCGCAACGAGTCCGCCGAGTGGTGATGCGTCGGCCCTGGTGGAGCTTTGTTCCCACGTTCGCAGCAGTGCTGCTCGCCGTCTTTGGACTGATGCTGTGGCGGGAGAACACCAGTTTGCGAAACAGGCTGGAAGCGACGCAGCA
>DATEKE010000141.1:0-37453 GCA_035277605.1 Terriglobales bacterium | reverse complement strand
TGTTCTCAGCCACCACCAAAACCTTCGGCCCGGAGCGCAGAAAGCGACAGAGCTGCGATCCTCCAACGCTGCTGCGATCGGCAAACATCTCGATCGAGCCAACGCCGCTGCTGAGGCCGGTGAAGTAGATGAATTCCGTGTTCAGCCGTTCCGGCGAAAGTTCAAACAGCGGCTCGCCTTTCTTCGCGTCCCAGTAAAAGGGAATGAAGCCCTCGTTGCGCTTCAGTCCCGCGAGACGCTCCGTGGAAGAATGTTGGCCATCAGCGGCCTGCGCCTGCGGGTTGGAATGGGAAAACGCAAAAATAGAAAGACAGAAGAGGAGAAGAAGCGTCCTTGTCATTGCGGATTGAAGTCTCTTGGAATTGCGAGACCAGCAATCCTATCAGGAAGCCGCCAACCAGTGGTCAGCAGGATTGTCGAAAACGAGCCAAAAGCCGACAAGCGACTACCGAAAGCCGACTACCGATTGCTGAGTGCTGCTTTCGACTTTGCCGTTGGGATTGGTTTAGCTGGAAAGCTAGTAGCTTTTCTCGCCTTAGCCGAGTGCCGAGGGCTGGTTTCGTGGTGCGAAAGGAGGGACTCGAACCCTCACGGTTTTACCCGCCAGATCCTAAGTCTGGTGCGTCTGCCAATTCCGCCACTTTCGCAGGTGAGGTGCTACTTAAAGGTACCGCAGTTCGTATGGAATCGCCAGAGTTGTAGATGGGAAATCCTGCACTGGAAGCGGAACTGATTGCGAAACTTCTTTGTCGGGGAGCGTTTGCCACCTGAGGAGCGACTTGCACTAGAATTCACCCGGCGGAGGCGTTGAGTGATGCGGAAAACTTCAGGCTTGATACTGGTTTGCAGTCTGCTGCTGGTTTTACAGAGCTATGCGAAGGCTCCCACCATTCCCGCTTTGGTACTGCAGGCGAGATACGTCGCGCTGGGATATGAGACGGCTGAAGGCTTCATTGCAGAAACGGATTTCCGATCCTTCGCCTCGACAAAAGTTCAACCCGATGATCGACAGGCGATCGCCAATATCTACGAGGCTCTGAGTAAATGGAAGCGCTACACGATCACAATCAATCCGGCCGATGCCGACATGCTAATCGCCGTGCGTACTGGCAGGTTAGCTTCTGGCACCGGCGGAATTCGCGTTGGAACTGGTGGCATCGATCCCACCACGGGTCGGCGAACGTCCGCAGGAATCGGCCCCGTGTTCGGGGCCGAAGTGGGGCCACCAGACGATTATCTCGCGGTATATCAAGCCGATGACGGCAGGGAAGCGGCGCGGCTTTGGGTGGCTACGCAGCACGATGGACTCGTCGGCAAGAATCCACCGCTTTTCAAAAACTTTAAGGACGAAGTTGAAGCCGCAGCGAAGAAGTCAGGCAAGCATCCGTAAGCCAGTATCGGCCGGTGTAGATTTAGTCGCCGACCTGTTCGCGCACGTCCTGGGAGCTCGCTGCGCGGCAGAGCGCGACTGCGACGAACATGGCAACACACCAAATGATGCCGACCCCAAACAACAAACGCATACCTTGCTCCTGTAGTAACTTTGGGGAGGAATTTTGGGAGAGCGAGATTGTGCCTGTCGCTTCTGAGGCTGTCAAATAAGGAGTAATCTGCGCGAATATTACCCATTTTTCCACTTACGACCGCCGATATCCGCAACCCGGTTTTGAGGCCTTCTCCGATTAAAATCGAGAGTAACGAGCGCCAGAATGCCCGAGTTTACTCACCTGCATCTCCATACCGACTACTCACTTCTCGACGGCGCCTGTGATGTCGACAAACTGGTAAAGCGTGTCGCCGAGCTAGGCCAGACTTCGGTCGCCATGACCGACCACGGCAACATTTTTGGGGCAGTAGCCTTTCACAACGCGGCCAAGAACGCAGGAATCAAGCCGATCATCGGGTGCGAGCTTTACATTTGCAAGAGAGATGATCATCGCGCCGCGCCGGAGGGCGATGAGTACAACCATCTTCTGGTTCTGGCGGAAAACGACGAAGGGTATCGGAATCTCGTAAAGATTACGTCGGAAGCTTCGCTCCATGGCATGTACTACAAGCCGCGTGTGAGCAAGAAGTTTCTGGCTCAGCACGCGAAGGGACTGATTGGCCTTTCCGGCTGTCTCGCAGGCGAGCTGTGCGAGAACCTGATGGCCAGCAAGTACGAGGCAGCACGCGATACGGCCGCCACTTACCGTGACATCTTCGGAGAAGGAAGCTTTTTCCTCGAAATCCAGAATCAGGGACTCGAGCTGGAAAAGCAGATTTGCCCTGATCTGATGCGACTCGAAAAAGAACTCGGGATCCCGCTGGTTGCGACTAACGACAGCCACTACATCCGTGGGGAGGACTCGTACGCACACGAGGTCCTGCTTTGCGTGCAGACTGCTTCGTCCATTCGCGATGAGAAGCGATTCAAGTTCGATAGCGACCAGTTCTACGTAAAATCCGCCGATGAAATGCATCGGCTTTTCGGCGAAATTCCCGACGTGCTGAAGCGCACGATGGCGATCGCCGAGCGCTGCAACGTGAAGATCGGTAAGGTACAGAATCCGTTTCCCCGTTTCGATGTCCCAGAAGGCGAAGATCTCGACAGCTACTTCGAGCAGATCTGCCGCCAGGGATTCGCGAAAAGGCTCGAAATCCTTGGAGCGCTACAGGCCAAAGGCGAGCTGCGAAAGACGCTCAGTGATTACGAGCAGCGGCTCTCGCGCGAGATCGACTGCATCAAGCAAATGAAGTTCTCGGGCTACTTCCTTATCGTTTGGGACTTCATCCGCTACGCGAAAGAAAACGGTATTCCGGTGGGACCTGGACGTGGATCAGCGGCCGGATCGCTCGTGTCATTTGCCATGGGCATTACGGATATCGATCCACTGCAGAACGAACTTCTCTTTGAGCGCTTCCTCAATCCGGAACGGGTTTCCATGCCCGATATCGACGTTGACTTTTGCATGAATCGTCGTGGAGAAGTGATCGACTATGTGACGCGCAAATACGGACGCGAGCAGGTCGCGCAGATCATCACCTTCGGCACTATGGCCGCAAAGGCGGCGATCAAAGACGTGGGCCGTGCGATGGAAATCCCTTATGGCGATGTGGATCGCATTGCCAAAATGGTTCCGACCACTCTGAACATCGATATTGACCAAGCCCTGAAGGACTCTCCCCAACTCCAGCAGGCATACGACAATGAACCCCAGGTTCGCGAATTGATCGACATCGCGCGGAAGCTTGAAGGCTTGGTGCGAAACTCGGGCGTTCACGCTGCAGGCGTGGTGATCGCTCCGCAACCTCTGACCGATTTGGTCCCGCTGCACAAGACGAAGAACGACGAAATCGTGACTGCCTTCGACATGAAGGCAGTCGAGAAAATCGGTTTGCTCAAGATGGACTTCCTTGGGCTGACTACGCTCACAATTCTGGATGACGCGCTTCGTTTAATAGAGCAATCGCGCGGCCACAAGCTCGATCTTCTTGCGCTTCCGCTTTCGGATTCAGTGACATACGAAAAAGTCTTCCATACTGGCCTGACATCAGGCGTGTTCCAGTTCGAATCTCAAGGTATGCGCGATGTGTTGCGCCGTTATCAGCCGACGACCGTTGAGGATTTGACGGCCCTGAATGCTCTCTATCGTCCCGGTCCAATACAGGGCGGCATGATCGACGACTTCATCGAGCGCAAGCATGGCCGCCGCAAAGTCGAATACGAACGTCCCGAATTGGAAGAGATTCTGAAAGAGACACTCGGTGTGATCGTTTATCAAGAACAGGTCATGCAGATCGCCAATCGGCTTGCTGGATACTCGTTAGGCGAAGCAGACCTCCTGCGGCGAGCCATGGGCAAGAAGAATCCGGAGGAAATGGCCAAGCAGCGCGACCGCTTCGTCAAAGGTGCGGTCGAGCGGGGCTTCCCCGAAAAGAAGATCGTCAGGATATTCGATTTAATGGAGCAGTTTGCGGGATACGGATTTAACAAATCCCATTCCGCTGCCTACGCGCTGCTCGCATTTCAGACCGCATATTTGAAGACGCATTATCCAGTGGACTTCATGGCGGCGCTGCTTACGTCGCAAGCAGGGAGTACCGATGAAGTTGTGAAGTACATCAACGAGTGCAGGGAAATGGGTATTCCCGTCGAGCCGCCCGACATTAACTTCAGCGATGCGAACTTTACGCCGCATGGAAATGCGATTCGGTTCGGACTCTCAGCAGTAAAGAACGTCGGGCGCACGGCAATTGATTCGGTTCTTGCAGCTCGGAAAGAGGTCAGAAAGTTTTCATCCATTTTCGAGTTCTGCGAGAAAGTCGATCTACGTTTGCTGAATAAACGCGTGCTGGAATCTTTGATCAAGAGCGGCGCTTTGGACGCGTTCGGTACGCGCGCTCAGCTCATGGCCGGCCTCGATAAGGCAATTGAGCGCGCGCAGAAAACGCAACGTGATGCCGAAATGGGCCAGCACGGGCTGTTCGGCGTGTTCCAGTCGGAGATGCCGCTGCAAGAAGATCGTCTGCCGGATGTTCCAGATTGGGACGAGCATCAGCGGCTCGCTGCGGAAAAAGAAATTCTTGGCTTCTTCATCACCGGTCATCCGATGGAGAAGTATCGTGACAAGCTACTCGACCTGAATGCGCTCGACACCCCTGCAATCTGCTCTATGAAGCAGGGTACCGGGAAGGAAGAAATTAAGACTGCAGGAATCATTACCGGAGTGCGAGTCATAAAGTCCCGTAAAGGCGACCTCTATGCCCAGGCTGTATTGGAAGACATGGCCGGTTCAGTCGAGGCCATTGTCTTTCCGGAAGCTTACAAGCGCCTGGCAGAGAAGTTGAAGATGGAAGTTCCTGTTTTGGTTTACGGTTCGGTGCGTGTTGAAGAAGGCACTAATCCGAAGCTTGCGATTTCAAACATTCAATCGCTTGACGAGGCCAAACCAAAGTTGCCCCGAGCCGTGCGCATTCGCTTACCACTAGAGGCTGCTCGACTCGAAACTGTCGATGCTCTTCACAGTCTCTTCCGTGAGCGCAAAGGCGAAGCCAAGGTCTTGTTCAATTTGGAACGCCCGGGCGACTTTATGGTCGTCATGGAAGCAGACGGATATAATGTTCAAGCTGACCGGGTCTTCATTTCACGCGCAGAGGAACTCTGCGGACGTGGCAGCGTTCAGGTAGTTGATTGAGCGCCTCCGCCCTCAGCGCCACACCTCCTCCATTCATGGACGCAGCCGCTAAAGCCAGAAGAGACATAGAGAACATCGAACGGCAAATCTCCCATTTGGAATCCGTTCCCGGTGCTGATATTCAAACTAAGCAGCAACTGTATGAGCTCCACCGCCAGATAGAAGCGCTTAGTAATCAACTTGAAATTGTCAGCTCTGCGTGGCACAAGACCGAACTGGCCCGTCATCCGCAACGTCCATATTTTCTCGACTATGTAGAGCGTATTTTTTCTGACTGGAGCGAGATCCACGGTGATCGCCGTTTTTCAGATGATCCGGCGCTGCTCTGCGGCATGGCTCGCTTCCATGGTGAAGAAGTCCTGCTGCTTGGAACGCAAAAAGGGCGCGACGCCAAGCAGCGTGTACAGCGCAACTTTGGCATGGCGAATCCGGAAGGATACCGCAAAGCTCTGCGTGCCATGAAGCTGGCGGAGAAATTTCACCGGCCGGTGATCAGCTTCATTGATATTCCCGGAGCGTTTCCCGGATTGGGAGCTGAGGAACGCGGTCAGGGTGAAGCCATCGCTGTGAACTTGCGGGAAATGGCGCGGTTGCAAGTGCCATCGGTTGCGATTGTGACGGGCGAAGGCGGCAGTGGAGGAGCCTTGGCGATTGCCGTTGCCGATCGCGTACTCATGATGGAGAACTCCATTTATTCCGTCATTTCTCCCGAAGGCTGCGCATCGATCATGTGGCGTGACGCTACAAAGAAAGAGGCTGCGGCGCAGGCGATGCGGATCACGGCTGAGGATCTGCAGGAGCTGAAATGCATCGACGGCATCATTCCCGAACCGGAAGGCGGAGCTCACAACGACCCTGATGCAGCCGCCGCCTTGCTCGATGAATCTCTTCAACAGTACCTGCGCGAGCTAAAGACCACGCCCTGCGATCAACTGCTCGCATCACGCTACGACAAATTCCGCAACATTGCCCAGTTCTTCACCGAGAGCTGATGCCGAAGTCGTCAAACTCTTCTCATGAGCAATCTGCGGCGGGCAACATCGTCGCTCATGCGTCATGTCGAGTCGATCTCGCCGGCAGCACGCTGGATCTCTGGCCACTCTATCTCTTTCACCCTGGAGCAGTAACGGTTAACTTTGCGGTAAATATCCTGACGCGATGTCAGATCATTCCGGGCCGCGACTCTTCAATTCACTTCAAATCTATTGATACCGGCCGCGAAGATCACTTCCGCAACTTCGACGAGTTCTGCAAGGCGAGGCAGATTCAGCATCACTTGGCTGCCCATCTGGTTCATTTCTTCATGCCTGCAGGTTCGGCAAATGGCCGTGGATTCACTATTGAGACCAATTCGGAATCACCAGCAGGGGCGGGAATCTCGGGATCCTCAGCACTCATGGTCGCCGCAGTCGCCGCTCTGGCGCGCTACACCGGACGCCAGCTCGATCGCGAGCAGATTCGGCAAATCGCACAGAACGTTGAGGCCCAACTCATCAAAGTTCCTACCGGATGTCAGGATTACTATCCGGCTCTCTACGGCGGCGTGAATGCAATTCACCTCGACGTAGACGGAATCCATCACCAATCGATAACCGTTGCACCTGAGGACATCGAGTCACGCTTCGTGCTTGTTTACACCGGAGCTCCGCGGCAATCGGGAATTAACAATTGGGAGGTATTCAAAGCTCACATCAACGGCGATAAGCGCGTGTTTCGCAACTTCCAGCAGATCGGGGAGATCGCGCGAGCAATGCATACTGCTCTTGAATCCGGCGATTGGCCCGAAGTGGGAAGATTGCTTGGAGAAGAATGGAAGTTGCGACGCACGAATGCTCCGGGAATTACCACACCCCTTATCGACAAACTCATCGCAGCGGCCAAACGAAAAGGAGCGGTGGCGGCTAAAGTATGTGGCGCAGGCGGTGGAGGTTGCTTCGTCTTATTCGTGCGCGAGGGCAGTCACGACTCAGTGGCCGAAGCAATTCGCAGGAATGGTGGTCGCGTGTTGCCGTTTCGTGTAAATCCGGATGGCGTAACGGTTGTAGGCGAATCCTGAACCGGGAATCGTCAATTTTCGTGCCGAGCGCTCGATTGTTGTTGACAAATTCCTTCGCATTCCCGAAAATCAGCACATTCATGAGTCAGCGTTTCCCAAACCCGTCGCCGAACCCGTGCCGTCACCGGTACGCCGCGACCGCTTGGGAAATGATTTGTGAATAGATAAAACGTAATCATCCATCCCAAAGGCCCACGGTCGCGGAGACTGTGGGCCTTTTTGTTTCTGCTCAGACGGAGACTGAAATGACAATTCGAAACAAACTAGCTGACGCCGAAGACATCGTCGTCAAAGTGGGAACCAAGGTGTTGATGGGTGCAGATGGATCGGTCGCTACTGAGATAGTGCACCGATTAGTGGAATCGATTGCCCGTCTACGTTCACGCGGCTATCGCGTAGTGCTGGTCTCTTCAGGAGCGGTCGGAATCGGAGCCAATGCGCTTGGACTTTCCTGTCAATTGGTTTCGGTGTGTGCGGCAGCCGGACAAAGCGTTCTCACCTCTTTGTATCAACAAGCTTTCCGTGAGCACGGCATCCATGTGGCTCAAATTCTCGTCACAGCCGAGGATTTCGCAGCGCCCTCCCGCGGCAGAAGGCTCACTCAAACTCTTCGCCATCTGATCGCAGCCGGAGCGTTACCGATTCTCAACGAGAACGATGCGATCAGCGGTTCCCAAACTGAAGGCGATTCCGCCAGCCCGTTCTCCGAGAACGATATGCTGGCATCCCTGATCGCGCGCGAGCTTCATACTGATTTGCTCGTTCTTCTCACCGACGTAGATGGCCTCTATGACCTTCATCCTCAGAATCCGGATGCAGCGTTGATCGAGGAACTCCAGGGCGAGCATGTGGAAGCAGATGCGGAAATCCGCAACGGCCGCGGCGGTGTGCGCGCCAAAGTGAAAGCTGCAATTCACGCTACACGAGAGCGCCACACAGTAGCAGTCATCGCGAACGGCCGTACGCCCAATGTCCTGGAAAGAATTTTGAACGGTGATCAGATTGGAACGCTGATCGCTTCCGTTGAGGCGAAATGATTCATACAGATCTACAGAGCACGGCCGCAGCGGCGAAGGAGTCTTCGCGTCAGCTTGCGGCATTAACCTCACAAGCCAAGCAGCAAGTCTTAGAAGCCGTTGCTGCGGAAATCGAAGGATCCGCCGAAGCCATTTTCGAAGCGAATCGTCAGGATGTAATCGCAGCGAAGAATCATTCTAGTGATGGTGGAACTTCTTCGTCTGCTCTCGCTCGTATGACTCTCACCGACGAGAAGCTTTCGCAGATGGCTCGCAGTGTGAATGCTGTGAGTGGTCTCGAGAACCCAGTCGGCAACATTCTTCTTCAATCCGAATTGGACGATGGACTGGAACTCAAGAAAGTATCGTGCCCTTTCGGAGTGATTGCTGGGGTGGTTGAAGCGCGCCCGGATGCTGTGGTCCAGTTATCAGCCCTAGCGCTAAAGTCCAGCAATGCGCTCATGATCAAAGCTGGTGCGGAGATTGCTCGAACGACTGAAGCACTTCTGGGAATCTTCGGGAGCGCATATGAACGCGCTGGAATTTCCGCTGATGCGCTCGTCAACGTGAAGAGCAGGGAAGAATTGCACGAGCTTTTGAAACTGGATCAGTACGTTGATCTCGTTGTGCCGCGTGGAAGCTCAGAGCTCATTCGCTTTGTTTCGGCAAACACGCGGATTCCGGTGCTCGGACACGCTGACGGCGTCTGTCACATTTATGTTGATGATGCTGCTGATCTCCATCTGGCTACTTCGGTGATTCTCGACAGCAAGATTCAGGCGCCTGCTACGTGTAATGCCGTCGAAACGGTTCTCGTACACCGCCGGATCGCAAGTGACTTTCTTCCCAAACTTGTCAACCTGCTTCAACTCGGGGGAGTAAAAGTTCGAGGATGCGAGAAGACACGCGCGATTTCCAGTGCAGGTATGGCTGTTGTCAACGACGACGAATGGCATACCGAATACGGGTCGCTCACGCTCGCATTGCGCGTAGTCGAGAGTTGCGACGAGGCGATTACGCATATCAACCACTTCGGATCGCATCATACCGATTCGATTATCAGTGACGATTCAGAAGCAGCCGAGAAGTTCCTGCGTGAAGTCGATTCCGCTGGCGTGTTCCACAATGTTTCAACGCGCTTTTCCGATGGATACCGCTACGGCTTCGGAGCGGAAGTGGGCATTGCCACAGGGAAGCTCCATGCGCGAGGGCCAGTTGGACTTGAGGGGCTCGTCACATACAAATACCTTCTCGTCGGCAAAGGACAATGCGTGAGCCAATATGTCGGTCCTCAAGCCCGCAAATTCAAACACGAGCTGAACGCAACCGAAGTCGCCGTAGGATAACCTCTGAGTCGCATATGATGGATACGGTTTTAATGCAACTTTGGCATTCATCATTAACGCTCGTTGAAAATCCTGCTCGCCATTCATCATCGGTTTGAACTCTGGAACGCGCCGGAGTGGCTTGGCTCACGGCTGCAACCGGATCTTCCCGAACACCAGATCGTTCAGCTCACCAGTCTCGACAACCTGGCAAATGAGATTGTCGATGCCGAAGTGCTGGTTGGATGGCAGCTCCGTCCGGAGCAATTCAAAGCAGCTAAGAAGCTGCGCTGGATACACGCCACCACGGCCGCCGTGCATCAGCTCATGTTTCCCGACCTGGTCGCGAGCGATGTCCATGTAACCAATTCCACCGAAATTCACGGCCCGGTTGTTGCCGAGCACGCGATTGCGCTGGTTCTTGCTCTAGCCAAAGGACTTCCTTGGGTCGGGAGATACCAACAGCAGCATCACTGGGGACAACAAGACTTGTGGCGCAGCTTTGCTCGCCCGCGAGAGATCGCCGGAGCCACATTGGGCGTCATTGGCTTAGGTGGGATTGGACGCGAGAGCGTCAGATTGGGGAAGGCTCTCGGAATGCGAGTGATTGCCGTTCGTGAGCACCCGGAGCGCGGACCGGAAGGGGCGGATCACGTTCTCGGGCCTGCGGAGCTTGGTCATTTGCTCCAAGAGTCGGATTACGTTCTCATTGCTGCGCCGCTTACGCCAAGGACAGAAACTCTCTTCGACGATCGAGCATTCGACAGGATGCGTCGCGATGCCTGTTTGCTGAACGTCAGCCGAGGCGCGTTGGTGGATGAGAACTCTCTCGTTCGGGCTTTGTGCGAGCGAAAAATAAGAGCCGCAGCTCTGGACGTGTTCCAAACCGAACCGCTTCCGGCCAACTCAGCTCTTTGGGGCATCGAGAATCTGTTCATTACACCCCACACGGCGGCTTTAACAGAGAAGCTTTGGGAGCGTCACTTTGCCCGCATTAGCGAGAACCTCCGGCGTTATCTCGCGGGCAAGCCGTTGTTGGGAGAGGTGGATAAACAAAGAGGCTACTGATTGCGTCTTTATAATTAGGAGTAGATCGAGTGGGGCTCTTCGCGAGACACAAGCCCTGTTTCGATTCTTCGCGATCGAGTGACAGTGCAGACCACGAACCAGCCCGCGCCTCAACCTTCGCGCCGCCAGCGCTTGCTTTTGAGCTGGGGGCGCGACCTTTTGATCGCGCTCGGGCTTTCTGCTTTCTTCATCGTCTTTCTTTATCAACCGGTTCGAGTTGAGGGCACGAGCATGCTGCCTGGTTTGCAGGATCAGGAGCGTATCTTCATCAACAAGTTCGTTTACAAGCTTGAACCAATCGAACGCGGTGACATCGTTGTCTTCCACTATCCGTTTGATCCATCAAAAAGCTACATCAAGCGCGTGATTGGGGTTTCGGACGATCGCGTCCGCATTGTCGAAGGGCAAGTCTATGTCAACGGACATCCGGTCAAGGAACCATACGTTCCGGGGGAATATTTCGACTATCGCTCGATGGCTGAGACGACCGTTCCTCCCCATTCCTACTTCGTGCTCGGTGATCACCGCTCGTTATCCAACGACAGCCGCGACTTTGGAGCAGTGGATCAAAGCTATATCTACGGGAAAGCAGTGTTCGTTTATTGGCCTGTGGATAAGCTAGGCATTCTTCGCTAGCGCTTTCTGAACTTCTAAGCTGCTCAGCTCGTAAGCGAAAGCCGAGACTTGGTCGTGCGACTTCGAAAGTGAGCAGGAAAAAATCTGCTCAGAAGCTGAGGAGCTTAGCAGCTCAGAAGCTGTTCTGCGTGATAGAATCGGTAAAATCCACCCCCGGAGAAACAGGTGCAAGCAATCCTTGCGCTGGAAGATCGCCGCATCTTCCGAGGCAAAGGCTACGGAGCGAAAGCAGAGTGCTACGGGGAAGTCGTTTTTAATACCTCTCTCACCGGCTACCAGGAAATCTTTACCGATCCTTCCTATGCCGGGCAGATCGTAGTACTCACCAACCCCCAAATCGGCAATTACGGCACCAACCCAGAAGATAACGAAGCAGTTCGACCTTTCATTGAAGGCCTCGTCGTCCGCGAGTTTTCGCCCATCAGCTCGAATTGGCGATCGCAGCAGGCTGCCGACGAATATCTCGAACGCTTCAACATCCCTGTAATCGCCGACATCGATTCCCGCGCTTTGGTTCGTCATTTGCGTACGCATGGGGTGATGCGCGGCGTGATCTCGCTGATCGAATCAGATACTGACAAACTCGTTGCGAAGGCCCGTTCGATTCCCAAAATGGATGGCACCGATCTCGCGCGTGTTGTCAGCACGAAGCAGCGGTACTCGTGGAATCAAGGGCCGATCGTGACTTATCCAGCTCAGGCGACAAAGGAACTCGACCCTGAGAGTGCGCTGCATGTTGTCGCGTACGACTACGGAATCAAGCAGAACATTCTGCGCATGCTGGTTGATCAAGGATGCAACGTTACGGTCGTTCCGGCCGAGACGAGCGCCGAGGACGTGCTCGCGCTCAAGCCTGATGGAGTTTTCCTGTCGAATGGTCCCGGCGATCCTGAGCCGGTCACCTATGCGCAGCAGAACATTCGCAAGCTTGCCGGAAAGACTCCCATTTTCGGAATCTGTCTTGGACATCAACTAGTCGGGCTCGCGCTCGGCGGCAAAACGTACAAGCTGAAGTTTGGACATCATGGAGGTAATCATCCCGTGCGCCAGGAGCGAAGTGGAAAGATCGAGATCACAGCGCACAATCATAACTTCGCCGTCGATCCCGATTCGCTCAATCAGAGCGAAGTCGAGATGACACACTTCGATCTCAACGACAGCACCCTCGAAGGCCTGCGACATCGAACGATGCCACTGTTCACCGTCCAATACCATCCGGAAGCATCGCCTGGGCCGCATGACTCACATTATCTGTTTGGCGATTTTGTGAAGATGATGCAGGAGTGGAAGGGCTAAGAACCAATGCCTCGCCGCAAGGACATATCAAAGATTCTGGTTATCGGCTCTGGGCCGATTGTGATTGGCCAATCGGCTGAGTTTGACTATTCCGGCACGCAGGCCTGCAAAGCACTTAAGGCCGAAGGCTACGAAGTGGTGCTGGCGAACTCGAATCCGGCGACCATCATGACCGATCCCGAACTGGCGGATCGCACCTACATCGAGCCGCTCACTCGTGAGTACCTGGAAGAGATCATTCGTCTCGAATCGGAGATGAAGATCGGCGGCAAGTTCGCGTTGCTGCCGACCGTCGGCGGACAAACTGCTCTGAATCTCGCAGTCGAACTCGCCGATTCAGGAGTCCTCGACAAGTACGGTGTTGAGCTGATCGGCGCGCAGTTGCGAGCGATCAAGATGGCGGAGGATCGGCTGCTCTTTAAAGATGCGATGACGCGCATTGGGTTAGATGTTCCCAAATCGGCACTGGTCAATAACTTGCGAGATGGAATTGAGTTCGCGGGCAAAATTGGATTTCCGGTCATTATTCGTCCTTCGTTCACGCTCGGCGGATCCGGCGGCGGAATTGCTTATAACCGCGAAGAGCTGATGGATATTCTTGCTCGCGGTCTCGATCTTTCTCCAGTGCATGAAGTTCTAATTGAAGAGTCGGTTCTCGGTTGGAAGGAGTACGAACTGGAGGTGATGCGTGATCTGAGGGACAACGTCATCATCGTCTGCTCAATCGAGAACCTCGACCCTATGGGTGTCCATACCGGTGATTCGATCACTGTTGCGCCGGCGCAGACGCTCACCGACCGCGAATACCAGTGCATGCGTGACGCGGCGATTCGCGTGATTCGCGAAATCGGGGTTGAGACCGGTGGATCGAACATTCAGTTCGGAGTTCATCCCACGAACGGGCGTATGGTCGTAATTGAGATGAATCCGCGTGTGTCGCGCTCTTCGGCGCTCGCATCGAAAGCAACAGGATTCCCGATCGCGAAAATCGCGGCGCGTCTAGCAGTCGGCTATACGCTCGACGAAATTCCCAACGACATCACGCGTAAAACTCCCGCCTGCTTCGAGCCGACCATCGACTACGTAGTCGTAAAGATTCCCAAGTGGCAGTTCGAGAAGTTTCCAGGAGCGGAAGAAGGTCTAGGTCCGCAGATGAAATCGGTCGGCGAGGCGATGGCGATTGGCCGCACATTCAAAGAAGCATTGATGAAAGGCGTTCGCTCGCTCGATACGGGCAAGCGTGCAACTGCGGAGGATATTGAGCCGCGACGCCTGATGCAGCGCCTGGTCACACCGCATCCTGAACGCCTGATGTATCTGCGGTATGCGTTGCGCGAAGGACATACCGTCAAAGAACTCGCGCGCATCACTGCGATCGATCCCTGGTTCCTGCAGCAGATGAAAGAAATCTCCGACATGCAGAAGGAGATCGAGAAGCATCCGATTGATTCCGTTCCGCCGCAGCTCATGCGCGAGGCCAAGCGCCTGGGCATCTCCGATGCGCGTCTTGCGGAGTCATGGAAGATTGGCGACAGCAAGGGAGCGGCGGAAAAAGTCCGCCACCTGCGCGCGAAGAATGGATTAAAGCCGGTGTTTAAGCTGGTAGACACTTGCGCTGCAGAGTTTGAGAGTTACACGCCATATCTTTATTCTGCGTACGAAGAAGAGGATGAAGCGCCTCCGACCGGCAAGAAAAAAGTCATTATTCTGGGCAGCGGTCCGAATCGCATCGGGCAGGGAATTGAGTTTGACTACTGCTGCTGCCACGCATCGTTCGCGCTGCGTGAAGATGGTTACGAGACCATCATGATCAACTGCAATCCCGAAACGGTCTCGACCGACTACGATACCAGTGACCGCCTCTACTTCGAGCCGTTAACTCTGGAAGACGTGCTCGCCGTGCATGAGCATGAAGCTTCAAGCGGTGCTCCAGTCGCGATGATCGTCCAGTTCGGTGGACAAACCCCGCTCAACCTGTCGCTCCCGCTCAAGGCCGCAGGAGTGCCCATCATTGGCACCTCTCCGGAGTCGATTGATCTAGCTGAAGACCGAAAGCGCTTTGGCAAGCTGATCGAGGAACTAGGAATCCCACAGCCGCCGGGAGCCTTGGCGACGAGTGTCGATGAAGCGGTCAAAGGGGCAAACTCCGTCGGCTATCCGGTTTTGGTGCGTCCTTCGTACGTCTTAGGCGGCCGCGCGATGGTCATCGCCTACGACGATGCTTCGGTCATCCGCTACATGAAAGAGGCGGTCGAATACTCGCAGGAGCGACCTGTATTGATTGACCACTTCCTCGAAGCCGCGATCGAAGTTGATGTCGATGCTTTGTCCGATGGCGACGATGTTGTCGTTGCCGGAATCATGCAGCACATAGAAGAAGCCGGCATCCACTCGGGCGATTCCTCGTGTGTGCTTCCTGCGGTGGAGATCGCGCCACACCTGCTTGACACCATGCGCGAGTACACGTTCAAGCTTGCTCGCGCCCTCAAAGTTGTCGGCTTGATGAACATCCAGTTCGCGATTCAGCGCGACAAAGTTTATGTCCTCGAGGTGAATCCACGCGCTTCGCGCACGGTACCGTATGTATCGAAGGCCACCGGAGTGCCGCTGGCGAAAATCGCAGCTCGCCTGATGACCGGACGGAAGCTGCGCGAGTTCCTGCCTGAAAATGTGGAGCAGGGTACCGATCTGGAAACAGGCGATTGCTATTTCGTGAAAAGTCCAGTATTCCCGTGGAATAAGTTTCCTGGAGTGGATACAGTGCTCGGTCCCGAAATGAAATCGACCGGCGAGGTGATGGGTGTCGGCGATACCTTCGGAGAGGCATTCGCCAAGGCGCAGCTTTCAGCAGGTCAGAGCCTGCCTACGAGTGGAACGGTGTTCATCAGCATTGCCGATCGCGATAAAGACGGACTTGCCGAATTGGGAAAGCGGTTTGTCGAACTCGGTTTCAATATCGTCGCGACGCACGGCACCGCCAATATCTTGGAGCGAGCGGGACTTCCGGTCGAACGCGTCTACAAGGTTAAAGAAGGTCGCCCGAACGTCGTAGATTTGATCAAAGGCGAACGCATTCAGCTCATTATCAACACGCCACAGGGACAGGACCCCTGGTTTGACGAACAAGCGATCCGCCGCGCTGCAGTGACGCAGCGCATTCCTGCCCTCACAACCATGGCCGCTGCGCGGGCGGCTGCAGATGGCATTGCATCTCGACAGGGCGGGAAGATTACGGTTCGAGTACTGCAGCGTCTCCATGCAGAACGAGTAGCTGTTGCGAAGTAGGTTTTAAGTCACCGCATGGCCACAATCATCTGCTTGCCTGAGTATTGGATCGTCTTATCTGGGGATGAGATCGGTGCCTCGCCAGTACCATGCCCGTCTCTGACAACAACGACCTGAAATGATCGCGTGGTCATCATTCCGGGGAAGCTGCCGGTTCGATCTCCGATGGTTAGACTTCCCGCTGAATCATTCCAGTGCAATGGAATGACGGCGTACTCGCCTTTTTCATAGTCGTAGTTGTCGTTTTCATCTTCGTAGATGGCGAAGTCGCCATCTGCTCCCGGATAGATTCTGATCTCGATCGGATCGGCAGGCTTTTCCGTCGCATATTGCACTTCGGGGCCCATGGGCACAATCGAGCCGGCGCGTACGAAGAGCGGTAGCTTGTCGAGAGGTGCTGGACTGTCGATCGCTTCACCGCCATCCTGCGCGACTCCAGTCCAGAAGTCGTACCACTTTGCTTTTGGCAAGTACAGATGACGCTTCGTCGCTCCTGGTTCCGTTACAGGATTCACCATAATGGCCGGGCCAAACATGAACTGATCGCCGACGTTGATCGCTCGCTGGTCTGATGGGAAGTCCATCACCAGTGGACGCATGATCGTGTAGCTATTGTGCGTTACCTGCCACGCGAGCGAGTAGATGTAGGGCATTAACCTGTAGCGAAGATTATCGAAGCTGGTAAGGATCTGCTGCGCTTCAGCGCCATAAGACCAAAGCTCGTTCTGATTGGTCGTACGAGTTCCGTGAACACGGAAAATCGGGCAGAAGGTCCCATATTGGAACCAGCGAATGAAGAGCTCACGATAGGCCGGATCGTCGGGATTGCCCTCGACGAAGCCGCCGATATCCGTGGTCCAATAGGGAATTCCGGAAATGGAAAAGTTCAGTCCGGCTGGAATCTGGCGTTTGAAACTCAGGAATGTCGAATTTACGTCGCCTGACCACGCAGTGACGGCATTTCGCTGTGAGCCGGCAAATGCCGAGCGTGACAGGATGAACACGCGCTTGTCCGACGAAGCTTGTCGCTGTCCCCGATAGACGCCGAATGTGGTCATGAGCGGAAACAGATTCACGTAACGATCGGCGCTCCCGATGGCCAGCTTATGTCCGAGTTGAACATTCTCTTCCTGACCTTCGGTTTCAGGTTCCGTCGTGTCCATCCACCAGGCGTCCACGCCGAGCTTGAACAGACCTTTGTCAAGCAGGCTCCAGTAATACTTGCGCGCAGCAGGATTTGACGCATCGTAGAGCGCCATCCCATTTGCATGGAACGGCGGCTTGGCAAACTTGAACTTGTCGATGAACCAGCCGTGCTTTTCCATGTATTCGTATTCGGACGAGCCCGGCTCGAAGAACGGCCACACCGAGATCATCAGGTGGAAGTTCTCGCGATGGAGTTCCTCGATCATCGCCTTAGGATCTGGGTAGTTGTTGTTGAAGACGAACTCGCCTTTGCGCACCCACCAGAACCAGTCCTGCACGATGTTGTCCACGGGAATCTTCAGTTCGCGATATTTGCCCGCGACTCCGAGCAGCTCGTCTTGAGTCTTGTAGCGATTCTTGCACTGCCAGAATCCATAAGCCCATTTGCCGAACATTGGAGCTTGTCCGGTGAGCTCGCGATAACCGGTGATCACTCTGTCGAGTCCCGGCCCGTAGAAGAAGTAGTAGTCGATTACGTCGGCAACTTCGGAGCTGATGTACAGGTAGTGAAGAAATCGGTCATTGAATCGGCTGCGCGAGTCGTTATTCCAAAACAGTCCATAGCCGCGCGACGAGAGCATAAAGGGAACAGCGATGTTGGTGTTCTCCTGTGAGATGTCAACCGATTCGCCACGGTAATTCCACACACCTGCTTGATGCTGCCCCAATCCAAAGAGGCCCTCTTGGGAGCCATACATGCTGATCAGTGACTCGGCGTGAAACGTGTTCTCGCCATTCACCTGAACGGGACGCATCATGCGATTGGCTTCGGTCATGAGCGGCTTGCCATCCGAGGTGCTGTACGCTATCGATCCATCTGTCCGGTCCACCACGATCCGCAGGTGGGCAGTCGAGATCTGGATTTTATTGCCGTTGTCCTGGCGCCTCCAATCGACCGCCGGCCAGGCGGTCTTGATAACCACGTACTCGGGTCTGGAAGGGAATTGGTTCGTAGGCGAGTACAGGACGTGCACGATGGAGTCGGAGCAAATCTGAACTCGCAACGCGCCTGTCGCCATCGTGAAAACGAGACCATCTGCCTGCTGCTGCACGGAAGTAACTGGATTCCGCGCCGTCCATTGCGCCTGCAGCGACGGAATTAAGGAAAAGAGAAAGACGAACAGAGCCAGCCGGACGAGTCTCATGTGCAATTCACTCAATCGTTTTGATAGAACGCGGTACATTCTCAGCCTCGAATCAGAATTCTTCAAGCAAAAGTCAGAAATGAAGAGGTCAGTGTGGTGGGCCCGAAACAGTGGATAGGCAAGTTCTCCAAGAATCCAGCAGTGCCGGTGTTCAGCATCTAATATTGAGTAAGCTCAAATGGATTTCCGCTCACATGCACAGACCACGGCTTCCGCGCTGAAGAACTGGTTTATCGCGACGTTGCAGGATGCGGCTGCGGTAGCGGCAATGTGGTTGATTGGCTTGCTGATTTTGCGCGTGCCGCTTGCCCCAGTCTGGGCGGTGATCGGCGGAGCCTGTCAATTCATTCCCAATTTCGGACCGCTGATCGCGGTCATCGGGCCGGCACTAACGATGCTGTTCGCGAGCCAGTCGGATGCACTCATGCATTTGCTGTATGTCTTCATCCTTTATGCAATCATCGCTGTTATTGATGGACTGGTACTTCAGCCCTACCTGATGAAGCGCAGCAATAGAGTCCCCATTTGGGCATCGATACTGGCGCCGATCGTGCTGGGATTCATCATCCCCTTCTGGGGCGTGCTCCTCGCGCCTCCACTGCTTGCAGTGATCTATGCGCACAGGCGGCCAAAGCAAATAGTCAGCCGTTAGTGATTGCGCAGCCCCTTGTGCCTTGAGCAGCATCGAGGGCAAAACCGCTGCACTCGCGTGCTATACTTCTCGTTTGTTCTCATGCGGATGCAGGTATTTGGAGCTGCTCTGCATTAATCCAAAGGTTTGAGGTTGTCACATGTCTGGCCACTCAAAATGGGCCACAATTAAGCACAAAAAAGGCGCACTGGACGCCAAGCGCGGCAAGATTTTCACGCGGCTAATAAAGGAAATTACGATGGCCGCAAAGAGCGGTGGAGGCGATGCTGAAGGCAATCCGCGTCTGCGAACTGCCATTGCTGCCGCCAAGGCCGAAAATATGCCGGCCGACAACATCAAGCGTGCTGTTCAGCGCGGCACAGGTGAGCTTCCTGGCGCAACTTACGAAGAGATCCTATTCGAGGGCTATGGTCCCGGAGGAGTGGCTCTGCTGGTGGATGTCACCACTGACAACCGGAACCGCACCGTAAGCGAGATTCGCCACGCGTTCGGCAAGAATGGCGGCAACCTGGGCGAATCCGGTTCGGTTGCGTGGATGTTCCAGAAGAAGGGATACATCGTCGTTCCCAAATCGGCAGCGAAGGAAGACGATCTGATGTCGCTGGTGCTCGAGAACGGTGGCGACGACCTCCGCGATGACGGCACTGATTGGGAGATCGTTACTGATCCTTCAGCCTTTGAGAATGTGCTAAATGCCGTAAAGGGGGCGGGACTAGAGACGACGGTGGCCGAGGTCTCGATGATTCCGCAGAACTACATCAAACTCGAAGGACACGCCGCGAACACAATGATTCGCTTGCTCGAAGCGCTAGAAGACCATGACGACGTGCAGCACGTCTACTCGAATTTCGACGTCGACACCAAGCAACTCGAAGAAGTAGCCGGTTAACTTCGCTGACGCTCCGCGCCCCTGCATCTCTGAATTTGTGATAGCTTCGTTCGCGAAGCTTTCGTCACGCATTCTCTTGGTGCGTGATCATTTCTTGTTCCCGTCGAGGAGAAGCCAGTGATCCCCCACATCCAGAAGCTCACACTCCCTGTGATTGCGGCCTTGGTGATATTCGCCAGCGCCTGCGGAAATAAAAATAACGCCAGCAATGAGCCTGCTCCCGCGAGTCAACCCTCGGCAACATCAACGCCAGGTGCCGGAGGCGAGACTTCCAGCGCATCGCAGACTGCAAACAGCGCGGCAGCACCTTCTCCGACGTTGAAGACGCGCGCCGCTACTCAGCCTGCTGCCGTCACGATTCCAGCCGGAACGGTGATCACGGTTCGCACCGGTCAGGCGCTCAGTTCTAAAACCAGCCAGGAGGGCGAGACATTCACTGCTACCGTCGCTCGCCCAGTAGACGTTGGCGGCTCCGTGGCCATTCCCGACGGTGCAAAAGCAACCGGCACAGTGACCACTGCTCATCCGCTGGGACGCTTCAAAGGCGGAGCGATGCTCGGACTGCGGCTCACATCAGTCGAAATCAACGGACAGAATGTACCCGTTGAGACTGCTGCTGTTGCTCGTACCGAAAAGGGAAAAGGTAAACGCTCGGCAACGATGATCGGGGGTGGCGCCGGCCTGGGAGCGCTGATTGGTGGACTCGCCGGCGGCGGCAAAGGCGCTGCAATCGGAGCTCTCGCCGGAGCTGGTGCAGGAACTGCGGGAACAGCATTCACGGGAAACAAAGAAATCGAAATCCCGGCAGAATATGCGCTCAGCTTTAAGCTGACCAAGTCAGTGCAGCTCAGCAAATAAGCTTTTCACTGCTCTAAATGGCGAGTCGGGCGTAGTCCTGACTCGCTCTTGTTGTTTACGGCGACTGCTAGAGTAGAGGACACATGTTCGCGCGCAGAACGGAGTGGCCGCTTTCTCAGAACCGTTTTTCACTGGCGCTGAACAAGGCGGGTGCGCGTGGCGCAAAGCTGCTGGACTTGACGGTATCGAATCCCACCGAATGCGGATTCGATTTTGATTCTGCAGCCATACTTACATCCCTGTCGCGTCTCGAATCGCTAAGCTACGATCCTCAACCGCAAGGCCTGCTCCCGGCTCGTCAGGTTGTAGCCGACTACTACAATGCGAAGGCTCTACGAGGGCAGGGTCAAGTTTCTGCCGAGCAGATTTTCCTAACTACGAGCACAAGCGAAGCATACTCGTATCTCTTTCGCCTGCTCTGCGATCCTGATGATGAGATTCTGGTTCCGCGGCCCAGTTATCCGCTTTTCGATTTTCTCGCCGATATTCAGGATGTGAAACTTCGCCGCTACGACCTGTTCTACGATCACGGCTGGCATATCGATGTGGGTGCATTGCTCGGCGCAATCACGGCGCGCACACGCGGGATCCTGATCGTCAACCCCAACAACCCCACCGGATCCTTTGTGCATAAAACGGAGCTTCGGCAGCTAGAGATGTTCTGCGCCGAGCGGAATTTAGCGCTCATTTCAGATGAGGTCTTTCTCGACTACGAACTTGAATCGGGCGCAGAAGCAAGCGCGGCCTTCTCGAGTGAGTGCCTAACCTTTGCTCTTAGTGGACTCTCGAAAATTTCCTGCTTGCCCCAGATGAAAGTCGCGTGGATGGTCTTAAGCGGGCACGATGAGCTACGTCGAAAAGCACACGAGCGCCTCGAAGTGATCGCCGACACCTATCTTTCCCAAAACGCTCCTGTGCAGCTTGCGCTTCCAAAGTTGCTGGAGCAGAGAAAAAAGATACAACCGCAGCTTACGGGAAGAATTCGTTCCAATTTGGAATTTGCCGATCAGATATTGCAGGTTGCGCCACAGGTGCAGCGCCTGCGAGTCGAGGGAGGATGGTACGTTGTGCTCCGGGTACCAGCCCGCCAGTCTGATGAGGAACTGGCGATCCAACTCATCGAGCGGGCCGCAGTTGTTGTTCACCCCGGCCACTTCTACGAATTCCAGAGCGATGGATATCTGGTGCTTAGCCTGATTACGCCTAATGCTGTGTTCCAGGATGGCGTGCGAGCAATTCTCAACAAACTCAGTGCTGATTCCGTTTAGCGCTTCACGAGAAACGGATTACTCTGCCGCTCTTCGCCAATCGTCGTGAGCGGACCATGGCCGGGAACGACAATGGTTTCATCCGGCAGGGCGAGCACGCGATCGTGGAGGGAAGTGATGATCTTATTGAAGGAGCCACCGGGCAGGTCAGTTCTTCCAATGCTGCCCGCAAAGAGCGTGTCGCCGGCTATGAGTTTTTGGTGAGCGGGAAAGTAGATGCAAACGCTTCCTTCTGTGTGTCCCGGCGTGTGCATCGCAAGAGCCTGAAGAGTGCCACAATGAATTGAATCGTGGTCCCCCAGACTCTGGTCAATCTCGACTACCCCCGGCGATTTAGTTCCAATCCACGCAGCTTGCATATCCAACATTTTCAACAGTGTGTAATCGTTCTTGTTCAGCAGGATGGGAGCACCAGTGGCTTGCTTGAGCTTCATCGCACCGCCAACGTGGTCAATGTGCGCGTGTGTGACGATGATCTGTTTAAGCTTGAGTTGGTGATTGTTGAGGACGGTGAGGACTCTCTCGATCTCATCGCCAGGATCGATGACCAGCGCTTCGCGTGTGCTCTCGTCGCCAATGACCGAGCAGTTACAGCCGAGAATGCCGACGGGGAAGATGTCGTGAATCACTATTAAGCAAAGTCAGTACCGTCCGCAGTAGCGGATGGGTGATGAATCTTGGATATGGAGTTACCGTCCGCTACTGCGGACGGTACAGATACTAGCGCGTAACCGGCTGAGGCTCGCTGTTTGATCCTTTGGACTGAGCGCCTGGCTGTGCGGGAGCGGTCGTCTGCTTGGTGGGTTTCACGTTCTCCAGCACCGAACCCGAGCGCCGATGGCTCATCATCACTGACAAAACGATCGAGGTGATCATAAAGATCACCGCGGACCACGTGGTCGCCTTGGTCAGAACATTGGCGGATGAACGTGGGCCGAAGGCCGTTTGCGATCCCATGCCGCCGAACGCTGCGGCCACGTCGCCACTCTGTCCGCTCTGTAGCAGGACGACGATCACGATGAAGAAGCAAACGACAATGTGAATAGCCAGAATCAGATACATCATTGCGAGCGAATTACCTTTCGGCGCCGGCAGGCGTAAGTCCCGCGTAAGTCCCTCAGCTTCAAGAGACTAGAAAGACTGGAGGCTGCCAAGGCGGGACAAAATCATGGTGCGGAAGGGGGGACTTGAACCCCCATGCCTTTCGGCGCCACCCCCTCAAGATGGTGTGTCTGCCAATTTCACCACTTCCGCACACTGGTGGCGAGGCCAACGACAGTATAGCAGACCTTCTCCAGCACTCAGGACATCCCTTTCAGCACGGAGACACGGAGGCGCGGGAAAGCGTTTCGGGTTTCAGGTTTCAAGTTTCGGCAAAAGCCAGCTTCAAAGCAAACTGCCAGGAAGGGCTTTGCCGAAACCTGAAACTCGAAACTTGAAAGCTCAGGCCGGATGTGTCTCAAAGCTGCGCACGAATTCGATCAGGCTGCGCACCGCAATTCCCGAAGGTCCCTTGGCGATGAACGGCTTGGCTTCATCGACCCATGCTGTACCCGCGATGTCGAGGTGAATCCAGGGTTTGTCCTCGACGAATTCTTTGAGGAACATCGCTGCCGTGACTGCTCCGCCGTAGCGTCCACCGCTGTTCATAATGTCAGCGATGCCAGACTTGATCATGTCGCGATATTCGTCGTCCACCGGCATGCGCCACATCTTTTCGCCGGCCTGGTGCAGAGCTTTGTGGAAGCGTTCGTAGAGAGCATCGTCGTTCGCGAACACGCCGGCGTTGACCATTCCCAGAGCGACCACGCACGCGCCGGTAAGCGTTGCGGCGTCGATCAGGTGCGTGCATCCCAATTTGGTACGCGCATAAGTCAAGCCATCCGCGAGGACTAAGCGACCTTCGGCATCGGTGTTGATGATCTCGATCGACTTACCCGACATTGCGATCTGCACATCGCCTGGTTTTTGCGCTTTGCCTGAAGGCATGTTTTCCGACGCGCAGATCACGGCATTGACTTTGACCTTGGGCTTGAGTTGCGCGATGGCTCGCATGGCGCCGAGCATCGCCGCGCCGCCGGCCATGTCGTATTTCATCTTCTCCATTCCGTCGGCCGGTTTGATGGAGATGCCGCCCGTGTCGAAAGTGATCGCTTTGCCTACAAGTCCCAAAACGGGCTGTGGCGGCGCTCCAGCAGGCGAGTACTTCACGATGATCATCGCCGGAGGCTCCTCGGAGCCTTGCGCTACGCTCCAGAACGCGCCCATCTTCAGCGCTTTTATTTCATTGGGACCGAGGACCTCGCATTCCAATCCGTTTTCGGCGCACATCTTCCTTGCGCGCTCTGCCAGGATGGTTGGAGTGAGGCGATTGCCTGGTTCATTGACCAATTCACGCGCGAAGTTCTGGGATTCACCGATGATTCGTCCTTCGTTCAGTGCCAAGCGCAGAAGCTTTTCATCGCTTCCAGGAGGCGCAACGATCGTGAGGGATTCCAGTCGCTGATCTTTGCGGTCGCTCTTGTAGAAATCAGGATCGAAGTCGCCGATGCATGCTCCAATTAACGCGGCGCGAACCGCATTGTCAGCATGGAAGTGAACACCAGAGGGAAGGGCAATGGCTAGATGGCGAATGTTTCTCGGCTTCAGATAGCGCGCGGCAGCTCCCGAGATTTTGCGCAAATCGTTGGGATTGAATTTTGCTTCCTTACCACCGCCAACGAGGAGCACACGCTTTGCTTTCACACCAGTCGGCCGATAGAGCATCGCCATTTCCAGCGGCTTGCCTCCAATCTCTCCCGAGGAGATCAGCTCCTGCGCGGCTACCCGCAGAGGCTCTTCTGCCGATAAGAGCGAGGCCATGGCCTTGTCCTTCTCTCCCTTATCGACAACGGGAACTACGAGGCATTCAGTTTCGACTTCAGCAGCGTTCTTGATGATTAGATCAATCTTCATTCTTTTCCTTTTATAAATGCGTTCTCACTACACAGTCACGGAGACACGGACAAAGAGAAAACCAGAATTGAACACGAAGGGCACGGAGAAACGAGTTTGCCAGTTAGGATCTTCAATGTTCTTGCCAACCAGGCTTGATTACTGCGGGAATATCGACTGCAGCTTCGGCTGGATTCCGACTTCTTCCGTGTCCTCCGTGTTCAATTCTGATTGGTTTCTCCGTGTCTCGACTCGGTGGTGAAAAACTTGCTAAGCCCGACGACTGCGCGCAATTGCTTCTCGGGCTTCTTTGTCTGCCGTTCGACGGCGTTCGGTCTCTCGCTTATCCCAATCCTGCTTGCCGCGGGCGAGCGCTAATTCGCATTTCGCTCTCCCATTTCGAAAATAAATACGCGTTGGGATCAGGGTCAAACCTTTCTGCTGCGTTTTGCCAATCAACTTCCTGATCTCTTCACGATGGAGCAGCAGTTTGCGGGTGCGCGTCGGCTCATGATTGAAGATGTTGCCGTGCTCATATGGCCCGATATGAGCGTTGAGGAGCCAAGCTTCTCCGTCTTTCACCAAACCATATGCGTCTTTAAGCTGCACCTGTCCCGCGCGGAGCGACTTTACCTCCGTACCACGAAGTTGAACGCCGGCCTCATATTTTTCCAGCAAGAAGTAGTTATGCGATGCTGCCCGATTGACTGCGGCGTCTCGCTGTCCCGAAGCCACCGGGTCGCGTTTCACATTCTTCGGCTTTTCGGGTTTGGTCTGGACGGTGGGCCGAGCCATAGCAGTAAATCCCCATTGCGGACAAATTCAAATCGTACCATGCAAGAATTGGTGCAAGCGAAAAGGCAGCCAGCGTTCAGATGCTATAATCGGCAATTCCGCAACTGGCAAAACATGTTATGTAACAGCGACTTGCGGAGATTCCGGTAGCGGCATTCCCGATCCGCCTATCCGGAGCAGTCTGGTCGGAACGAAGTTCGCGCTGCTTTGCCGCCTAAGATAAACCTGCCACCGGCGAATCTCCGGCTGGCAGGGCTCGAAGGAGCTGGTTTGAGAATTCCCACCCGAAGTACAGCGGTGCTGTTGTCAATCGCCTTAGTTGTTCCCGCATTTGCCGACGATTCCGCCAAGACGCTGTTCAAGAAGGGCCAGAACGCCGAAGCGCGGCAGAACCTCCTCGAAGCGTACGAGGATTTCAAAGCCGCTTACGAAAAGAAACCGACCGACTTGCGCTATCGCGCCTCGTACGAGCGGATGCGCTTCGAAGCTGCAGCTGTGCATGTAAAGCACGGCCAGCAGCTTCGCGAAGCCGGTAATCTTGAGAAGGCTTTGCAGGAATTTCAGACTGCCTTCCAGGTCGACCCTTCCAGCTTCATAGCGCAACAAGAGATCGCACGCACGAAAGAGATGATGAATGCGGCCAATCCAGGCAGCAGTGAGCCGAAACCACCTGACCGTGCAGACATTCTCCGGCAGCGAATCGAAGCTGCACAAGGACCGGTCACACTGGCGCCGATCAACGATCAGGCGATCACGCTGCGCATCGCCAACGACAGCAAGACCGTATACCAAACGATCGGCAAGCTAGCGGGAATCAATGTGCTGTTCGATCCTGACTATGTCTCGCGCCAGCTTCCGATGTTGGAACTTAACAACGTTACTTTGCAGGACGCGCTCAGTCTCGTAGCCATTCAGTCAAACACATTTTGGCGTCCGGTCACGCCCAATACAATCTTCGTCGCTCCCAACACACCCACGAAGCGCAAAGATCTGGATCAGAGCGTGGTGAAGACTTTTTATCTCACCAACGCCGCCAGTCAGACGGAATTTCAAGATATTGCGAATACTCTCCGTACCATTTTGGACATCACGCGCGTGCAGCCAATTGCTGCCGAGAATGCGCTCATCGTCCGCGGAACTCCAGATCAAGTGGCGTTGGCAGAGAAGCTCGTCAGCGATCTCGATAAAAGCCGCGCAGAAGTCGTTGTAGACGTGGCTGTGATGCAGGTTTCGAAAGAGAGAATCCGCAACCTGGGCTTCAGTCCCCCTTTGGCTAATGGTCCAATCGGCATCCAACTTACAACCCCTGGTCAAACAGCGACAACGACCAACAATGGCACGAACGGCACCAGCACGAACGGAACAACCACTACTCCCACAAATAATCTCACTCTGAATTCATTTAAGAATCTGAACGCCAGTAATTTTTCCGTCAGTGTCCCACAGGCACAATTAAACGCACTCCTAAGCGACTCAAATACTAGGCTTTTGCAAAATCCTGAGATTCGAGCGTCGGACGGTCAGAAGGCATCTCTGAGAATCGGATCAAGAATTCCGATCGCGACCGGTTCATTTCAACCGGGCATTGGCGGTGTCGGAATCAATCCTTTGGTGAACACTCAGTTCCAGTATCTCGATGTTGGCGTGAATATCGACCTGCAGCCCACAGTCCACCTGAACGGCGACATTACGCTGAAGGTAACGATGGATATCACATCCCAAACGAATACTGTCGATATCGGCGGCATCTCGCAGCCGGTCATCAGCCAACGCAAAATCGATCATCAAATCCGCCTCCGCGAGGGAGAGGTCAACCTTGTTGGTGGCATCTTCGAAGATCAGGATCAAAAGAGCTATGGCGGCATTCCCGGTTTAGGACAAATTCCCATTCTCAAGTACCTCTTTGGCAGTGAAAAGGTCGATCATCTTCAGAACGAAGTGGTTTTTGTGCTCATTCCGCATTTGGTACGGAATCAGGATGTCAGCGATCTCAACCTGCGACCAATCGACGTCGGCACGGCGAACAATGTGGAACTCAGGTTCGCGACTCACCCCGGACGCGGCGCCCAAGATGAAGCGCCTGCTACCCCGCCCCGCCCCGCAACCACCCCTCAGCAGCCACAAAGCCAGACTTTGCCGAACTCTGGAGCGGTGCCAGCCCCAACGCAAAGCCAGACTCAACAGGCGGCGCCTGGCGGACCTGCCGCGCTGCGTTTTGAGCCCGCTTCGATTACAACCACCAACGGCGCTACCTTCACGGTGAACGTGAATATGACCGGCGGAAGTGATGTAGCTGCTGTTCCCGTGCAGATTGCCTATGATCCGAAGCATCTCTCTGTAGCGAAGATCGATAATGGCGACTTTCTCACGAAAGACAGCCAGCCGGTCGCCTTAGTCCAGCGCGATGACCCAGCCAGCGGAATGCTGGTGGTATCGGCTTCTCGTCCTCCCGGTGCTGCTGGAGTGAGCGGTCAGGGCACTGTTTTCACGATCACATTCACTGCAAAAGATAAAGGGGCGACCGTTCTGAGTATTACGCGACCAGGTGCGCGGAACAGCCAGCAGCAACCGATTCAGGTGCTTGGTTCGCAAATGACGGTGAATGTTCAGTAGAAGCTGGAGCGACAATATCTATATGCATCCAGTCATACGCTCCACAAAGGTGCGGAATTGCCGCGGTCTGACCCTGGTCGAACTGATCGTTGCGTTCACGATCATAGGAATCATGGCCGCTGCGGCGGTTCCCATCGTGCGGGTTCGCATCAAGCGCGAAAAAGAAATTGAGCTTCGCCGCGACCTTTGGGAGATGCGCGACGCGATTGATCGATACAAAGATGCTGCGGACCGTGGAGCTTTTCAGACGAAAGTCGATAGCCTGGGCTACCCGCCAGATATGCAAACCTTGGTGGACGGCGTTGACGTTCAAGGAAAGAAGCTGCGCTTCCTGCGCCGCATGCCAGTAGATCCTATGACGGGCGACGCCGACTGGGGACTGCGCTCCAACCAAGACGATCCTGACTCCACGTCTTGGGGTGGACAGAACGTCTTTGACGTGTACACCAAGAGCGAAGGCACGGCCCTCGACGGCACCAAATACAACACATGGTGAAACGCTCCCAATTCGGAACGCGGATCATGCGCTCTTCTCGCGGCTTTACGCTCATTGAGCTGATGATCGTAATCTCGATCATTCTGATCCTGATCGCAATCGCTGTGCCGGCTTATCAGCAATCCGTGATTCGCGCCAAAGAAGCAGTACTGCGGCAGGACCTGAAGACTATGCGCGATCAAATCGATAACTACACCATGGATAAGGAGAAGGCGCCGCAATCATTGCAGGACCTGGTGGATGCCGGATATCTGCGAGCGATTCCCAAAGACCCATTCACCGGTACGTCCGATACATGGCAGGCCGAAAGCTCTGATACTCTGCAGAGTTTGGACCAAACCGAACCGGGGATAACTGACGTCCATAGCGGCTCAAGCGCAACTGGCAGCGACGGAACCGCCTACAACACCTGGTAGCATTCTGCTCGAAAGAACTCTGTACGAGTCAAAACACGATGAGAATCCAACGGATCTTACGATGGCGCGGTCAATCGCCTGATCCGGCTCGCGTTTGGTTTGATTTTTCCCATTAGCCCCGCGTAGCCATCTTGCTTAGCGTCATGCCGAGGACGTAGGCTAGAGCGTTTGCTCAAATGAGGTAAAGAACGCTCATGCCGGTTGATACCGAAGTTTCCTCAGCAGCCAAGACCCACATCAAGGCTCCACGCGGAACGCAGCTTTCCTGCAAAGGCTGGCAGCAGGAAGCCGCGTTGCGCATGCTCATGAATAATCTCGATGGTGAGGTCGCTGAGCGCCCTGAGGATCTCGTCGTCTATGGCGGTACTGGACGCGCCGCGCGCAACTGGCAATGCTATGACGCGATTGTTCGGTCTCTTCGCGCTCTCGAATCTGACGAAACGTTGCTGGTGCAATCGGGCAAGCCTGTTGGAGTATTCAAGACCCACGACTATGCCCCGCGCGTGCTGATTGCCAATGCCAACCTGGTTGGGCACTGGTCCAATTGGGAAAAGTTCAATGAACTCGAGCGCGCTGGCCTCACCATGTATGGTCAGATGACCGCCGGATCATGGATCTACATCGGCTCACAGGGAATCATTGAAGGCACTTTCGAAACCTTTGCCGCGGCAGGAGAAAAGCATTTCGGAGGCGATCTCGCAGGCAAACTGATCGTCAGCGGCGGCATGGGAGGCATGGGTGGCGCCCAGCCCTTGGCCGCAACCATGGCGGGCGCGTGTTTCCTTGGAATTGACGTCAATCCAGAGCGAATCAAGAAACGTCTCAAAACTGGCTATTGCGATTTCATGGTCAATACGCTCGATGAGGCGTTGCGGATTCTGAAGAACTCGATTCGCAAGAAGGAAGCTATTTCAGTCGGATTGATCGGGAACTGCGCAGATCTAATTCCCGAATTGGCAGCGCGTGGAGTCAAACCCGATCTGCTCACCGATCAAACTTCCGCTCACGATCCTTTGAACGGATACCTCCCTGCCGGTTTAAGCATCGAGCAGGCGGATGAACTCCGCCGACTTGATCCGAAAGGGTACCTGGAACGTTCCCTGGATTCGATCGCAAGACATGTCGAAGGAATGCTGAGCCTACACAAGTCGGGATCAGTGACGTTCGACTACGGCAATAACATTCGCACGTTCGCCTTCGAGCGCGGTGTGAAGAATGCCTATGATTTTCCTGGGTTCGTGCCTGCTTACATCCGTCCGCTATTCTGCGAAGGACGTGGTCCATTCCGCTGGGTAGCTCTCTCTGGCGAGCCATCCGACATTGCAGTCACCGATGAGCTGATCCTTGAGATGTTTCCAGAGAACCGGATCCTGAGCCGATGGATCAATCTGGCGCGCAGACGCATTCGCTTCCAGGGACTGCCCGCGCGCATCTGCTGGCTCGGTTATGGCGAGCGTGCCCAATTTGGACTGGCCATGAACGATCTCGTCAAGCGCGGCAAGATCAAAGCTCCCATCGTGATCGGCCGTGACCATCTCGATTGCGGCTCGGTTGCTTCTCCATTTCGGGAAACCGAAGCCATGAAAGACGGCAGCGATGCAATCGCCGATTGGGCCTTCCTCAATGCTCTTCTCAATACCGCAAGTGGCGCAAGCTGGGTCTCGATTCACAACGGGGGCGGCGTAGGCATTGGTTACTCGCAGCACGCAGGTCAGGTGACCGTCGCCGACGGAACCGATCTCATGGCCAAACGCATTGAACGCGTGCTCACTAACGATCCCGGCATCGGAATAGCCCGCCATGCTGACGCCGGCTACGAAGAAGCTCAACAATTTGCAGAACGCAGGGGCGTGCACCTGCCGATGCACCCACATGCAGGCGGCACGAATCGGGCGTCAGTACCGTGCGCGATACCGGATAGGGTCATGACCTCCAGATCAGCTTCTGGTGACACAGAATGATCTCCCCCGGTCATCAAGAGAAAATTCGCCCACTGCTGCTAATTAACATCGGTCAACTGCTGACGTTAAAACATCCAAGCAGCAAAGAGCAGCCAAGACGAAAGCAGGCTCTCTCGAGCCTGAGTATCGTCAGCAATACGGCTGTTCTAATTCGGGAAAGGAAGATTGCTGCCCTCGGGCGGGAGAGCGAAGTCACCAACGGTTTATCCAACGACGATCGGTCGGATCTCGAGACCTTCGACTGCGCGGGCGGCGTAGTCCTGCCAGGATTTATCGACTCGCACACGCATCCCGTGTTTACCTCTCCCAGGTTGATCGATTTCGAAACGCGCATTCACGGCGGCACCTATGACGAAATTGCCAGAGCTGGAGGCGGCATTCGATCCAGCGTGGACGGCGTGAGGACCGCGACGCCGCAAGAGCTGTCCTGCAGGGTTCTGCACGTTTGCGAGCGAATGCGGCAGTCGGGAACCACCACGGTAGAGGCTAAATCCGGTTACGGTTTGAGTCCCGATTCCGAACTAAAATCGCTGCGTGCGATTCGGTGCGCGGCAACTCGGTGGCCAGGAACTATTGTGCCTACTTTGCTTGCGGCGCACGTGGTTCCCTCGGATTTCCAGGGAAGAGCAGACGAATACGTGGATCTGGTCTGCAAACAGATGATCCCCAGAACGGCGGAAGAGAACCTCGCCGAGTTCGTAGATGTCTTCTGTGAGCGCGGAGCTTTCTCGTTGGAACAGACCGAGCGCGTGTTCGCCGCCGCTAGACAATCCGGCTTGGGCGTACGCGCGCACGTGTGCCAATTCACTCCGCATGATCTTTCGAGTCTGGCAGAATTCGATCCGGCGTCATTCGATCACCTCGATTGCCTGCGTGATAAAGATCTCGAAACTCTTGCCGGTCAGAACACGATTGCCACTCTGCTTCCGGGAGCTTCGTATTTCCTAGCTCATTCGTTCCCTATGGCACGACGGTTGATCGATGCCGGCGCTGCAGTCGCGCTGGCGACAGATTTCAATCCGGGAACGTCGCCGACCACGAGCATGTCATTGATGCTCTCCATGGCCTGCACGCAGATGCGCATGAGTCCAGCGGAGGCGATCTCGGCGGCGACCATCAACGGAGCGCACGCGCTGCGACTCGCTGATCGCAAGGGAAGTATTGAGCCAGGAAAGGACGCTGACTTGGCCATTTTTGATGTCAAAGATTATCGCGAGATTTGCTACTGGTTCGGCACCGAACATTGTCGTGCCACAGTGCTGAACGGCAAACTCGCTGTACATTGAGGAGTGAGAATGAGAAACCTGATTTTTGCGTGTGTATTGTTGCTCTGTTGCTCCGGAGTTGAGGCACAGCGCCTGCCAGCAGGAGTCGCGCCAGAACATTACCAGCTCAGCTTTACTCCCGATCTGAAAACGGCGACTTTTGCGGGAGATGAAATTATCGATGTTCGAATTCTCAAGCCAACGAAGCTGATCACGCTGAATGCGGCTGAAATCAAGTTTTCTTCCGCCACGATTGAAGCCCATGGAAGCACTGACACGGCAAAGGTGACGGTCGATCCAGATCGAGAACAGGCGACGATTATTGCTCCCCGAACCCTCGCCGCTGGTCCGGTCCGCCTGCACATTGTCTTCACCGGAATATTGAACGACAAGCTGCGTGGGTTTTATCTCAGCCAGACGGCGAAACGTCGTTATGCGGTGACACAGTTCGAGCCGACCGATGCTCGTCGCGCGTTTCCGTGCTTTGATGAACCCGATAAGAAAGCGACATTCGCGATCACGCTGGTAGTGGATAAAGGCGACACAGCAATTTCCAACGAGAAACTGGTTTCCGACATTCCCGGCCCAGAGGCGGACAAGCACACTCTCAAGTTTGCTACTACAAAAAAGCTCTCCACCTATCTGGTCGCGATGCTGGTAGGCGACTTTGAATGCGTGGATGGCTCGGCCGATGACATCCCAATTCGCGCCTGCGCCACTCCCGACAAGAAAGACCAAGGCAAGTTCGCGCTCGAAGCCGCCGAGTACATCATGCATTTCTATAACGACTACTTCGGCATCAAGTGCCCATTCGGGAAACTCGATCTCATCGCCATTCCCGATTTCGAAGCCGGCGCGATGGAAAATGCCGGAGCTATCACATATCGCGAGAGCGAGATGCTGCTTGATCCGAAAATTGCCACCGTAGACAACTATCAACTTGTCGCCGCGGTTGTAGCACACGAGATGGCGCATCAATGGTTCGGCGATCTTGTCACCATGAAATGGTGGGACAATCTCTGGCTCAACGAAGGTTTCGCAACCTGGATGGAATCGAAACCGGTCGCAAAGTGGAAACCGGAATGGCACGCAGAGCTCGAAGATGTTGTCGATACAAATCGGACACTCGCTCTCGACGCCCTGAAGAACACGCGCCCGATCCGCCAAAAAGCTGAAACGCCCGACGAAATCAATGAACTGTTCGACGGAATTGCCTACGGCAAAGCTGCGGCCGTGCTGCGCATGGTTGAGCACTACGTTGATCCCGAGTTGTTCCGCAAAGGCGTGCAGAACTATCTGCGTGCGCACTCCTACGGCAATGCGACCGCCGATGATTTTTGGAACGCGATCACGGCGGCGTCGAATAAGCCGGCAGACAAGATCATGTCGAGCTTTGTCGTTCAAGCGGGTGAACCGCTGGTGCATATCTCTCAGGATCCTCAGGTCACTATCTCGCAGGAGCGATTCTTTGCCGATAGACAACTGCTTGGCACCTCACAGCAGATGTGGACGATTCCAGTCTGCTGGAGAGCCGACTCTTCAGACAGTGCGGCGTCTTGTCTGCTGCTACAGAGTCGCGGTCAGGAAACGAAGATCTCCGCGCCGGTTCCGGTTTTCGCGAATGCCAACGGACGCGGCTACTATCGCACCGAATACGATGCCTCTTTGCGCGACAAATTAACACAAGCGCTGGAGTCGGGATTGAATCCTGCCGAACGGATATCCATGCTCGGCGATGAATGGGCGCTCGTACACGTTGGAAGGATTTCGATCAGCCACTACCTCGACCTGACCTCGCATCTAAAAGGCGAGCGTCAGCGGCAGGTGTGGGACGAGGTCCTGACCAGCCTCGAGTACACCAACGACAAGCTGGTCAGCGATCAGGATCGCGATCAGTTTCGTCAGTTCGTGCGCACGCTGCTCAAGCCTCCTTACACTGCGACTGCCAGTACCAACGATGTGGAAGAGAAGGCACTCCACGCCGATCTTTTCGAAACGCTCGGACTGATTGGCCGAGATCCCGACGTTATTGCCGAAGCCCGCCAGATCACCGACAAGGCATTGCAAAATCCCGATAATGTTGACTCGCTAATGGCTCCTCCCGCGATGGAAATCGCCGCAACACAAGGAGACCAGGCGCTTTTCGAGCTCTTCGTACAGGCCTTGAACGGAACGTCCGATCAGGTGCTGCGCCGCCGCTACATGAATGCGCTGTCCCATTTCGAGAACCCGGAGATTCTGCCAAAAGCGATTCAGCTAGGAACCTCGAGTGCCATTCGCAATCAGGATGCTGCGTACTACATCAGCGATTTCCTGCGTCATCCGGAGACTCGCAATTCAGCGTGGAAATACATCCAGACACATTGGAACGACGTCGAAAAGCAACTGACCACTTCGAGCGGCTCAGTTGTAGTGAACGCTGCCGGCCAGTTCTGTGACGGGGACTCGGCTTCCAACGTAAGCGCGTTCTTCAAAGTGCATCCACTTCCCGCTTCGGAACGAACTCTGCGTCAGGCGGTCGAGCGTATTAATTCGTGCGCTGACTTGAAGAAGCTGCAAGGCTCAAACCTGCAGTCCTGGCTGGCAGATCACAGCAGCACGCAGGCCAGCGGCAACTAGCCGCAAGTCAGTGCCGTTCGCGGTAGCGAGCGGGTGAGTCATGCCACGCAGACTCACCTGGTCATTGGGAAGTTGCAACGCTCTTAATCACCCATTCGCTACCGCGAACGGTACTGACACTGACAAATAGCGGCTCTTGCCTAATCCGGCAGAGCGACTTCCGATGTAATCGAGAACTGCCCTTTTACTCCCGCTGGAGTAGCTCCATTTCGGGAAATCGGCTGACCGCCTCCGATCCAAAGATTGACCGTTCCCGGGACAATACGGTGCTTGCCTTCCGGGTCGACAATTCCTAAGTCACGGCCGCTCAATGTGAAAGACACCGTACGTTGATCTCCTGCATCAAGGGTGATGCGTTGGAATCCTTTCAGAGCGCGTATCGCTGCTCCCTGCACCCCCTGGTGCGTGAGGTACAGTTCGACTACTTCTTCCGCTTCCATTTGGCCGGTGTTCACCACGTCGACTGAGAGGCGCACCGTACCGTCGGCCGCAATGCTTGGGCTGTCAATTTTCAGGTTGCGATATGCGAAGGTGGTGTAACTCAGCCCGTAGCCGAACGGGTACAGCGGCTCGCCATCGAAGTAACGATAGGTGCGCTTTGCCATCGAGTAATCTTCGAACGCGGGTAGCTGGTCGATCGATTTATAGAACGTGACCGGCAGGCGCCCACCAGGACTGAAGTCGCCGGCGATCGCTTCGGCAACGGCGGTTCCTCCTTCCTCACCCGGATACCAGGCTTCGAGAATTGCGGGAACGTGATCGTCGGCCCAATTCACGCCCAAAGCGCTTCCATTGGTGAGAACCAAAATCATAGGCTTGCCCAAGGCATAAATCTGCTCGAGGAGCTCTTTTTGCGGCACGGGAAGATCGAGGCTGGTGCGATCGCCGCCGGAAAAGCCTTCGGTGTGGACATTCATCTCCTCGCCTTCAATCCGAGGCGAGAGTCCAAGGACCATAATTACCAAATCGGAATTGCGAGCGACGTCGATCACTTCCTGACCATCGCCGGGTTTGCTCCAGACCAGGCGAGCTTCGGCGCTGCGGATCGTCTGGAAATATTCGATTTTGACCGAGTACGCGTGACCTTTTTCTAGATGGACGGTCGTGGTGATCGTGTCGGCGGGATGGTGAATCGTCCACTCCTCGGCGACGAGCTTGCCGTCAAGCCACATGCGAAATCCATCCTGCCCGGTGAAGCCTACGAGATAGTCGCCCGTAATCGGAGGAACGATGACTCCGGTCCAGCGCACGGAATAGTTCTTCAGCAGCTGCGGCGAGATGCCGCGATCGCCCCAGGCAAAATTCACGTCGGCATCGACGCGACTCATGACTGGAGCGCCTTTGAGATCGACATTCCCGAAATAGTCCGCTTTCAATCCATGCTGCTTGCGGGATGCATCGGTAAACAGCGAGTCAGAGGGAATCGATTTCACGATCGGGCCGGTGAGGCCAACGCCTTGCGAGTAAACGATCTTCGATTGCGAAAAGCGCTTTCGGATTCCGTCGACGATTGTCACCGGATGTGATGGAGTGCCGTTGTAGTTGCCGACGAGGGCATCGAGATTGTCGGCATCAGGTCCGATGACCGCGATCGTCTGGTACGTCTTTTTCAACGGAAGGAAGTTGTTCTGGTTCTTCAAAAGCACCAGAGACTCCCGAGCCGTTCTTAATGCGAGCTGGCGATGTTGTTCGGTGTCATTTTCGGAAATCCCAAGCTGGGAGAAGGGAACAGCACTCGGTGGATCAAACATTCCGAGGCGGAAGCGTGCGGTGAACAGCCGCTTCACTGCGAGATCGATGTCCGCCTCGCTGAGAACGCCCTCCTGCACGGCTTTGAGCGCAGCATCGCGTTCAGTTTTGACGCGGGTTCGGGGATTGCCGCAGATGAGATCAGTGCCGGCCTTGATCGCCGCAGCAACGCCTTCTTCCATGGTTTTTGTGAAGTGATGGTTGTCAGAGATGTCGGTTACAGCTCCGCAATCTGAAACGACATAGCCCTGGAATCCCCAATCGCGGCGGAGATGTTCATCAAGCAGCACGGTATTGGCGCATGCCGGCTGACCATTCAATGAGTTGTATGCGCACATCACCGACTCGGCTTTCCCCTGCATGATGGTCGCGCGAAAGGCGGGAAAATACGTATCTTCCATGTCGTGACGCGAGGCCTGAACGTCAACACTGTGACGAGTTGGTTCTGGTCCACTGTGCACTGCGAAGTGCTTGGGAGTCGCAACCGTCTTCAGGTATTTCGGATCATCGCCTTGCAGCCCCGTTACAAAGGCGAGGCCCATGCGCGAGGTGAGGAACGGATCTTCGCCGTACGTCTCCTGGCCGCGTCCCCAGCGCGGGTCGCGGAAAATGTTGATGTTAGGAGACCAGACGGTCAGTCCGCGGTACCAGTCAGTGGAACCGTCCGGACGACGTTCGGCGTTGTACTTGGCGCGAAACTCAGTGCTGATCGTAGTCGCAATCTCATG
>DATEKE010000140.1:0-8873 GCA_035277605.1 Terriglobales bacterium | reverse complement strand
CGATGGCGGCAACAGCTATCGGTTCACACTGGGATGGCAATACATCCTGCTCGAACCCATGGATCTGGTCACGCTCACCGATTCCAATCTGGGACTGAGCAAGCATCCGGTGCGCATTACGTCGATCAAGGAGAACGACAGCGGCGAGCTGGATTTCGAGGCCGAAGATTTTCCCTGGGGCACAGCGACGCCGACGGCGTATCCGTATTCTTCCGGCGCGGGATTCGCGCCCAATCAGCAGGCCGATCCGGGCAGCGTAAATGCGCCGATTGTCTTCGAGGCGAACAATCGCATGTCGCTCTCGACCGCCTACGAGCTGTGGATGGGCGTAAGCGGCGGCCCAAATTGGGGCGGATGTCACGTGTGGCTCTCGATCGATGGCAACAGCTATCGCCAGATCGGGACGATTCACAGCGCGGCGCGCATGGGCACGCTGACTGCATCGCTCGCCAGCGGCTCCGATCCTGACGTGACCAACACGCTCGCCGTCGATCTGAGCCAGAGCGCCGGCACGCTCACCAGCGGCACGCAAGCCGATGCCGACCAGTACCACACGCTGTGCTACGTCGATGGCGAGCTGATCAGTTACGAGACCGCCACCCTGACGGGAGCGAACAAATACAACCTGACCTATCTGCGGCGCGGAAGCCTCGGCTCGCCGATCAGTGCGCACAGCGCAGGCTCAGCGTTCTTGCGGCTCGATGACGCTGTTTTTGTCTATGAGTTCGATCCCACGCTCGTGGGCAAGACGATCTATCTGAAGTTCACCAGCTTCAACAAATTCGAATTGATGGAGCAGTCGCTGGCGAATGCCACGGCCTATCAGTTCACCATCAGCGGCAGCTTCGGCGGAGGCGTCCGCCAGGCAACATGGCTCCCGCCGATCTTCTCGGCAGTCGCCACTCCGACCGGCATCACCTTTTATTGGAACGGCAGCAACGGCTCCGGCTCGTTGCTCCTCTACCGCGACGACGGCACGACCGGCTACGCCGAGTTCGGATTGCTGGCTGTTTCGGGACTGAGCGCGAATACGACGTACTACTTCTATCCGTATGTCGATCAGTCGTTGATCGTGAATTCGTTGGGGCTGGACGCCGTACAGTTTGTCGGTGGAGGCGGCGGCTCGCCTGCGGTTGCGCTCACCTCGCGATCGCAAGTGGCGGCCGTTGCACAAGGCGGACTGAACCGCATTCCGTTGTCGGATGGCGCGATTGCGGTAACGACTCCCAGTTCGGGAACCGCGACGTTTACGGGGTTGGGTGGGAGCTTGAGGAAAGTCTGATTCTTCCTGAAACCGTGGGATAAACGCGATTCATCAACTAAGATTGCGCTCAAAAGCTCGAGACTGAACGAGTATTCTCAAGATGAAACTGGCAGTGCTTCTCTGGCCTCGTGCCTCGGCTTCGGATTGCAGTAATCGTAGTCCATCGGGTCCCATGCGCAGAAATTCGTCCATAGCACCATCATCCAATCCTGATCCGGCCGTAAACCCAGCACAACATCTACGCACAGCCATGCGGCCGATGAAATCGCGCCGAAATGCGAGAAAAAGGCTCGTTAGGTAATGTGCCAAGATTACGTTTACGAATCCAACGATGATGTGCAGTGGCACAGTAGTCTTCCCAACGAGAATCTAGCTCCACGCTCGCTGATTTTCTGATTTCCGCCGGTCGTTTCACAGATAACTTTTGTACCCAAGGAGTTCGCACTTAAACACCTGGGGGAGCTTTGGATGAAATCGCCGTTTATGATCAGTCATTCGGTGTCGGTTAACGCAGCAGCTTTGAGAACTCGCGTCGCAGTCGCGGCCCATTCACGGTCACCAATGCAGACTACGAGCCGGTAATTACTACCGGGAAGATACCCGTCCGACGGTACTGCACACGTTGCGAAAAAATCGAGGGCTTCTTCGAGTGTGTCGCTGTCATGAAAAGTGGTCATGACGGTGTCACGCTGAGTCGGAGGTGTAAATTGGGCCTCGTCGGCAACGATGATCTCATCCACGATATCGTGGAACCTCTCGCAGCCGGGTCCCCAGCCGCAGAAATACACCATGCCCCTGGTCAGAGCAGCTTCTGAAAACTGAGAAATCTCGTCAACACTGTTGCGGGTTGAATCGGCTGCAACGAATAGTCGAAAGCGCGGCGTTGGAATTCCGACTCGTTGAGGCCACGAAAGCGAATCCAGCAGCACGACTGCGAATTGGTTTTCATCTGCCATTCCACCGGCGGGTAGCATCGTCAACCGACGCTATGAGGAAATTTCATTTATTTAACGCGTTAATCATACCCTCTACGTGCTGTCGAAAAACTCATGATTTCCGGCTACTACATTCTTCCCATCAGCGTTTTTCATGCGGCAGCCTCAAAAGAGCCGTTTCATGCGTGCGCACACCAGATCGACAAAACGCACGTGATCTGCTGGGCGCGGTTTCCCGATCCCGGACATGAGCAGCGGCTTCTCGCGCGTGAAGGAGTCGAGGCGCTGCCGGATGCGACGCGCAATCAGACGATCACAGACGATCATGCCATCAGATTACAGAAATATGGCGTCCGGCCAGGACATACGACGATGGATGTATGCGATCGGCTCGTTGCAGTGGTCGGCCACTGCATGAAGCTGTAACAGAACCACCTGCGGTAGCGGGTGGCGCCTCTTGCCCGGGCGCTCTTGGACTCATCTGCCTCAACCAAGAACCCAAATGCACCCGCCGCTACCGCAGCGGGTTCTGAACAAACCTAACTGCGCCCGCCGCTACCGCAGCGGGTTCCGTTAGACCACCCATCCGATACCGCGGACGGTACTGATATTCATGATCAAACGAACATTCCAAATACTCGCATTCGTGTGTCTTTCCCTCTGCGCGCAGGCGCAGAACTGGACCACCGTGTCTGCCTCGAACCTCACCGACCTCAACCAGCAGAAGCTGGCTGCGGGAAGCATGTGCTTTCTCGGCACCGATCAGAACGACATTCCCATCAGCTTTCAGGTCGGCGGCGGAGGGCAGGTGCTGGCGCGTCCGTTCTGCGTGCCGGTCACAAATGGATCGTCGGCGTCGCTGCTCGTGCCCAATCCGCAGAATACGCAGCCGCAGGGCATCTACTATCGCGTGACTGTCACCGATTCAGCCACTGGACAGCTTGTGCTGCACTACACACAGGTATCTTTTTCCGGCGCGAGTTTCAATCTGGATCAGTACGCGCCGCAATATCCGGGATTGGTTACAGCTCCGGGGGCGATCAGCACGCCGGGCAATTTCACCGTGAATGGGAATCTCAGCGTGACCGGCAGCATCAGCGGCACGTATGTGTTTGGCAGTTCGGCGTACTCGGCTCTGAGTTCGAGTGCGGCATACGGAACTTTTCAGTCGGTGAGCGACAAGCAGCGCGGCGCCTTCGTACAGAACTATCCGCAGACGCGCTGGATTCCTATCTCGCCCTGGCTGAACCTCGATCACTTCGCAAAGGGCGACGCTGTTTATCTGAACGCTGCTTGCAGTGCGGCGGCATCGAGCTACACGGTTACCTGCTCAGGCGCGAACTTCAGCAGTGCCGATGTGGGAAAACTGGTCGTGCTCTTCGGCGCTCGCGCCAATGGCTCCGGGGCAACTGGGACGACTACGCTTTCGGGCGGGGCAATTACCACCCCCACGGTGACTGCCGCGGGCAGTGGATATCTCACGCGTCCGACTGCCACGGTTAGCGGCATTTCTTGCACCTACAATCCAGAACTCAAGGTCAACCTCTCGGGATCGAACTACGCGACGGGCAACACCGTGTCCTCGGTCACCGTGATTTATGCGGGATCTGGCTGCACGGGAACGCCGTCGATCTCGATTTCCTCCGGCCCGCCTCTTGCGCTCGCCGGAACGATCGCCAGCGTGGCCAACGCGACCACCATTGTGCTCACGACGAACATCGCGCCGTCGATGACGGCGAGCAGCTTGTCGATCCTTTACGGATCGGACGACACCGCCAACATCAACTCAGCCCTACAGGCACTCGCGCCAAATACGGACGAAGGATTGAATCCCATTTCGGTTTATTGCGGACGCTTGTACATGACCTCTGGCCCGATCAACATCGTCAACAAAGCGACTGATCTGGTTTCGCCTGGTCCGGGCAATCTCAGTTCGGCGAATGCGCAGCAAGGCTGTGGATTCTTTCTAGCGAACACGAACTACACAAGCCCGACCGACGCCATCTACATGGCGGGCGCGCAGTTCAGCAGCCTGAAAGGCGTTCACATTTTCAGCGTATCGGGAAACAAGCAGCGCGCAGCGATTCGACTGCAGCAGCCCGGCGGTGGCACGACCAACCACAACAACCAGTACAACCGCTTTCTCGACAACGTTATTGGCCCTTGGTACACGGGTGGGGCGAACGGCAGCGATCCGGAAGCTGCTGCGTGCTTCACCGGATCGTTCACGCTGAACCAGTGCGCCCAGTTCCAGTACGGTTTCTTCTTCGATCAGCCCAACACGAACAACGATCAGATGATGTTTACGAACAACATGGTCGTCGGCGCGGATATTGGGTTCTATCAGTACGCGAATCAGTCCGCCGAGCTGCTGCTCGATCGCTATATGTGCGACGGCTGCGCTGTTGGAATCAAGGCAAACGCCAACATGGTCATCCGCGATGCCGACATCTCGAATGCTTCCGATTGCGACATCGTGCTCGGCGACACGGCGTACAGCGGAACCAATCTGGGAATCGTGCTCGACCTGCAGCACTACACGTCAGAAGCCGGACATCGCTTCCTCTGCGGCGATGCGCAGACTTCGGCGGTCGATAACATCTCGATTTTCCTGCATGGCCAGATCAACTGGCAGGCTACGTCGAGCACGATCAAGAGCGGGACGATCATCGATTTCAGCGGCATGAACTTCGGGCCGAATATCTCGGTTGCCGGCGACCAGAACATCATGCCCAACGTGCTCGGCACTCTACCGGCGACGACTGCGCCGCTGAACATGAACTGGTATGTGGCGGGCGCGGCGAATGGTCCCAATCTGGTTCAGAACGGGCCGGACGTTTCCGCCAACGTGCCCGATCCGCCGATTACGAATTTCAAGAACCTGCAACTCACGTATCCTGACTTCCGCCACTCGCAGTGGGTGAAGCGCGATTGGACGCTCAACGCCGGACAAGGACAGCGCTGCCATACCGACATGATCTACTTCGGCGGCGATCCGGATTCGATTGAGTGCAACAACACGACCGTGCTGGGCAAAAACCGAATCTTCGGTGAGCTTCTGGTGAACTCGATCGGCGCGCCATCTTCGCCGACCTGCAGCAAGCTTTCCGGCTCGGGATCGACGACGTACTTCTACAAAATCGCCGGGGTCGTTGCGGGAATCGTCGGACCAGCATCTGCGGAAACGAGTTGCGCGAGCCAGGCGGCTTCCCTTTCGAGTTCGGCAATCAATCAGGCCTGCGTCGTGCCGGTTGCGGGAGCGCAGCAGTATGCGATCTACCAATCGACCAGCACAGGAACCGAAAAGTTGCTGGCAACTGTCGCCGCCGACCAGATGGTCGCAGGAGCAAGCAACACCGTTTGCTACAACGACGCAGTCGGCGGAGCTGCAGGCGCTTCGCCTCTCAGCACGGACTCAACCGGAGGCGCTGCCTTCCAGGGTCCCATTTCGGCACAAGGGCTCACCCTCACCGGCGGCAGCGGGCTTGCAGTGCCCTCGCTGAACATCAATGGCGACGGCAACATGACCAAGAACCCGCGAATTCCCTGGGCTGCCTATCTCAGCAGCACGACGAACAATACCGGCATCACCTTCGCGCAGTGGACCAACAGCGCGCCGGTGAAGATCGTCAGCATCTTTGCGATCGCGACCGGTGCGCCTGCAGGTTGCACTTCGTCGATTCAGTTCTTCGTGCATGACGTGGCGCAGAGTTCGAACACATCCGCCGCGACCCTCGCCAACGGTGCGGGGAACACCAGTCTCGTAAATCCCAACTTTTCTGTCGCAAGCGGCGACACGATCCAGTTGCAGTACACCGCCTCCGGCTGCACTACGCAGGCCAGCGGCGTGAATGTGACGGTGGAAGTCGAGCCGCAGTAGACCCGGGTTAACACGAAGGTCACCAAGTAAACGCCAAGGTCACGGAGAACACTTTGGGTGGACTGAGTGGACTTCGTGGACTTCGTGTTTTGCTCTCCCTTTTTTCGCAGGAGTGATAAATGACTCTCAAGAAAAATTCCATCGTTCCGCGTTTGCCAAAGCCCAACGCCCACACGCTGCTTCTCGTGCTCGTGCTCATCGGTGGATGGGTTGCGAACTTTGCAACGCTATCGGCACGGATGGCTGATGTCGAGAAGAATCAAGGCAAGCTGGAGCAGCGCTTCGATCGCGACGTCGTGCCACGTCCCGAGCAAGAGGTGCGCGAGCGCATGCTCGACCAGCGCCTCGCGCAAATGCAGCGCACGCTGGATGCGATTGAACAGGACCTCCAAAGGAAGCATTTCTAGTCAACGTTTTGTGCTTAGAAGCTTAGCCGCTTAGCAGCTTAGGAGCTTGTTTCATGGCCAACTTTGATGAAGCGCTCGCGTTCGTGCTGCGCAACGAAGATCCGCACGTGAGCGGAGTCGTTACTGAAGACTCAGGCGGACGAACTCGCTTTGGAATCGCGGAACGCTTTCATGCCGATTTGGGAAATGCGTTCTACACCGAATCTGCCGAAACGGCTTTGGACATCGCGCGGGAGATCTATCGCTCCGAGTACTGGAATCCAATTTGCGGCGACGAAATCCGCGATCAGCAGGTCGGCGCCAAGATGCTCGATATGGCTGTGAACATGGGCGTGCGGCAGGCGATCATGCTGTGCCAACGCGCACTCAATGCGTGTGCGACAGTCCAGCTGGCTGAAGACGATGTGCTTGGTTCTCGAACAATGGCTGCAATCAATGGCTGCGATGCTGCTGTTCTGCTCATTCACATGCGTGAAATGTGCGCGGCCTTCTACCAACATCTTGCGGCTGCGCGCCCGGAGATGCAGGAGTATCTGCGTGGCTGGCTGACGCGAGCGCGAGCCTGAAGGGCAAAGGCAACAGCAAAACCCGACACGGATTGCACGGACGCTTCGCGCACGGATTTCACGGATTTTGGATGGCGATCAACAAGTCGTTGATTTTGAAACTTTGAACCGTTCCGCGTATATCCGCGTCCCATCCGCGCAATCCGCGTCAGGTTTTTCGCTCTCATTCACACCAAGGTCCCATCTTTATGAGTATTCACAAAGTCTATCTTTCGCTGTTCGCAGTCGCCTGCGTGCTAGTGCTGATCGTCGGCTCCGCCTGGCGGGATCACGTTCGTGATGACGCGCGTCGCGATGCAGTGATTGAAACGCAGAAAACAGACATCGCTCAGATTGAGCAGCGCATTGTTGCGGCACAGAACGATGCTGCTTCGCGGATTGCGGAGCTTGAGCGTGAGCGCAAACAACTGCTCGTCCAGCCAGCGCGTGCTCCTGAAGTGATGCGCGAGCTGGTGCCGATGCGGGCTCCGATTCAACCGAGCGGCAATCCTGCAAAAGCTCCGCCGGATGCTCCGAGCGCAACGCTCACGCGCGAACAGCAGGTCGATCTGGCGCAATATGCGCTCGGATGCAAAGAGTGCTCGATCGAGCGCGATCAGCTTCAGCAGCAAGGAAAAGATCAGCAGGAGATCATCTCGCGGCAGCAGGTCGAGCTTGATGCCGCGAAGAAGTCCGCGAAAGGCGGAAGTGTTTGGCAGCGCGCGAAGCGCATCGCCAAGTGGGGAGCGATCTTCGGAGCGACCGGTTACGTGATTGGGAGAACGCAGCGATGACGAAGTTTTCCGAAGCCTTTCAGGAGATGGTCGGCGTGCTGAACGCGCTGATCGGCGTGCTCAACGCCGTGCATACGAATGTCTGGGCGATCCTGCTCGTCTTCTTCGCTGTGGGCCTCTATCACGACGGCAAGGATGGCGCGGCGCTGGCGATCAGCACGGGGGCGTTTACGATGTTGCAGGCGAGGGAGAAGACTTCCTAGTCTTGTCATTCCGAAACGCCTGCTGTTGGCGTGAGGAATCCCTACGAACTCCAAGGATGTCCCCCCGACGCGAATGGGTGGCAGTAGGGATTCCTCACTCCTGCTCACGCGAACTGCGCGTGAGCGTCCGTTCGGAATGACAAGAAGGCCTTCGCTTAGTAGCTTAGAAGCTGCATGCACGCCATCGCCATCATTCCTGCCCGACTCGCCTCCACTCGTCTGCCCCGCAAGGTCATGCGCGAGATTGCTGGACGTCCCATGCTGGCCCATGTGGTTGAGGCGGCGAGGCGATGTCCACAGCTTGAGGATGTGATTGTCGCTACCGATTCCGACGAAGTGCTCGCTGTTTGCAAGAAGAATGGATGGCGGGCTGAGATGACTTCCTCTGCGCATCGCAGCGGGACGGATCGGGTATGGGAGGTCGCGCAACGCATTCCGGCTGATGTTTATGTGAACGTGCAGGGCGATGAGCCGCTGGCGCGTCCTGAGCATATTTCGGCTTTGCTTGAACCGATGCACGATTCGCGCGTGCTGGTTTCAACCATCAAGACGCCTTGCGCCGCCGCGGATATAGACAATCCTAATGCGGTGAAGGTGGTTACGGATCTCGGTGGACGCGCGCTGTACTTTACTCGCGCTACGGTTCCGTTTGATCGAGATAATTCTGGAACCGTGCGGCGATTCAAGCACCTCGGCTTTTATGCTTACCGGCGTGAGGCTCTGGAAAAGTTCTGTTCCTGGCCCGAATCGGAACTGGAGCGGGCCGAGCGTCTGGAGCAGTTGCGGTTCCTGGATCATGGCATCGAGATTCATGTGGTGGAGACACCGTTCGATACCGTGGGCGT
>DATEKE010000139.1:0-8531 GCA_035277605.1 Terriglobales bacterium | reverse complement strand
TCGGTCGGCATCCTGGTGGATCTGAGCAGCAGCATGGGAAACAAGATCGACAGCGTGCGCGAGGCGGTGGCGGAGTTCTTCAACAACGCCAATCCGGCAGATGACTACTTCGTCATCACCTTCGCCGACAAGCCGAAGGTGCTGGCTGATACCACGCAATCGTTTGAGCGAATCCAGGCGGCTCTCGGAGCAGCGCAGGCAAAAGGCAATACTGCCCTGGCGGATGCGATTTACATGGGATTGGCCAAGCTGAAAAAAGCCCGCTATTCGCGCAAGGCACTTCTAGTGATCTCCGACGGCGGCGACAACAACAGCCGCCACAGCCTGCGGCAGATCAAGAAGATCGCGCGCGAGTCGGACGTGCAGATCTATGCCATCGATATCTGCGACGCTCCGACGATCCTGCTCACGGAAAAGTTGGAGCAGCGATTCGGTCGACAATGGTTGACTCAGGTGACTGAGTCGACCGGCGGGCGAACGATTGCGCTCGATAATCCCGACGGTATTCCGGAAGCTGCGGCGCGCGCCAGTCGCGAGCTTCGCAATCAATATGTGCTCGGTTATCGGCCTCCCCCGGCAACGGAGAATCACAAATTCCGCAAGATCCGCGTGCGGGTGAGCCGTAGTAACAGTTTTCTGCCCCTGCAGGTTTATTACCGCCGAGGCTACGTGCCGAGAAAAGACGATTAAGGACCGCCAAGATCCGAGCGACAGAAGTGACGGAACCGTCGGCGGTAGCCGATGGGGCAGCCGCGCTTTATGCGGCTGCGTGTTACGACACCGCGCGGTATGGAAGCGCGCGGAGTCGGCCATTCGGCCACCTCCGCCCCACCGCCTAGGGCGGCGGTTCTGTTCCTTCACTGCCGGAGCAGCACGTCCGAGAGCTGATGTGCCTTCACCGCGAGATTTTTCGCACGCTCGAACTCCTGGTCCTTCAACGCCGAGCGCGACTGGACGATGTAGCTGCGAATCTGTGACACCGTATTTTGTTCATCATTGCTGAGCGTGCGTGTGAGGGCGCGCAAGTTCTGCTCGGTTGAGTCGAGCAACTGTGTGGTGCTTTGTTGCGCCTGATCTGCCGCACTCTGCGACATGTTGGGAGATATCTGTCCAACGTCCGCATCGGGAGGCTTCGCCGACGCGGTAGAAGTTGCCGGCGGGGGCTGAGCCGGCGCAGGAGTCGTGTTCTTCTTTGCTGTGCTGTTCGAAGTTGCAGGATGACGTCGAGCCGAGCGTTTTGGCTTCGAAGGAGATGGTTTCTCCGCAGTAGGGGGCTGCTCCTGCGGCTGCTGCGCCGGCGGTTGCTCCTGCTGAGGTTGAGTTGTCTGCTGGGTAGGTTGCGTTTCTTCAGGCTTCTGCTCGGGCTGCTGATTGGTCACCGTAGGCGCCTGTGCCTGCGGCGGAGGTACCGCCGGTTTCTTTTTTTTGCAGCCGGCGGCGAACAGCAAGGAGAGTGCCAGCACCAGGCCGAGTAGTCGTGAGTATGAGAACGATTGCATACTTATGAATGAGCTACCAGATTACTAGGCTGCTGCCGTGGTTCAGTGCGAGCCAACGGCAGCGTGAGATAAAAAATTGTTCCTTCTCCAACGCGGGTATCAAAGTGTATGGATCCATTATGCAATTGCATGATGCGATACGTCATTGCCAGTCCGATACCGCTGCCGCTTTTTTTCGTTGTGAAATAGAGATTGAAGATCTTGTCGCGGATCGCAGGCGGAATTCCCGGACCGGTGTCCTGGATTTCGATCTGAGCGTCATCGCCGTCCTGGCGGTGCGCACGGATAGTTAACGTGCCGCCATCCGCCATTGCCTGTGCTCCATTGATTACGATGTTGAGCAGCGCCTGCTTGAAAAGATCGGAATCAATCTTCGCCGGCAAGGCTTCGTCCGCGATCTCGGTCACGAGCTGCACGCCGTGACGTTCGCAATCCGGACGAGCTACGAATGCGACCTGTCCTGCAACCTCGCGCAGATCGACTTCTGACAAACTGAGCTCGACCGGGCGCGTGAAATCGACCAGCGTTTGCACTACGCGATCGAGGCGCTGAATTTCGCTGCCGATTACATCCATGTGGCGCTGCGTATCGGCATCCGGGTCTTTGAGCTTGTTGCGCAGGATTTCGAGGTGCACAACGATCGAATTAATCGGATTTTTGACCTCGTGGGCAACGCCCGAAGTCAGCTTGCCGATATTTGCCAGCCTGCGTGAGACCTCGATCTCGTCTTCGATCTTGCGCATCGATTCGCTGTCGCGCATGGTGAGCAGCGCGCCGAGTTGCTGCCCGCCTTCTTCGATGAAGTCGAGCGAGACCTGGACGTCGCTGCCGTGATCGCCGCTGATCTCGACCATGTCGACCGGCTCATGAGCGGTGAATGCATTGAGCACTGCGCGGCCAAGCTGCGTGTGCCGCGAGAAAATCTGTTCGGCGTGGCTGCCTAACATTTCTGAACGAGGTCTTCCCAGGAAAGTTTCGATTGAGGCGCTCACCAGCACGGCACGGCCGTCCTGCGTGAACAGCATCAGGCCGTCCTGCAGGTTGGCCATGATCTGATCGACATTTTCCTGCAAAGCGGAGAAGACTTCGTTGACGGTGCGCATCTGCCGGCCGATGCGTTCAATTTTGGAACTCACATTGCCGTATTCGTCTCTTCGCGTCAGCTCCTGCGGAATCGGCGCAGCGATCTCTCCTGCGGTCATTTGATCCAGGCGACGGGAGATCGCTTCCAGCGGACGCAGCGCACGAACCGAAAGACCTGCCGCGAGAATCAGCGACACCAGAATGGAAACAGCCGAAAAAATCAAGGCGTTCCTGAGCGGGTCACGCAGCGCGCTTTTCAAGAAAACCGTGGAAACCCCGACTTGAACTGATCCAAACGGATAGGTGTCACGCGTAAGTGCAATCTTGACTACGTAAGTCTGGATGGGTCCATACACCAGCTGGAGCTGGCGCCAGAACTTGGCATTCGCGAGATCCTGAAAGTTTGGACGCGTCGGCACCAGTTTTCCCACCATTTCGGGATTACTGTGGACAATCGCGCGTCCGTCGGGGCCGACAACGGAAGCATCACTGATGATCGGGGAGTAGCCGATCAGCGACTCTATTTCGCCGTTCACACCCGGGTCTGTCTGCAGACTCTCTTCCACCCAAGCGTTTACTTCCTGAGGATTATTTGGATCGATTCGCGTGCTGTTGATATCAGTTTCGAGGGCGAGCCGCGAAAGGTGAATGATTTGGTCTGCAGCCTGGTTCGATTGGCTTAGGCCGTGATCGACGACTAAATGCACAGTCTGCGCAACGTAGATAGTCGAGAGCGTCACCACGATGGCCACGACCATCAGGGTGATCGCAATTACCAGTTTGGTTCTGAGTCGCATGGATGCTCAGCTTCTCTCCGCCGTCCGCAGCGGAGGCGACTTACTGGTTGGCAGCATCGGCCAGGTTGCTGCCGTTCGAGCCGTACTCCTTCAGCTTGTTGTGCAGAGTCTTCAGGCTGATGCCCAAAATTTCTGCTGCGCGTGTTTTGTTGTTGTTCGTGCTTGCCAGTGTGCGAAGTATCAACTGCTTTTCTGCTTCTTCGACTGTGGTCCCCACTCCAAGGTGAATCGCGTTCGGATCGAACTCCGCCGCCTTCACTTGTGCCGTGCCAAATCCCGGGGGCAGGTGGCGCGCTTCAACTATTTTGCCCGTCGCCAGAATGATTGCACGCTCGAGTGTGTTGCGCAGCTCGCGAACATTTCCTGGCCAGCTGTACGCCTGGAATGCGCGCATAACTTCGTCATCTACGCCGGCGACTTCGCGTCCGTGCTTCTCGTCGAGATCGCTGATGAGCGCCTCGGTGAGCTCCGGCAAATCCTCTTTGTGCTCGCGCAACGGCGGCATGTGAACGTTGAAGACATTCAGGCGATAGTAGAGATCATTGCGGAGCTGTCCGTTAGCCACTGCCTCCTCGGGAATCTTGTTCGTCGCAGCGAGAACGCGGACGTTGACTTCCGTTTCTGTCTTGCTGCCGAGGCGGCGGAGCTTGCGATCTTCGAGCACGCGCAGCAGTTTCGCTTGCGTCGCGATCGGCATCTCGCCGATTTCATCGAGCAGCAGCGTGCCTTCTTCGGCCAATTCGAAGCAGCCGGCGCGACGTTCGAGCGCCCCGGTGAACGCTCCTTTTTCGTGTCCGAAAATTTCGCTTTCGATGAGCGTCTCGGGAATCGCCGAGCAGTTGATGGCAACGAAAGGTTTTGTCTTGCGCGGACTCAACTCATGTAGCGTGCGCGCTACCATCTCCTTGCCCGTGCCGCTCTCGCCGGTGATTAATACTGACGCGGTGCTGGGCGCAACGCGTTCGAGGAGCGCGAAAATCTCCTGCATCTTCCGCGACTTGCCTACGAGTCGCCCGAGTACTCCAGCATCCCTCAGTTGGCGTCGTGTGACTTCGAGTTCGCGTTCGGTATCGCGCTGCCGCGAGGCGTTCTGCAGGATCGCTTTCAGCCGAGTGGGGTCGACTGGTTTCTGAATGTAGTCGTAGGCCCCCATTTTCATGGCATCGACGGCACTGTCAATGGTCCCTTGCGCCGTGAGAACCACGACCGCCATCGGCTCCGGCTGATCCCCAAGCCGCTGCAATAGTTCCAGTCCGTCCATGCGCGGCATCTTCAGATCGGTTACCACGATGCTCGGAGCCCACGTCATCACTTTGTCGAGAGCGTCGAGGCCATCGCGGGCAGTTTCCGTCCGGTATCCCCAGGCGGAGATCAGCTCGGCGAGACCGGTTCGTGCGTTTTCTTCGTCTTCGACGATCAGGACTTTATCGGGCATAAAAGAGAGCTGCCAGCTACCAGCCGCCAGCTACCAGCCTGAATTCAGGTGCTCTCAATAGGCTAACACTGCTCATAAGGATCAGAGTGCTTAGTGCCGTTGCAGTAGCTGGAAGCTGGTAGCTAGAGGCTGGCAGCTATTTAAGATGCAGAACTGCTGCTGGATGGCCATTCCGGGCCAAAGGCAGCAGAACAGCTCTGGAGTGCATCCCAAGCTGTTGACGTAAATAGCTGCATTTGGACGGGTGATGCGTCTTCTTAATACCTTGTTAGTTTTACTGTTATTCGCTATTCCCAGCTTTGGCGTGAAGCTGCGCGAAATTGCTTTGCTTGATATCCCCGGGCGGCCCGGTTTCGAAACCTTAGCATTCGCCAAGGGCTATTTAGTAATCGCGCATAACGGAGCGAGCACAGTCGACATCTTCGATCCGGCGAAGCGTCGTTTCGTGGCGCAAATCTCGGGAATCGTGAGTGCGCGCGGCGTGGCTGTCGACGATGCCGCCGGGCGCGTCTACATCGCCGATGCCGGAGCGAACTCCATCGACGTAGTAAACACCAGCAACTGGCACGTTGAAGATCGAATTCAACTCAGCCGCGCTCCAGAGAATCTGCTGCTCGTTCCGGGCACAACAAACATCATCGCGACGAACCCATATGCGCGCTCGCTCACCCTGGTAAGCCGGCAGATCAACCGTGAAATGCAGATCGTCGATGTGGCCGGCGATCCCGATCTGATGGCCTACGATCCAATTCGGAACGCGGTCTTCATCACGCTCGAAGATCAGAACTCGGTAGTCGCCTATCCGGTGTCGCTCGAACGCGATGCCAAGCCGATCAAGACCATCAAGTTGAATGGCTCGCAGCCGACGGGGATCATTTTGGAACCCACATCACGCACATTGTTCGTCGCGGTGCGTTATGCCGTTCTCTCGATCGATGCCGATACCGGCGCCGAACTCAGCCGCGTGCCCGTTGCTGCAGGAACTGATCGCCTGTGGCTCGATGCAACCGGCGGCGTTCTTTTCGGTGCGTCGAGCGATGGGACGGTCACCACGATTAAAGTGAGCGGACGTCAGCTCACTTACGACAGCGAGCTCAAGACAGATGTGAAAGGCCACAGCCTGGCATTCGACCCGGAGCGCAAGCTCATCTACGTTCCCGGTGGGCGTGAAGGCAAATCAAAGATGGTGATCCTGAAACAGTTCGGGGCGCTGCCGATGACGTCGGATGAAATCAAGACTGCAGCGGTGACGAAATAAGCTGCTGAGCTTCTAGCTAGTTTAGTCGTTGTCATTCCGAGCGAAGCGAGGAATCCCTACTATTCCAGTGCAGCATGGGTTCAGTAGGGATTCCTCGCTTCGCTTCGGAATGACAAGGCGGAAATCCGTGTAATCCGTGGCGGTTCTTGGTTAAATCGAGCTCATGTTCGCCAGGAACTCGCCGTTCGAGCGTGTTTTGCCGAGCTTGTCGATCAGCAGTTCCATTGCTTCGACAGGCGATAGCGGGTTCAGCACCTTCCGCAGAACCCAGATGCGGGCCAGATCGTCCTTGGGAATGAGCAGTTCTTCCTTACGCGTGCCGGAGCGCTGAATATCGATCGCCGGGAAGACGCGCTTATCGACCAGCTTGCGGTCGAGGATGATTTCCATGTTGCCCGTACCTTTGAACTCTTCAAAGATCACGTCGTCCATGCGGGATCCGGTTTCAACCAGTGCGGTGGCGATAATCGTGAGCGATCCGCCTTCCTCGATATTGCGGGCGGCACCGAAGAAACGCTTCGGACGCTGCAACGCATTCGAGTCCACGCCGCCGGAGAGCACTTTGCCGGATGGCGGAACGATCGTGTTGTAAGCGCGTGCCAAACGAGTAATTGAGTCGAGCAGGATTACGACATCGCGCTTGTGCTCGACCAGGCGCTTCGCCTTCTCGATCACCATCTCGGCGACTTGTACGTGACGGGCTGCGGGCTCATCAAAGGTCGAAGAAATAACTTCGCCTTTCACCGAGCGCTGCATGTCCGTAACTTCTTCCGGACGTTCGTCAATCAACAGCACGATCAGCACGACTTCAGGATGATTCGTCGTAACTGAATTCGCGATCGCCTGCAGCAGCATGGTCTTACCGGTACGCGGAGGTGCGACGATCAGTCCGCGCTGTCCTTTGCCAACCGGCGTTAGCAGGTCCATGACGCGCGCGCTGATGTTCTCGCGCACGGTCTCTTGCTTGATGCGCTCCTGCGGATAGAGCGGCGTCAGGTTGTCAAAGAGAATCTTGTTGCGTGCCTCGTCAGGCGACTCGAAATTGACGGCTTCGATCTTTACCAGCGCGAAGTACTTCTCGCCTTCGTGTGGCGGGCGAACCTGGCCGCTGACCGTGTCACCGGTTTTGAGGTCGAATTTGCGAATCTGCGACGGAGATACGTAGATGTCATCCGGACCGGGCAGGTAGTTGTAGTCGGGAGAGCGAAGGAAGCCATAGCCGTCGGGCAGGATTTCCAGGACGCCTTCGGCGAAGATGTGTCCTTCTTTTTCGCTCTGAGCCTGCAGGATCTTGAAGATAAGGTCCTGCTTGCGAAGTCCGCTGGCGCCCGGGAGTTCCAGTGAGCGCGCGATGCGGGTTAGTTCTGTAATGTTCTTTTCTTTCAGTTCAGCGATGGTCATGATCACCTACGGGAGTTGTTGCAAAGGAGAGGTATTTTGAAAAATTGAGAAACAAACTTGTGAAAATCTGCGAAGGATCCTTGGGGGAGAACGCCGCGCCGGGCGCGCGGCAGAGGCTGCTTAAGCAGCCTGCCGCTGCGGCTCGAACGCTTCTTCAGTCGTACCCATCACTCGGTCAGGAGCGTTGGCCTTACCCACTCGGGTGAGGACTTCGTTCATCGTCTCTTGTACGCGGGTGTTGGGCTTGTGGAACTTGCGAGTCGCCTTTGAAGCGACCTGGCACAGAAGGTAACGGTTCTGTACCGTGCCGAGAGCATCATAAATCAAATCAGAGCGCATGATAGGTAATTTTCCTTTCTTTTTAGAATCTTGGAGATAGAGCTAACAGCCTTCTCGGAATCTTTTTCGGGGCCCAGGTAAGCAGTTGCTTACTATTAGACGGCGCAGGAGCCTAAAAAGTCACAGGATCTTCGTTCCTGACTACTTGCTGCGGAATTTTATTCCGGGGAGAACTCTGGCAGCGCGATAGGAGATGCCAAACCAGCTCGCCGAGTTGCTCGAATCTACAAAGCCAAGCCGAAAAACCACTTAGCGCCATGCAGAAGCGGTAGGGTATACGGTCATTCGGTGAGGGTCAAGAAAAAAATTGGCAAGTATGTAAACAATTGTTGCTATTGCGGTTACCGGCATTGCTGACTGTGGACGAAGTGGACTTTGTGGATTGGGTGGACTTGGTGGACCCTGGTGGATTCAGGTTAGCTGGTTTTTAGCTGTGTTCTGGCTGTTCTTTCGCCGCTGAGCTCATAGTTCTTGAATTTGTCCACAAAGTCCACTCATTCCATTAAGTCCACTTAGTGCTACGAAGTCCATTTCTTCCACCCCCGCTAGCCCCTTTCTCCCCAAAAATCTGCACCTGGCTGTAACCTTTCCCACCATGCTCAGTTTTCATCTTCGAAAGGGGCGGAAGATCAGCCGGCGAGCTGAACAGCAAGCCATGGCCACAGCGCATATCGGAATCCCCGGGCAGTCGGGTCTCACGTCGGTGAAGGCCGGGGCCG
>DATEKE010000138.1:0-9687 GCA_035277605.1 Terriglobales bacterium | reverse complement strand
GGATCAATGACGCTGCCGATCGCGTTATTGCTGGTTTCCAGCACCGGAGTGGCAGATTCCACCTGCACGGTTTGCACCTGCGTACCAACGACGAGCTCGATGCGGATATCCGTCGTCTTAGTCGCCTGCACCACGACATTGGGAACTTGCTGCGCAGCAAAACCCGTGCTGTTGACTTCGAGCCGGTAATTGCCAACTGAGAGGTTGGGGAAGCTGTAGGTTCCGCCGTTGCTCGTCTTTCCAACGCGGGTGTCGCCGCTGGCTGGGTCCACCAACCTGACTTCGGCGCCGGGCACTACGGCACCCTGCGGGTCGGTGACGGTGACATTTACAGTTCCTTCGGTGTGCTGACCCCAGGCTAACGGGGCGCCAACCGCAATAATGAACAGGGCGGCAACGCTAAAAACCCAAGCTCTACGCAGAAACTGAAGCGACATGGTTCCTCCTCGCGATGAACTGGAACTCCCGTTTCGGGCTGCCTGTGGCCGGGAGACCAGGGAAAGTGACAGGCCGGAGAGCGCACGCAGCAGAGGAGACTGGCGAGTTGCTGAAAGCGCTTTCATAAATGGCTGCAAGTCTGCCGGAAATGCTCCGACAGAAGCGTAGGCAGCTTTGTATAAAGAATCCAATCCTGTTGTCAAGGCATTATTGTGCGAAATTTTCAGCCTTGGGACGGAAGGGACTTCTGGGCTACTGGCCGCTTGCTTCTGGCTTCTGGCTAATCAACACCCAACTCCGGAGGACACAGAGGTGACGGAGGGAGCCACTTATGCGCGAACCGCCAGAGCACGAAATGCTAACTGCGTGGAAAAGCTTTGAAAGACAGTAATTTGATTTTCCCTCCGCGTCCTCCGTGTCCTCCGTGTTCAACCCAGCCGTGGCTTTGGATCTAGCCAGAAGCCAGAAGCCAGAAGCCGCTCATTCCGGTCTACGCACTGGATTTGCATCAACCAGCCGACGCTGCTCTGCGAGTTCGCGCTCGGCGGCGGCTTTATTGCCGGTTCGGGAGTAGGCGGTTGCGAGCTGATAGTGTCCAGCTGGGTCGCCGGGCTGCATCTTCGTATATCGCTCGAGCGGGGAAATCGCTTCGCGAAACCGATTGGCTGCGTTGAGCGACATGCCTAAGGCGAGAAATGCCTCGACGAATCCCGCGTCGAGGTTGGCGGCATGCTGGAAATGTTCGATGGCGGTCGGCCAGTCAGCCTCCTGTCGCGCAATTTCGCCCAGGGCAAATTCAGCTGCCGAGTTGTTCGGTGCTACTTTCAGCTCTTCGTCGAGCTCTGTTTTCGCTTCTTCCGTCTGCGGGGGATTCTTTTCGAGCAGCAGACGCGCGATGCGAAAATGCAGCTCCGGAAGTTTCGGATCTTCGGCCAGCAGTTTGCGGTATTCGGCAATGGCTTCGTCGCCCTTGCCCTGCGATTCCAGCGCCTCAGCATTCATCTTGCGTACTTGTACCGAATTGGGAGCGGTTGCGGCCAGGTGCTCAGCGGTCTCGTTGGCGAGCTGAGAAAGATAACGTGCAGAGTTGTAGGCCGCCTCGGGATCGTCGGGAAACTTGCGGGCGAGGACGGCTAGAAGTTCGAGGGCGTCAGCGCGGCGTTGCAGCGTCATTGCACAGCGCGCGCCGGTGAGCGCGGCGCGGTAGCTCAACTGTTTGTCAGCTGACTGAGCGGCTCGCTTCAGGCCAGGGAGAGCCTCGGAACAGCGTCCGTGATCGGCCAGATTGAGGGCCTGCGCGAATGGCATGCTGCGGCTGACGGCCTGCGGCAATGCGGGAACTACACAGAGAACGACGGGCACCAGGAGCGCAGCAGGATTTCTCATATCCTGCCCCGATTATATTCAGCGCTCAATACACTAACTTCAGCGTTAGCGAAATTCCCTGAGGCTTCCCTGTTCCCACTTTCCTGGTTTCCAGGAGACGTCGAGCAAATGCTGTACTCCGTTAAGCTTACGGAGAAATTCCCTAGCTTCCCTGTTAAGTTCCCTGCCTGCGCACAAACTTTGCGATTTTTGGGCAGAATACGTGAATTTCCAGAACAAAATTCGAAACAGCCCTGCATTTCTCCCTGTTTTGGCAGATTGACCGCCTCAGAATACTATTTCCCTCAACATCTTCGTCGAGGGTCCCGAGTCGCCAGTGCGGCAAACACCAAAACTTTCCCGCAGAGATCTGCTGAAGTTCTTCGGGATATCGTTCCTGATCAATCCTTTCGAGCAAGTATCGCGGGCCAGTGCAAACAAGGTCACGTTCACTGACGTGACGCGCGCCGCCGGAATCGATTTCAAGCACGACAATGCCGCCACTCCGGAGAAGTACCTGATCGAAACCATGGGCGCCGGCTGCGGATGGATCGACTATGACCAGAACGGACTGCTTGACCTTTACCTGGTGAACAGCGCGCCGACGAAGATCTATAAGCCGCCACATCCGCTACGCGGCGCGCTCTACCGCAATAATGGCGATGGCACCTTTACCGACGTAACAACGAAAGCTGGCGTCGGTGCTGAAGGTCTTTTTGGGATGGGAATCGCCGTGGGCGATTACGACAACGACGGCTTTCCCGATTTGTTCATCTGCGGCTATGGGCGCTCGATTCTCTACCACAACAACGGCGATGGCACCTTTAGCGATGTGACGAAGCAGGCGGGTGTCGAGAACGTGGGGCGCTGGGCGTCGAGTGCGGCCTGGTTTGACTCGAATAATGACGGGCATCTCGATCTGGTAATCGCGAACTATGTCGATTGGTCTCCGGAACACAATTTCTGGTGCGGGGATCGCGGCCCCGGAATGCGGAGCTATTGCCATCCCGACGTCTATCACGGTCAGCCGCCAACTTTGTATCGCAACAATGGCAACGGCACGTTTACCGACGCGAGCAAAGAGTCCGGACTCGCGGCCAAGCCGGCCAACGGTCTGGGCGTGGTCACCTTCGATTACGACAACGACGGCTGGCAGGACATCTTTATCGCGAACGACTCCATGCCCAATTCCCTCTTCCACAACAATCGTGATGGCACCTTCACCGAGCTTGCCTACCTCGCCGGCGTCGCGGTGAGCAACGACGGCCTTCCCGAAGCAGGAATGGGCACCGACGCAGCCGATACTACCGGGAGTGGGCGGATGGACATCGCCGTCACTCATCTGGACACGCAGTTAGCACGCATCTATCGCAATCTCGGCAAAGATGGTTTCGAGGACCAAACTCTGCGCTCGAAAATCGGTTACGCGACGTTTCACATGAGCGGCTTCGGCCTGCGCTTCATGGATTACGACAACGATGGCGCGCGCGATCTCTTCATGGCCAACGGCCACGTGCTCGACAACATCGAGCGCTATCACGCCGAGAGTCATTACGCCGAACCTAAGCTGATGTTTCGCAACCTCGGCAATGGCACATTCGAGAACGTAAGCAATCAGCTTGGTCCGGATTTCGCGGCAGATCGCGTCAGCCGCGGCGCCGCCATCGCGGACTACGACAATGATGGCGATCTGGACATCCTCGTCAGCAACAACGGAGGCGTTCCACAGCTTCTGCGCAATGACGGCGGAAATGCGAATCACTGGCTGGAGCTGTTCCTGATTGGAACTCGCTCGAATCGCGATGGCGTCGGCGCGCGTGTGAAGCTCGTGGCTGGCGATCTGGTTCTCTATGACCAACGGAAAGGCGGGATGAGCTACCAGTCGGCGCAAGATCCGCGGCTGCACTTCGGATTAGGCCAACGTTCCAAAGTGGACTCGCTGGAAATTACATGGCCGAGCGGTGTGGTAACGAAGCTGCAAAACTTGAAAGCGGATCAAATCATCGCAGTAAAAGAAGGCGCTGGACTCGTAGAGAAGCCGTTTCCGCGATTTCATCCAAAGCCGTAGGTGGTGCGGCCGTCCTCGCCCGTGCAGCGCGGGTCAATTCGTCAGTGCCGTCCCGGCAAGCCGGGGCGGTTGAAAAGCTTTACTCTTACTCACCCGTTCCCTATCGCTATCGGGAACAGTACTGGCTTCCAGCAAAAACCGGACGCTACATGGGCAACCCTACTGTTTCGGTACATCGCGCCGATTCACGCTATGCGCTCCCGCCACTGGCTTGCGTTCTCCGGGCGCAGAGCCAATCTTTTCCATCTGCTCACGGTTGAGCTGCGCCAGTACTGCAAGGGTCCCTTCCGCCTTCTGCACATCACCGTGCTCGCGGTATGCAGCAGCGAGTTGGGAATAGACTGCCGGATTGTGAGGATCGAGCGAACGCGCCTGCTCAAGGTGCGAAATGGCTTCGTTCAAATGGTGAGAGAGCAACTGGAGCTTCCCTAGAGCGAGCTGCGCATCGGAATAGTTAGGCCGCAGCTTTACGGCTTTGCTCAGCGCCAATTCGGCTTCGGCAAATTGCGGCTGAGCGGGAGTGATACCCGACCGCAGCAGTCCTTCTCCCAAAATGGTCAATAAACGATAGTCTTGATGGCCAGCGCTGATGGCCTCGCGAGCAGAGCGAACCGCGTCTTCGATCTTTCCTGCGAGCAGGCTTTCCTGCGCCACGGCAAGATATCCGATGTCGCTGCCGGCTCCGAGCTTTCTTGCCAACGCGAAGTCAGGCTTCGCCGCATCAAATTCGTCAACTGAGGACAAAAACATCGCGCGCTGATAATGCAAAGTCGCCGAATTGGGAAGATGCTGCAGACCGAGATCGACTACATCGAGACCAAGATCGTAGTTCTGGCTCTCGGTGCACGCGTCTGCTACGAAGGCATAGAGTTTCTCATTATCCGGAGTTATGGCTGCCGCGCGCTTCAGCGCATCGAGCGCTGCTTCAGAGTTGCCGGCTCCTATGTATGCCTGCGCGAGAAGATTCTCTACTTGAGCGCTCTCGTGATTGTGGCGAAGCTTGGTGAGAATCGGAACCGCTTGCGTGCTTTGTCGAGTGGCTACATAGCAGAGCGCCAGATTGAATTCAGCGGCGTATTGATTTGATACTCCATCTTGCGCGGCAACCAGATGCGGTATGGCTTCTTGAAAATGTCCAGAGCGAGTCAGCTGAGTTCCGATTTGCAACTCGCTCTCAGCGTCATTGCTGCTTTGGGGGAACCTTGATTGAAGAGAGCCAAGCGGGATGGGAATCAGCAGCAGTGCGATTGACGCTAGAAACAAGATGGCCCTCGCCTTGGGGCTATGCTGTCGAATCCACCACCGCATTTACGTCCACTTTCCTTCGCCCTCGACAATGGTGATGTAGCGATCGATTGGAACATTCGTGAATCGCTCCGTCTTGCCGCTGGGCTGTGGCCAACTGATCTCCAGCCAATCGAGCTTCTTTTGCTGACCTAAACCAAGAACCATGCGCGGATCGTGCGAGGAGAGAAATCCTCCGCCACCAACTTTCCACGAGTGCCGCTGCAATTCTCCGGCACGGTAAGTAATCTTGGCGCCGATCGCGTCGATATTTGCTTTCTTCCCAATCAAGCGCAGCCCAAGCCAATGGTTCTGCGTTCCGGCGTTGTTGCGAAGCAGGATCGGCGCTCCGTCGTTTACTGACACGAGCACATCAACTGAGCCATCGTTATTGAAATCTCCAATCGCGAGTCCGCGCGCCGCAAAGGATTTCGAAAAAATTGGACCGCTGTCACGGCTGACATTCTTCCACGTCTTTCCATCATTGTGAAAAACGAGCATGGGCTCGGAGTACGTAACGTTGGAAATGCGGCGATTCACCATAGTGTCCGGATGGCCATCGCACATGAATAGATCGAGGTTGCCGTCGTTATCGTAGTCGATGAACTTAACTCCCCAGCCGCTTAAGAATTTCGTATCCCTTGCAATGCCGGCGGAGGCGGCCACGTCGTCGAAGGTTTCATCGTGAGTGTTGCGATAGAGGGAGAACATCTCCTGGTCAACGTTGGTGACAAAAAGATCGAGCCAGCCGTCCTGGTCGAAGTCGCCGGCATCGACTCCCATTCCGGAACGAGCGAGTCCCATCACGTTGTATGCGACTCCCGAGAGCGCGCCTAAGTCCTCGAATTTGCCTTTGCGATTGGCAAACAGGAAATTGGCAATTTTGTCGTTGCTGACAAATAGATCCATCCAACCGTCGTTGTTGATGTCTGCGGCAACCGCTCCCCACGCTTTTGCCGCTTGCGCCGCGATCCCTGATTCTTTGCTTACATCGGTGAACGTTCCGTTGCCATTGTTATGAAACAACCAGCACGGCATTCCGGGATACACATTCGGCATGCAGTACACGCGCATCTGCTCGCTGCCGCAGTAAATATTCTTCGATTTGCTGAAGTCCACGAAGCGGCAGACGAAAAGATCGAGCAGGCCATCGTTGTCATAGTCGAACCAGACCGCGCTCGTGGCCCAGCCCGGTGCTGCAACGCCTGCTTTTGCAGTTACATCGGTAAATGTCCCATCGCCGTTGTTGTGATAAAGAATGCTGCGCGGATATTGCGTCACGTAGAGGTCAGGGAGTCCATCGCGATCGTAATCGCCAACGGCAGCTCCCATTCCATACGCATTTCCCGGTATGCCGGCTTTTGCAGTGACATCGGTAAATGTGCCGTCGCGATTGTTGCGATAGAGCGCATTTCTCAGCGGAATGGGAGGCGTATAGAAATCGCACGGACCACTGTTGACGAGATATATATCCATCCATCCATCATTGTCGTAATCGAGGAACGCACATCCCGCCCCTGAAGTCTCAGGCATGTACATTTGCGGCGACAGGCCTGCAGTGTGCCGCCAGTGGATGCCGCTCGCATCTGGTGGAACTTCCTCAAAGGCCGGGCGTGAGTTTGCCGCAAACGAAAACGGAGTCGCACCAGAAACAAAGGTTCCTAAAGCGGCAAATGCGGAGCTCTGCAGAAAACGACGGCGGGAGAACCCTGCTCGAATCAGCCTGTCCTGAGACATCAATGGCCCATGATACTCATCGTGAATGGCACCGGCTAATCGCGAGATCAATCCCGTACGCGGTGCAACTCGACCACAATCCGCCGGCCTTCAAGGGGAAGCACCGTTTGAGTCTGTGATTCACTAAGTGTGGAACCCAGCCGTTTGCCACCTACCAATATGTCGTATTTGCCTGGCAATCCTGAAATCCCGAGATCAACGTTGTGAGCACCTTCGGAGGGATCGCGGTTTTCAATAGTGAACGCGATTTCCCCTAAAGCATCCTGAAAACGAATTGGCTCGCCTTGCGCAAAACCATCGCGATTGAGAATCAGGTGCACCCGATGGCGGCCATCGAGAATGTGGAAACGTCTGCCGACTCCATCTTCAGGAATTACTTCCGTTCGGTTGCCAACCGTGTGCAGTTCGCCTCCGTACGCGATTCGGCCAAAGATTGGATCGTCGGCGACGATTACGGCAGCGTCTCGGAGCGCGCCGGAGAATCCCAGGTCGATCTCTCCGCTGTACTGCCAGGCGCCCCGTGGCTGTTGTTTGCCGAACCAGTTTGAACCGTATGCCTGCGGAACGTATGCGCTGCCGGCGCCTCCATCATTTTCGAGTCCTGGATACCAGTAGCCATAGTTCGATTGCGAAGTTCCGGTATTCATCAGCGCCCACGAGCTTAGAAACGAAGCATAGCCAAGACGCAGATATGGCCAGGGATTCTTCGCGTAGTACAAGCCGTAATCAAGAATTGACCAGCCGCCCATCTGCGACATGTACCGCAGATTACCTTCGACTCCAAGTTGCCAGTAGTTAGGCTCGAGCCACCCTCGCGTGCAGATATTTCCGGTTAACTGCTCCTGAGTGAATCTGTCGACATCAGCAGCAGAGACCTTCAACGTTCTGGCCGGATTCTTCAATTGCTCAATCGCGTAGTGCGCAAACGCACCCGTCGATTCGAATGCTGTCGGATCGAATGGGTACTCGGAGTAAAACAAATCGGGCTGGTCGTTGACGAAGTGCTCGACCTTGCTTTCCCAGCGTTTGCGCAACACATCCGCTTTATCGCGCCAGCCAACGCGGTCGAGTTCCGCAATGAGGTCGGCTATGACCAGTTCGTTGTAATTGCCAAGATCATTGGTGGACCAACGGGCAAATTGCCACGGATATGTATAGAACGCGCGTGCCGTGCCATAAGCTCGCTCGAGAAATCCGTCTTTGTCGAGATAGTGGACAAGCTCTGGGTAGTCACGCGCGATCTGGTACATGCTCCAGTAAAGGAGCACGATGTGTGGGTAGTCATAAGGACGCCATAAGTGCTCCGTCCATCCATAACGATCAGTGGGCTTGCTGTCGCGGTTGATCTTCCAGTTATCGATCCCATACACCGCGTATGGATAATTCTCATCCGTCGTCATCTGGAGCTTGCCCCAGACGAAATTCTTCAGGTAGTACTCGACCGCTTCGATTTGCTTCGCGTCGGGGTAGATCGCATTCTTTGCGGCGATGTATGGAGCCTTACATAAACCAGGATCGTCGCTGGCCAGGATGTAGTCGGCTAGTCCGTCTTTGTCGTCCGGGCTGCGCAGCACTTTAGCTTTCATGTCCCATTCTGAAAATAGGCCGTTGTACCACTTCGACGGATCTCGGTGCTGCTGGTGGCTCACCAGAAAAGCCGCTCTCTTTTTTATGAGCGTGCTGATCGACTCAGTAACGAAGAACTCCAGGACCGAATACTGATCCTTCCCAAAGTGCACGACCAGTTCGTTTTCGCCCAGCCGGGAAAACTTGACCTTATAGATTGATGTGTTCGGAGCTTTTCCCCGACCAGCAACGACCTGAGTAGTGTCAGGGAATTCGGGAGTAACGGCATGAATCGGACTCTTGCTCCGAATTGCGACCATCGCCTCAGTTCCGGTCGGCACCGTCATTCCTGGAACAACGTTTACATCCAGCAGACCCTCATCGAAAAGCACATTGCGGACTCCGTCGTAGTCCTTGGCCCAGCGAAACTTGAAGGCGTAAGTAATGCCGTCGTGCTCGGAGTTTGTAGGCCAGAGCATAACTGTAGTCTGCGGCTGGCGCCACGTTCCCCCGCGGGCCTTGTCTTCCTCGCCCTTCTTGCCGGAAAGAATGTACACACCTCCACGATCGCCGTATTCGAGCTTGCCGGGTGCGAAGTTCATCTCGCTACGAGTAGGTTCGAACAGAGGACACTTTGCGACTGGAGTCATCACCAGGAACGGGCCGACTCCGTTAGGTCGCATCCAGTAGAGGAACGATCCGTGGCCGGAGATGTACTGATGCTGCACGAGGCGTTGGTTGTAAGTGATGTCTTTGTCCCAGCGCTTGCTGGTGTTGAACGGCAGCGGCAGGAAAACGTCGCCTAGCTCGATGGGCTTGTGCGTGGGATTGCGGATGAAAATTGTCCAGTAAATCGCGTCGGCTTCCACGCGAAAGCGCTCAGTCAACTCCAGGTCGGCGTAGTACTCGTTCTTGATCCAGCTCTGCGGGTTGTAGACGATGGAAAGCTGCTGGAGCGCGCGCTGAGAGCGGGAATCACGCAACCGCTCGTATTTATTGCTCTCATCCGCTGTTGAGAACTCTCGCCACTCGTTCTCGCCCATCTTGTAGCGAATACGAACATGGCCCAGCGTGGATTCGTCGGCGATGTAATCGGTGTCGAACTTATCGCCGACGAATTTGAGGCTGGTAATTCCCGCGCGATCGAATTGAACATGGAACTGAGGAGCAGACGCACGAGCTTCCGCACCATACATGAGCGCACAGTGCAGAACCGCGACTGCGACGAT
>DATEKE010000137.1:0-8317 GCA_035277605.1 Terriglobales bacterium | reverse complement strand
CATCAACACACTCGGATCGCTTTTGAATTCCAACAAGCAAGTTATTCATCCTCAAGGTCATAGTTGTCAAAACCCGAGTCCAACCGTCTGGGTCCGCACCAGGTGGTCGGTCCTTTATATACACAGGTCGACGCGGCACTGGCAGTATAGGGCGCCCTGCCTCGGGCGCGCACGATCATCTCTCCGCTTTCACTAACTACGTACGTTTCAACAAACCGGGGAATCTGCTTTCTGTTCAAAAGTAACCCGAATCGGCTGAAAGCGATCGATTCGTGCACACGGGAGCGCCTGCTTTTTGAGATACGAGCGCTCCCAAAAGTGTTATCATCCGCGATCCGCGCCAACACCCCGACGCTATCATTCCAAACCTTGCCACAAACAACGTCTACAAGTTCTCCAAAGATCAGATTGCTTTCGTTTATGGCAGTATTTGGAAACAAAGATACTTCACAAAAATCGGCGACGACTATTTCCCTCTGCCCGTTCAGTGGGAAGGTGTGAACAAGAAATGGAGCAAGTATCAGGTGCCGCCGACTGGTGGTGACTGGTGGGCGCAGTTTTATCCGGGTGACAACTTCCACCGGCCAACAGGACCGCTCTGTGATGGCCGTCACTCGGTTAATTATGACATTCACACGAAGCAAGTGGCCGAGTGGAACGTGGGCTGCGAACGCTGCCACGGCCCGGGTAGGAGCATGTCGCACATCCCACCCGAGGCAATATTCTCGATCCAGCACACATGGACTACGTCGCGGCCAGCGACACATGCATTCAATGTCATTCGCAAGGGCAACCGCTTTCAATCCCATCGAAGGCAAGTACTACGATTGGCCTGTTGGATATCATGCGGGACTGAAACTGGCCGATTATTGGAAACTGGAGGATCACACACTAGGAGAGCCGCAGAATTTTCTCTATTTCCCCGACGGGACTGCACACAAGAATCGCATGCAAGGGAACGATTTTGTTCAGAGCGTGATGTATCGTCGAGGCGTAACGTGTTTCGATTGTCACGACGTTCACGGCACCTCGAACTATGCGCAACTGCGCAAGCCCGCCAATCAACTCTGTCTTGATTGTCACGGCCCGTCGTCGCCAAACGGGCCACGCACAGCGACAATCGAGGAACACACGCACCATAAGGACGGAAGCGCAGGAAGCCAGTGTGTCGCCTGCCACATGCCTGCGATTGAGACCGAAGGCCCGGCTAACACGATGGTTCACGCCCATACGTTCCGATTCATTACGCCCGCGATGACGGACAGATATAAGATTCCCAATCCTTGCACTTCATGCCATACGGATAAGACAACGTCGTGGGCCGACGATGCTATGCGGCAGTGGAGCGAGCGTTCACCGTGGCGGCTTGGACAAAATCCAACGTCGAATTGAGGGCGATGCGCTGATCGCGAGGCGTGCCGCGCAGCGGAAAATCCCACATCACTTACACAGAGCGGACTTTTCTGAAGAGAGAGCCGCCGTCGCGCGTTGGCATTCCCATAGCGGCTCAAGTGGACCTTTAGGCCGGAGAAAAATTCTCCGATAGGCGTCCTAAAGCAATTGCCCCGAGCATTAGTCCGAAATCCCGAAGCGCGATGTCGTAAAAACCGGGATATGAAAGCAGATTGATAACGATTCCGCACAACCACAGCGCAACTAGGTAGGCTCCCCAGCGTGGTCGCACCGCGACGATTACGCCTGCGATAATCTCCACCACCCCGACCAACATCATGAATCCATGCGTATTTCCCACGATGTGCGCAATCCACGGCGCGAGATAGTGGTCCCAATTCACCATCAAATCGAAGAATTTATCCAATCCGGCAAGAATCGGCGCGACCGCAAACGCAAGGTGAAGCAGTTGAAATGCTTGGTACTCACGACTCCCCAGACTTCGTTCGTGAACCACCGTCATTGTGGCCATCTCTGAAAGCCTCCTCAGATAGCAGCCATCTAATTTGTGATTTTTAAAACATGGCCCAGTTACGGCGCTGCGTTAAAACGAGTTTGTGAAAAGGCCAGAGGATAGCGCAATACGGACTTCGCCCGGTTTCAGGGCCGCCCACGGATGTAGGCGTACATCGATGCTTGTAGTTCACCTTAGTAACGCAATATGCAGGCATTTGACGAATTCGTGACAACCACAAGCCCGGCTAGGCTCAGAGTTCTTTAGCGAAGTCTCATTTCGCCTTCTGAGACATCCGCAGAAAGTCGAATCGGCAGCAGAAAGGAAAATTATGCAACAGCCTGAGGGTACAACTAGGAATCGGAGAAGTCGGCGTGCGTTCTTGAGGGATGGGATCGGAGCCGCTGGAGCAGCAACCATAGGCGGAGTGCTCGGAAGCGGTCTCCCGGCATTCGCTAAGGAACGCGGAGAGGAGAAGCAATCCGGACATCTAACGAAGGGCGATGCCGCCATGCTCAGATTCGCGGCTGCGGCGGAAATCCTTGAAACGGATTTTTGGGTTCAGTACAACGAACTCGGAGGCGTTCCGAATACCAAGGAAGTACCTGGCGGCAGCGGGAGTCCAGCCTACACCGCTGCACTTGCAAATCTGGACAGCGACATGGCGCAATATATTCACGACAACACCGATGACGAGTTCACTCACCAGAACTTCCTAAATGCCTACCTTGCTTCCAAGGGAGCCGAGACCGTAAATCTCGAAAGGTTTCGTACTCTGCCGGGAAGCACAGCTACGGGATCAAGCGGGCAGTTAAGGCTTACAAACCTTATGCAGCTCACGCTTGATACGAGTTGGTGGACCCGCTATCGCAGCGATTCCCAAAATCCCGATCTTGATGCTGGCGTCGTTTTTCCCCAAGCAGTTCCTGATCTGAACAAAGGCCAATTCACGGCGATACCACGAACGGATGCAGACCTGAGTCCTGCCGATCACCTGCAGGCCATTGCGAACACAGCGGCATTCCACTTCCCAACGATTGAACAAGGCGGCAACAGCCTCTACCCAGCTATGGCGCAGAGAGCGACGAGCGTAGAGGTGCTGCGAATCCTGATCAGCATCGGTCCAACCGAGACGATGCACTTTCAGACTTGGTCGGATAAGGCAGGAAATGCGGTATCGACACCCCTTGCTCCCTTGACCGATCCCACTAACGGCCTCACTTTTCCCGATCTAAACTCTGCACCATTTGGAGGCGAAACTTTTCAGACAAACCTAATCATGCCAGAGCCTTGCCCTTTCATCAGCAAAGACCTGCCGATTTGTTCCGTTATTCGACCAACCGAAACAAATGGCATTGCTGCCGCTGTGGTGAAGTTTTTGACGGACATGGGATTGTTCATCGGCCAGTCGCCAGCTTTCTTCCAATTCCTCAGCGAGTTGGCGGAAGAAGCCGACGCGGCTCATCGTGAATCGTGAGGAGAGCGTAACCTATATCGTATAGCGCCTTGAGGCGGGTGGGAGCGATTTTGGGCTTTCTGGTGCGGTCTACTGATTTTGCGCTTTTAAGCTGTTCTTGCATTGCTCTTATATCTCGCATCCAGAGCGGCCGTCGAGTTCCGGCCATTGAGACGCCGAAAAAGATGGTACGCGCAATGGAGGTGTTGTTGTAGCAAATTTTTTACGACTCCGAAGACGACCAGCCGGAGGAACTGAAATTCCGAAGCGCGCATCGGGGAAACTCTCAGGTAACGACGCGAACGCGATTGCTTGTCTGAGCGAGGGAATGCTGCTTTGTCTTTCGGGTTAGCAGGCGTCCATCCCGCCTGTTTTTTGTTCTCCGGGCTGGATTGTTTGGCAAGACTTTGCCACGCAGATGGAATTTTGGCAAAGCACAAGGCTTCGGATTTTACGCATGCTACGGTAAAGGAACGAAGTCTTCTAGCGGATTTGAATGTCGGCGAACCACAACCGACATATTTGCTATCTTCACAGCTTGAGACCTGCAGTTTCTTTGCGGGTCTATTTCCCCAAAAAAGCTGGGATAAAAATCGCGTTCCACTGCGCGACGAATATGCTTGAGGCTATCAAGAAGCTTAAGAACAATCGGCAGTAGAAGGACCGGAACAACAATGGGCAGTACGACGGCAACAATGGACAGTACGAAAACCAGGATAACAACAGCCGCGCGAACAACCGCCAGTGCGGGACCGGGATGGGAGCTGCGGCGAGAGATTCTCGGAAGCAGCACGATGGCGTGGCATCAAAGAAGTTCACACCGCCGCACAATCTCCCTGGCAGAATGCGTACGTCGAGAGATTGATCGGCTCGATTTGCCGTGAATGCCTCGATCATGTCATCGCTTTGAACGGGTCCGGCCTGCGCAGAATTCTCAAGTCCTACTTCGACTACTACGAGCATTCCCGACGCACTTATCTTTGGGGAAAGATGCGCCTATCAGTCGTCCGGTTCAGCCCGTGGGAACGGGGCGGATCGTAGCCATTCCGCGGGTCGGCGGCCTGCACCATCGCTACGAAAGGATTGCGGCCTGATCAGACTGTCGGTTTTCTTTCGCAGTCGGCACAGTCGTCGAGAATTGATCTGTGTGAACTTCATGACATTCTCGGCGATCCCATATCCGAAGTCTGATGACTCAAGCGGAATTTGAGTCTTGCAAAGTCGCTTTGCGGTCCGACCCGCCCAATATTCTAGTTGGCCTTCTCCGGAAATAGACCTGTCATCCAGCGCGAGGCTAGTCCGGCCGGAAACACAAGGCGTAGGGGCGCGCGTGAGCTTTCTGAGGCAAGCACACCACGCTTTATGAGGGCGGAGACGATCCGCCGTGCGTGCCGCTCGCCCACGCCAACGATCTTGGCAACGTCGGATCGAGATAGTTCCCCTCGGTATAGAACCGCTTCGAGAATGCGGTCTGACTTGGGTGGAAGCTCTCGAATCCTTATTTCCTCTTCAGCCCACAAAAGGATGCGTGTGCGGAGCCGATCCGGTTGCATCAGGCCCTCCATGAACTCGACCTGGTCGATGCAGGTTCGGAGAAAGAAATCGGTAAATCGCGACAGAGCTTCTTCGCTGAGATCACCTCGCCCGTCGAGGTCATTGCGCCGTGGAGCATCGCACGCGGCGAGCAATGCCTTGTATCTGTCAACATTGCGCGCAAGTCCCCTCGCCACAGACCATACGGCGCCCGTATCGAGCGTCTCCAGCAAGATCGCGTGCGACATCAATCGCGCAACGCGACCATTTCCGTCTACGAATGGGTGAATCCATACAAGGCGATGATGCGCTGCCGCTGCGCTAAGAATTGAATCCGCCTTGCTGAGGTGACTGTAGACTTCCTCGAAGCGAGCCAGGAAGCGCGGCACAGCGCCCGGACTGATGGCGACGTGATCGCCAACTTTCACGTCCCTTTCTCTGAGTTCGCCGGGGACGACGCGTACGCGTTCATGCGTATCGGGGTCGGTCGTCCACAATAGGTCTGTGGGCAACAGATCACAAAATCGCCGATGGATTTTACAGATGCCATCACTTGTTTCTGAGCGTCCTGTCAGACCTCCCTCGTCGATCCATTTTTGCACCGCTATGTGGGCCTTCGCCTCCAGCTGCAAGTCACGTTTTCGCGCATCCTTGCTGTAGTTGTTTTTTAGCGCTCGCTCGATGTCGATCGGATGAGTGTCATGGCCTTCGATGAGGTTGCTGTAATAGCAGTTCATTGCACGGACCAGATCGGCAAGTGATGTCAGCAGGGTCGATGGCAGACTGCGACGAAAGCCCGCCGATTTCTGGGCCAATTCCACGACGAGATCTGTCAGAACTGCCCGGTGACGGGAGCCTTCTGCAATAAGCAAGGGCTCCATCATAGACACAGCTTCACCACGGTCTGCAGCCGCTCTTATGTCCGCAGTCATGTCCGGATTATACATCACGTATGTCGCTGTATGTAATAGTCTTATCTATTAGAATACGACATCCATGTCCTTAATAAAGTCCGCTTCTATGGCCGAGTGTAGGAGCCGGTCGCTTCGGGAATGCTTACCTCAAAAGATATCGTGCTATAACCCGAACGACGAAAAAATGATGTGCGAACAACGTATTGCGACCCTAAAAAGCAAAATAGGAATGGATGACCAGTTCGCCCACTGCGCAATTGAAGGCGCACTGCACGCGCTGTCGGATCGAGAAAACCCGCTGCGTCTGAACTTCTTCTCGACCGCGATGCGGATTTTGTTCGAGCACATGATGGATACGTCGTCTCCAGAGGATCAAGTCGTCAAGGCACCGTGGTTTAGCGCCGAGCGAGATGGCGGTAAACCGACGCGCTGGCAGCGCGTGGTTTTTGCCATCCAAGGCGGTCTTTCCGATGTCTTCGTGAAAGACGAACTCAAGATCGATCTGCCGCCCCCGCGCACCCGCCTGTTGGACGCGGTCAACGAGTTGAGCAAACACGTCCACGGTCGCGGGAACACCATCATCCGGGATCAGAGCGCACAGCACGATGTTATCGAACGAACCATGGGCGCCATGGAAGCGTTCGTGGATTCTCTTCATGCATGTCGTAACGCCGTGCTCGCACCAATCGCCGAAGCTCTCGACCGCGCGGCGTGGATGCACTTCTAAGTGAGACCCTCCTGGCGGCCGATGAGATAGCCACGCACCATTCTGTGGACGAGATTTATGTCGACGAAGTTACCGTTGCCGCTATTGGCGTTGACACGATCACGTACGTGGTTGCTGGCTCGGTGGAGGTGACACTTCAATGGGGCTCGAATTCCGATCTTCGCCGCGGTGACGGTGCCGAAGCTGGTCAGTCCTTCCCATTTGAATGTGAGTTTCGGCTGCCGCTTGATGATCCGTGGAATGTAGATTCCGCGGAATTAAGTTACGTCGTGGACACGAGCAAATGGCACGACATGATGACCCCAGAAGAATAATCGCCGGCGATCTTCTCCCAGTTGGTCGCAATTCCTGCCAGACATCTGCTTCCCTAAGAGAACACGATCTCCGCTGTACCCTGGAGATTTCGCGATGGACCGGTACATTTCGCAATCGATCTCTGTTTTGGCCGATCTTCCGACCACAAAAGATGAATTTCACTGTGCCGCGCGCCTTGCATGCACGATTCACACCTCTCAAACCGGCTGCTTTTCCGAACAGGGAAGGCCTCTCGTTGAGACCGAGCGTCGCGCTCCGCAAAGTGGAACGCCTCCAGGAAAGTTCGAATCGAGTAAGGCAGTTGCATCATGGCGAACCGTTGGGAACAGACAACGGATGGCTACCTGCTCCGATTTTTCTCCCCGGAACAAGTGGACGAAATACTGCGCGACGGAAGTCGGCGAGGTCGACAAGGCTCGCACTCAGCGATCGAAAGAATCCTGAAGCATGAACCCGACCTGCAACGGTCGGAGTTGTGGCGCCGCCTCCGATGGCTAAAAAATCCAAGAGGACGCCAGCGTGGTTCACCATCGGCCTGGACGTCGGATGACGAGCAAATCCTACGCGGAGGCTATCAGGATGGCTGGCAAGGAAAGAGAAATGCAGTCCAGCAACTGCTGAGGCGCCATCCAGAGTGGCGGCCGCACGTAATCTGGCAGCATGCGAGAAGAATCGGGCTCGTTCAGGCTAAGCCCAAGCGTGGTCGGGAACGTTCACGTGCCCGGTGGACAGAAGAAGACCATCGAGTGCTCATCGATCTAGCGGGATACAAGAGCGCTCGTGTTATCGCGAAGATCTTGCACCGCTCGGAAGCGGCCGTTCGATACCACCTTGCAACGTTGGGCAAGAGCAGTCGCGTTCATTTGGAAGGCTACGCCCGATCGGAGCTGGCGCGCGAGCTACACATGTCCAGCCACGCGATTCAACGGCTGATCGTCGAAGGGCTGCTGGAGGTGCGCGATCCTCGAATCACTCGCGTGTCGCTGGACCGACTGCGTGAATCGCCGCAATTATCAGAGCTGCAACTGAAGACCCGAAACGAATCGGCAGCCTCTATAGAAGGGTCGGATCGCCAAACAACATTACCTGCGCAGAACGCTGCTGGCCCGGAGGTCTCTTCCACGCTCAACGCTTCTTCAGCGCCATCTCCAAGAGCCTCACGCGGGAAACGAGCATGGGCGGAGGTTGCGGCGTCACTCGGACTATCCACTCGGACGTTTGAGGGGCTGCTTGTGCGCGGTGTCGTAAAATTCTACGACGCCACAATTACAGAGAAGTCCTTAAGAAACTTGTGCCGGCGCTATGGTTCCGTAATCGAGCGAGGGTATCTCAGTCGGGAGGCCAGGGAGTGGCTCACAACTTCGATGGACTGGGTTCCGACGTCGGGCGATAAAATTTCCTGTCGTTTTACACATCTTCGTAAGCACGCAGCAGTTGTGCGCTGTTGCACAAAATGCGGACGCTCG
>DATEKE010000136.1:0-5182 GCA_035277605.1 Terriglobales bacterium | reverse complement strand
GTGGCGACAGCATCATCTGAATTTTGGGGCTATAAGCCGCAATCGCTTTAGAATGATGGTTACGCCAAAAAAAACACGGCAGCAGTTCGTGGAATTCTTTCTCGTTGGTTGAAGCATTGCGAAGCGACTAAAAGCTCAGGGCCTTCCATTAACTGTGGAAGGCCCTTCGGAGAGCCTGAGCTGCCTTCACTTGGGGTTCCTCATGGCTCGGGCGGCGGCTCAGTGTGCGGCGAAGACTATGCTGGAATCGGAATTCTGAGAAACCGGCGGACGCAAGTGCCTGCTTTATCGAGCGGCGTGCGGGCGCACAAAAGCATGGCACAAAAGTGCTCTAACCATTCACGCACCAGCTTAGCCTGCAACTCCTTGAATTCTCAAGGTTTACCATATCCTACTAGATCTGGACTCCGCACAATGCAATGCCCCAACAACTCCCATGGTGTATGTTGAAAACGATCTGTTGCGGTGAATAAAAAAATTTTTCCTCGATTTATAAAGCACCGTAGCAATGTTTACTGTTAGGGTTAGATAGTACTCACGTTACATTCCCAGTCCGGCATCCTGTTGCCATTATCTTACACATAGCGGATGGCAGACGGCTTCTTTCGTTCCGAACCCCGCTGGAATGACACTTTAGCGGCCAGTATGCTTCTATCAGCCGTTTTTGTCTCATTGTGAGCACTAGAAAGGGACACTTGCCAAAGTCACTGCAACAACGGCTTATCACAGGCGGATTCGCGTTGGCATCAGTGGTCATTGCGGCGTTGTTCCTGCTCGCCTACCGCAGCGATAACCACTTCGTCGAGTGGAACGCGCTTGCCACTCACACTCAGGAAGACTTGCGTGCATTAACTGAGTACACGGAGGCCGTCAAGTCAGCGCAAAACGCATCCGTGCGCTACTACACAGACGGCACGGACTCCCGAATTCAGGCATTCGCGGTCGCCGAGTCCCAGGCTCATGCGGCGCTCGAGCAAGTAAAAAAACTGACCGCGAATGATCGGGAACAGCAATCCAATCTCGCGACGCTCATGCCGCTCAATGATCAGGCATTCGACCTGCTCGCGCGCCTCATCGCTCTGCGCAAAGCTGGCAAGTCCGGGCCGGACCCGGTGAAACCCATTAATGAGGAAGCCAAGCGCATCTCCCCGTCGCTCGCCAAAACTCTTGCGGCTATGACTACCGAGGAAAACCATCTATTGGAGATGCGGACAGCCTCCGCAGGCGTCGAAAATCGAAAAGTCCGCCGCCTGCTCTTCAGCGGAGGGATCCTGGTCGCGCTGATCATGCTGGCTCTGTTTTTCCTTTTTTTGCGAGAGAACAACGTCCGCGCACAGGCAGAGCAAAAATTGGAAGAGAGCAATGCAAAACTCGGCTTCCAAAATGCGCAATTGGAAGCGGCCAACAAGGAGCTTGAATCATTCTCCTATTCCGTTTCTCACGATTTGCGGGCGCCGTTGCGCGGAATTGACGGCATGAGCCAGGCGCTGCTCGAAGATTGCGCCGATCGGCTCGATGCCCAGGGAAAGGAATACCTCGCCCGCGTGCGTCTCGGTGTGCAGCGCATGGGGGTCTTGATAGACGACCTCCTCAATCTTTCACGCATTACGCGAGCGGAAATGCGTTCCGAAAAAATGGATCTCAGCCAGATGGTCCAATCCATCGCCGATGAGCTGCGCAATGCGCAACCCGAACGCGCCGCAGACTTCGTCATTCGTCCGGCGTTAGTAGTCAAAGGCGATCCGCACTTGATGCGCGTTGCACTGGAAAATCTGCTGAGCAATTCGTGGAAATTCACCTCCAAGCAGCCGCGAACCTGCATTGAGTTTGGAAAAATCGCCGAAAACGGCCATTCCGTCTTTTTTGTGAAGGACAATGGAGCTGGCTTTGATCCTGCCTATTCGAAGCGGCTGTTTGGAGCATTTCAACGCCTGCATTCCGATTCCGAATTTTCCGGCACCGGCATCGGCCTCGCGACTGTGCAGCGCGTCATTCATCGTCATGGCGGAAAAATCTGGGCGGACAGCGAACTAGGCCGCGGCGCGACATTCTTTTTCACCTGCTCCAACGGTGAAGGGTTAGGAGAGCCCCATGGCGAATAGCAGCACCATCTTGCTCGTCGAAGACAACGCAGACGATGAAGCTTTGACTCTTCGGGCGCTAAGAAAGAACAATATAAGAAACGAGGTCGTGGTGGCGCATGATGGCGTGGAGGCGTTGGATTATCTCTTTGGCACCGGGGCGCACACACAGCGCGACACGATCCCGTTGCCTCAAGTCGTTCTCTTGGATCTGAAGCTCCCAAAGATAGATGGTCTGGAAGTCCTCGAACGGATCCGGGCCAACAAACGCACAAAACTTCTGCCGATTGTTATCCTCACGTCCTCGAATGAAGAGCAGGATCGTCTCCGCGGGTACGATTTAGGTGCGAATAGCTACGTGCGCAAGCCAGTAGACTTCACGCAATTCACCGAGGCGGTCCGGAACTTGGGCCTATATTGGTTGTTACTGAACGAAGGACCACCTTCCGTAAAGGTTAGCTGATGAAATGAGCACGCTCCGAGCACTCATCGTCGAGGACTCCCAGACCGATTGCGACATCCTCATTCGCGAGTTGCGCAAAGGCGGGTACGACGTCACGTTTGAGCGTGTCGATTCCGCCACGGCCTTACGCGCAGCGCTGGTCCTCGGAGGTTGGGATATCGTATTTTCGGATTACTCCATGCCCGGCTTCAGCGGCGTGGCATGTCTGAAGATCATTCGCGAGCGCGGTCTGGACCTTCCTTTCATCTTCGTCTCAGGAACGATTGGCGAGGAAGTGGCGGTTGAAGCCATGAAGTTGGGCGCGAACGATTACGTAATGAAAGGCAACACGGCCCGCTTGCTGCCAGCGATCCGCCGAGAACTCCTCGATGCAGAACTACGCCGCCAACACGACGCCGTACAACAACGGATGCGTCAGCTGGAGAAGTTCGAAGCCATAGGCAGACTCGCCGGCGGGATTGCACACGATTTTAACAATGTTATTGGCGCAGTGTCGGGGTGGGCCGAACTGGGACTCGGCGAGGCCCCGCCATCCAGCGCGGCGGCGCGGTATTTCGAAAAGATTCGCGAACAATCGCGGCGAGCGGCCGGGCTTACGCGGCAACTGCTTGCCTACGCGAGAAAGCAAAAGCTTGAACCTCGTAACATAGAATTGAACCAACTGATCACCGAGACGATCACACTGCTCCGGCGAGTAATCGGTGAGCATATTGAAGTGAAATTGAACTTGTCTCCTGAAGCTCACATTATTCGGGCGGATCCAACACAAATCGAACAGGTGTTGATGAACTTGTGCCTCAATTCGCGTGATGCCATGGCGAATGGCGGAGAGCTGACCATCAAGACCGAGATGAGGCAGCTTGGACCCGAGTACTGCAGAATTCACACCGACCTAGAACCTGGAAGGTATATACAGTTGTCTGTCTCAGACACGGGTACCGGCATGGATTGCGCCACTGTTGAACATATTTTCGAGCCGTTCTTCACAACCAAGGATACTGGAGAAGGCACGGGATTGGGCCTTCCCACGGCACTTGGCATCGTAAAGCAGCACAACGGCGTGATTGAAGTGGAAACGAAGCCTGCGAAAGGAACAACTTTCAAAGTCTTGCTCCCGGCTATTGCGGGCATGGCTGATCCGAAGCTTGTGGCTGGCCAGTCTGCTGTGCGCGGAGGACCGGAGACGATCCTTCTCGTGGAAGATAACGATGGCATGCGACAAATGATGCAGGAAGCTTTGGAAGCCCTCGGATATAAAGTGATTGCCGCTCAGGATGGACGTGAAGCGATCAATCAATTTCATCTTCACAAATCCCAAATATCGCTCGCAGTCTTGGACATGGTGATGCCACAGATGAGCGGTCCAGCTGTGTATGCCCATCTGTCAGAAACCGTGCCGCACCTGCCGGTTGTTTTCTGCTCTGGCTACTCGGAACATTCTCTTCCCGCAGGGTCTCCTGAATCCGCTCGATTCGCACTGTTGCAGAAACCATTCGACTGCAAGGCGCTTGCGCGCAAGATTAGGGAGTTGCTGGACAGCTCCCAGCCCACCAACTGCCAACTAACCCCATAAGTGAAATACGCCTATAAACGCACAGATAACCTATAGATGTGCAAGAAACCATCATGCACAAACCTATAAGTTTATGCATTTGAGGGCCCTGTACACCTATAGGTTTAACTACTACATTCACAGATGCGCATTGCTACCGCTATCCGTGCATTGAAGCCCCAGAGTAAAGCATTGACACTCGTAAGGATAAAATCCTGCAAGCGTTATAAGGTTTTTGCTCGCGTTCAGCGAGCATTTGAGAGGCTCATGGCTATCCGCATACTCATCGCCGATGATAACCGAGACTGCGCGCTCGGCAATCTGCCACGCGATTCGCAGCGCTGGGCAAGACTGGAAGATTTGCTATGAGGCTGTTGACGGTAAGTCCGCCGTCGAAAAAGCTATCGAACTGCGACCAGATTTGCTCATTCTGGACCTGCTGATGCCTTATGACGGAATTAGTGCTGGAAAGAAAATTCGGGAACTTCTTCCCGACACTCCGATGGTGCTCAACACTATCGGGTCCTCGCAGACCGTTGAACAAGAAGCAAAGAACGCGGGCTTTCAGGTGGTCGCGGAGAAATCTGACTCGGGCGGTTTCGACGCTTACTTCCAGGTCGTGGGTTGAAGGTTCCATTCCTAGATCGCCTTCCCCCTAAAGAGGGCACTCGTTCTTGCAGCCGATCTTAGACAAATGAAAATCGGGCCTGTAACGATCAACGTCAAATATGAGCACACCGAGAAACGCGACTGACAGGACGAAAAGAAGCATGGTAATGATGAGCAGGACAACCACCAGCAGAATGATGATAAGCAAGACGAGAATGACGAACAGGATGAAGAAAGAAAAATAGCAGCTATTTCATCTGCTCGATTGTCGCCATCGGAAGGAGTAGTCGGTTTGGAATTCCTGGTAATTCGAGGAATCCATATTTTTGATAAAACGCTTTTGCTTGATCGTCCTTCGCGTCCACAACAACGGCACACGATGCTATATGGCTGCTTTGAACGAGGCACCGTTCGAGAGCATCCAGCAATAGTTTTTCTCCTAATCCCTGCCGGCGATATGTGTCGGCCACCGCCAAA
>DATEKE010000135.1:0-7259 GCA_035277605.1 Terriglobales bacterium | reverse complement strand
CGCTTCTATTCGTCCGCGCGGCTTACCTTGAACGTCACGCGTCGCGAGATGGTCATAGCCGGCTACTCTCCTTCCGTGCGACTCTTCGAAGCCGCAGCATGTGGCGCGACAATCATCTCTGACAGTTGGCCCGGTCTGGATTCCTTCTTCACGCCAGGTCGAGAGATTCTTCTGTCCACTGACTCCTCCGACGTGGTGCGCTACCTCGCGCTCGGTAATTCCGAACTCTGCCGCATCGGCGCGGCAGCTCAGCAGAGAGTCCTCGCAGAGCACACCAGCGAAGTGCGTGCCGCACAGTTTGAAGCCGCGGTCGAGAAGGCTAGAGCTGGATCGGGAGTTTCTGTTCAGGCGATGGTGGGCTGATTCTGTAGATGTCTTGATTCCGTTTCGATTGCATCTTCAGGGCTCAGGCCGCTGGGCTGCTCATCTTCCGGCCTGTCAGGCCTCTCTTATACGGTTTCCGAGTGACCGTAATGCACACTAAAACCCGTAGCACGTGAAAACAACTCGGAATCTTGGCTGGCTAGGTTTGAAAACAAGTCTTGTGGCCAGAGGTGGTTTGCGGGAAAAATGCACGAGCAGTGCTGCTAAGGTCCTTATAAACGACCGGCGGACGCTTCTCTCAGTTGCTGAACCAATGATTTGCCCGCACCTGGTGTGCCAACGTTGGCCAAAGCGATTCGCATCTTACGTATTTGCATTGCTCGATCCCGGCAAACGCCTCCGCCAACTCTCGCATTCACCGACACCTATAAGGAGACAAATGAGAATTGCCCTGATCGCCCCGCCGTTCATTCCCGTTCCCCCTCGACGATACGGGGGAACAGAGCTGTTCATCGGACATCTTGCTGAAGGTCTAAAGCAGAATGGAATCGATGTAGTTGTATATGCCAATGGAGATTCCACGGTTGACGTGGAGGTGAAGTCTTTGTATCCGGAATCAGAGTGGCCGCTCACCGGTGAGATCTTCAGCAACTTGAAAGACGTAAATCACACAACGTGGGCGATTGCAGACGCAGCTCGCGATTGCGACATCATTCACCTGAACAATGCTCCTGGATTGGCAAGCACGCGCTTCATCGACCAGCCGGTGGTGTACACGGTTCACCATCCGTATGAGCAGGCGCTGAGCGACTTCTACGCTCATTTTCCCCAGATCCACTACGTAGCAATCAGCGAATTTCAGCGCTCGCTTGAGGCAATGCCGCGTTGCCAAGCGATTCATCACGGCATCCATCTCTCTGACTATCGATTCCAGCACAAGAAGCAGCAGTATCTGAGCTTCATTGGACGACTGGCGCCGGTCAAAGGCCCGCATCTCGCGATCGAAGTGGCGAAGAAGACCGGTATCCCGCTGAAAATTGCCGGCGAGATTCAGCCGATGTACAAGAGCTACTTCGAGTCGGAGATCAAACCGCAGATCGATGGGCGCTTCATCGAATACATCGGCGAGGCCGATCTCGCCGCCAAGAATGAGCTGCTGGGAAATTCGCTGGCAATGCTTTTCCCCATTCAGTGGAACGAGCCTTTCGGTCTGGTGATGATCGAGGCCATGGCCTGTGGAACTCCCGTCATCGGCTTAAACTACGGATCGGTTCCCGAGGTGGTACGCGATGAAGTCTCGGGTTTCGTGTGCGAAACTGTCGATCAGATGGTCGAGCGCGTTCGCAACCTATCGATTTCACCGCTTCTCGTTCATGAATATGTACGAGAAAACTTTTCGGTTGAAGTGATGACGAAAAAGTACTTGGAATTGTACGAAACGATTTGCGCGGTCGAAGCGCCCATCGATCTTACTTCCGCCGACACTCTTTCCATGCTTGGTGGACCGGGAGCTGCCGCCGCATGAGCATGTTAGTCCAGATTCCTCCTGACGAGTTGCAGGAGGTCGGATGTCCGTACCCCGAGCCACAGCTCGGGTTTCTTGTTCACGAGCCCCGAAAGGTCAACAACCTTACTCTCATCGATGGCAAGACATTCCTATCGACGACAATATCGGGCGATATCACTCCTCCCGGCGCTCCCGATGTGGGATTTTTTCACGACGATACGCGCTTTTTGAGCAAGCTGGAGTTGAAGGTCGGCGGGAATCGCACTGTTGTGCTGTCCTCCAGTGAGGAGAAGACCTTCGCTTCGAAGATCGAGCTGACGACAGGATCGCTTTCGCAGATCAATTCATTCGACCTGCCCGAGAACACGATCCACATTCGCCGTCAGCAACTGCTGGCTTCGCAGCTGCTCTATGACTCCATTACCTTTTCCAACTTCAATCAGTCTGATGCCGAGCTTCTGGTCGAGATCGCCTTCGAGTCGGATTTCGTCGATGTGTTCCAAGTGCGTGGTTGCGCGCGCCACAAATGCGGAAAGTATTACAAGCCCATCATTCGCGATAACAGTTTGGTCTTTTTCTATCGTGGGCTCGATGAAGTGGCTCGCGAGACCGTGGTTCGCTTCCAAACGCCTCCTGATGAGATCGAGAAGAACATCGCTCGTTGGAAGCTCAAGGTTCCGGCATCGCAATTTCGCGAACTTCTGAACACCGTGAGCTGTCGCGTCGGCGATGAGAGCGCACGCCCGGCCGGGAAAACCGTAGTTCAGGGATTCCGCGATCGCCGCGAAGCATTTCACCGGTGGGAGCAGGAGTCCACCAGCTTTGAAAGCAGCAACGACATCTTCGATCAGGCGCTGCGCACTTGCATCGCCGACTTCCATGCGTTGCAAATCCCAAATGGGGATCAACACATCGTAGCTGCCGGCATTCCGTGGTTCGCAACCATGTTTGGCCGCGACTCTCTGATCGCGGCCTATCAATCTCTTCTCCTGAATCCTCGCTTGGCTTCTGAGACTTTGCGGGTGCTCGCACGCTACCAAGGTAAACAGTTCAACGACTGGCTCGACGAAGAGCCAGGGAAAATGCCACACGAGTACCGTACTGGCGAGATGACGCGCGCCGGCGAAATGCCCTTTGGGCCGTACTACGGCTCGGTCGATGCGACCCCTCTGTTTCTCATTCTGCTCAGCGAAACCTTCAACTGGACAGGCGACGAGAAGCTGGTCATGGACCTGCTGCCGGCCGCTCGTGCCGCTCTTGATTGGATTGAGAAGTATGGCGATCTCGACGGCGATGGATTTGTCGAATACAAGCGTCGATCGCCAAAAGGTTTGACGAATCAAGGCTGGAAGGATTCGTGGGACGCGAACATGCACCGCGACGGAAGTGTTGCTGCGCCTCCGATTGCGCTCGTGGAAGTGCAAGGATATTGCTACGAAGCGCAGTATCGAATGTCGCAGCTGCTGCGCGTGTTTGGCGATACAGAACGCGCCGATCGCTTGCGCAAGTCCTCAGCGGAGTTGGCAAAGAAAATCGAGAAGAGTTTCTGGGTCAGCAGCGAGAGCTTCTACGCCATGGGACTTGATGCGCACAAGCGTCCTCTGGAAGTGATTTCGTCCAACCCAGGACACTTATTGTTCACCCGCGCGATCTCCCGCGACCGCGCTCGCCTCGTCGTCCAGCGATTTATGCGTGACGACATGGAGTCGGGCTGGGGCTGGAGAACGCTTGCTGCTTCGGAACGAGTGTTCAACCCGCTGAGCTATCATCGCGGCTCCGTCTGGCCGCACGATAACTCGCTCGTTGCTCATGGAATGGCGCTGTACGGATTTCGCGAAGAGGTGAAAAAAGTTTTCACTGCGCTTTATCACGCTGCACTCAACTTCCGCGACTATCGCCTGCCGGAACTTTTCTGCGGCGTTCAGCGCAATCAATACGACGAGCCGGTGCATTATCCGGTTTCCTGCTCGCCACAAGCATGGGCCTCGGGCGCGTTTTTCTTGCTGCTCACTTCATTGCTCGGAATACGACCTTCAGCCGCTCGCAAGGAACTTAACATCGTGAACCCAACCTTGCCGGACTGGCTTGAGTTTCTGCACCTTCGCAACCTGCGCGTTGGGAATAGCCGCGTCTCGCTCGACTTCACGCGCCAGGGTGAGCGGTCGTTCTGCAATGTTGTCGACGTCTCGGGCGAGAAGCTGCTGATCAATGTTGCCTTCCGAAAGTAACTGACCCGCGGAATTTCTGTGGCTCACACAACTGGACTTCGTGGACAGAGTGGACATCATGGACAGTCCACGTTGTCCATGTCGTCCACTTCGTCCACAAGGGCGAGTTCGAACTCGCTGCTTTCGGAAGTAATCATTGCGGCACAGGATTCATTGCGCTGCACTCTCACGTGTGATAACTTCCGGCCAACTGCATTCGTATGGAACTTCAGGACCGCGATTCACGTTAATCGTGGTGTAAGCCGGAGGCAAACGCATGATCATCGCGATCATTGTGATCGCTGTTATCGTTTTGTTGCTCATTGTTCTGTACAACGGGCTGGCAGGACTGCGTGTCCGCGCCGATTCCGCTTGGAGCGACATCGATGTGCAGCTCAAGCGCCGCCATGACCTTATTCCCAATCTGGTCGAGACCGTCAAAGGTTACGCCGCGCACGAGAAGGGGACCTTCGAGAACATCGCTCGCTATCGCTCGGCAGCAATGTCAGCAACGACTGTCGACGAGAAAGCGCAGGCAGAAGGACAGCTCACACAGGCTCTTCGCGGGCTGCTCGCAGTAGCGGAAAACTACCCCCAGCTTCGGGCCTCGGAGCAGTTCACTTCGTTACAAAACCAATTGGCGCAAACCGAAGACGCGATTCAGAACTCGCGCCGCTACTACAACGCCGTAGTGCGCGACCTGAACACGAAAATCGTAACGTTCCCTAGCAACATCATTGCCGGAATGTTCAACTTCACACCGCGGCAATTCTTCCAAACCGAAACAGCCGAGGACCGGGCGACACCGGTGGTTAAGTTTTAGCGTGAGCGCGGATGTAATAGGCTCGGATTTTCGTCAATCAGACAAGCACGTACTCAGAATTGCGAGCTACCTGACCGTCCTCTTGCTGCTCTGCGGCCTTCCTGCGCATGCGCAACAGCGCAGCTGGCGTATTTCTGACTTCAGTGCCGACATCGACGTTCACAAGAACGGCTCGGCCGATATTAATGAACGCCTTACTCTTGCTTTCATCGGAAGCTTCCACGGCATTCATCGCTATATCCCCGTCGATTACGTCGGACCGGAAGGATCGAACTACTCGCTTTTTCTGAGAGTTCAAAAGGTCATCGACGAAGAAGGCAATCCACTCAAGTACAGCAGCAAGAATCAGGGTGGATATCGTGTCCTGACGATCTACATTCCCGGGGCAGCCGACACGAGCAAGCGGATACACATCATCTATTCGGTTCGCAATGCGGTGAAGTTCTTCGACGATCACGATGAGTTTTATTGGAACATCACCGGCAATGGATGGCCGGTTGCGATCGACGCGGCGTCGGCATATGTTCGCTTTCCGGAAGATGCGAACGGCAAATTGCGCGCACAGGCATTCCAGGGTGTTTACCACTCGAACGATAAAGCCATCACTGACATTCAGGGCCCGAACGTCGTCGCCGAAACATCGGATCCGCTAACCGCACGAGGCGGGCTCACAGTCGACATCTTTATTCCGAAGGGAGTGCTGCAGTCGCCCAGTGAGTTCACGCGGGCACTTTGGTTCCTCTTCAGCAACCCCATCATTTTTCTTCCTATCGTCGCCTTCATTGTGATGTTCGTGCTCTGGTGGACCAAGGGCCGCGATCCGAGCGCCGGGCTCTCGGTTGCGCCGATGTATCAGCCACCGAAAGACATGAGTCCCGCCGAAGTGGGAACGCTGGTCGATGACAGCACCGATCCGCGCGATATCACGTCGACTCTTGTCGATTTGGCTGTGCGCGGATACATCAAGATTCGCGAACAGGAAATCGCGCAGATGATCGTCTTTCACAAGAAGGACTACATCTTCGTGCAGCTCAAAGGGCCGGATCAATGGAATGACTTAGCTCCATTCGAACGCGTGATGATGGAGAACCTGTTTCCCGCCGGGCAAACAGAGACGCACATCGCCGATCTGCGCAACCGCTTCTACGTCGCCATTCAGCCGATCAAGACCGATGTGATGTCCGCATTGAAGGAAAAGGGCATGTACACGCTCGATCCTGAGAGCGCGCATGCCTATTGGATTCTCGGAGCGGTGATCACGGCGGCTCCGTTTGTGCTTGCAGGATATTTCCTGCACGTGGACTTCACCCAATCCGGGCTGTGGATGTTCGGTGCGATCGCCCTGGCTGTTGTGATCATCATTCTGTTTGCCCGCATCATGACGGCGCGGAGCATGAAAGGCGCGCGCACGCGCGTCGAGATTCTCGGATTCCAGGAGTTCATGAATCGCGTCGATGCCGATCGGCTGAAGCGCATGCCGCCGGACACATTCGAGAAGTTCCTGCCATATGCGATGGCGCTTGGTGTAGAGCATCACTGGGCAAAGGCTTTTCAGGGCATCGTGCAGAGTCCGCCAACGTGGTACGAGGGCGCATACGGGCCGAGTTTCAATACTTGGTTTTTCATGCACAACTTGAACGCAATGGCGGTCGACACTACGTCAGCGTTCGTGTCCACTCCCCGAGCAAGCTACAGCAACTCCGGCTTCAGCGGCAGCGGCGGATTCAGCGGCGGCGGATTCTCAGGTGGAGGCTTTGGCGGCGGTGGTGGCGACGCGTTCTAGCGGCGACAAGCGGAAAGAAGCTTCAATCGCAGGTTGATTTTGCTTAGAAGCTGAGCAGCTCAGAAGCTGCCCTTACTCCATCCTGACCAGCTCGCGAACATCGACATCGATCTGTTCCCGATTCGGCATGGCCGAGATCGTCTGCGGTGCGCGCCAATGGTCGATGTACGAGATCTGGTGTACGCACGATACAGTGCAGTGTGGAGCGCAGCTCTTCTCGCTGAGAAACTCGCGACGGATGTCGTCGATCGTGTATTCGGCAAGCGGCTTGGCGGGAAAGCCGCGCTGCTGAGAGCAGTAGTGAACGAGTCCGTTCTCGCAGATATAGATATAGCGGGAGCCGGCACGGCAACGCCATGTGTTCGGCTTCCCATCAGCGATCGCGTCCTGGAAGTGATTGAAGCGCGAGTAATTCTTTTTCTCGAAAGACTTCATCAGCCGATATACTTCGCGCTCTTCTTCCTGCAGCGGCTTCAGCTGGCCACTGCCGTCATGAATGATGCCAATCGTCGAAGTAAACCCAAGCTCTAGAGCGCGCGTTCCGACTTTTACTGCATCATGCGGATTGTGAATGCCACCGCCGACCACCGAGTTGATGTTGACATGGAAGAGCGC
>DATEKE010000134.1:0-3632 GCA_035277605.1 Terriglobales bacterium | reverse complement strand
TGAACGCGCCGTTCTTCTGCGCAGTTTGCGCTGCGTTCTTCAGGTCATCAAAGCTGAAGTCGGGCACAAACTTCTGTGCGGTCAGATCGTTGTGATTCCCGCGATTCGCCCAGAACAGCTTGGCGTAAGCGGTGATCTTCTCCATGACCTGCGGATCGATGCCGTGTTCGTGCGCAATCACCTCTTCCAGCAGGCGTTTCTCGCGCAACGCATACGCTGAGAGCTGGTCGTAGATGATGGGATCGATTGCAACCGCCGCTTCATACAGCCAATACGCAAGCTCCTGCTGCTTTGCGTTTAGCGTGCGGAAGCTCTCGGCTTTCACTTGAACGAATCCAGTGTCGCCGACGCGATCGACGAGCGCAGATTGCGCTTTAGCTGCGACTTTGTTTTGTGGTTTTGCCTGCGCGAACGCGGCGTTGCTGAAAAGAGAAGAAATGATCAGTACTGCGAAAAGCTCTCGTTTCACGGATGTCTCTCCTGTTCAAACGAAAACTTTTCATGGTAAACCACCCGGGGGTTAACACGAAGTTCACGAAGGCAACGGCAAGGTCACAGGGTTATTTTTTCTTCTTTTTCTTAGTGACCTTGCTTTTCGACTTTGTGACCTTAGTGTTAACCCCCGGTTTTATCAGCGCAGTAGCTTCAATCTGAACTTTCGCGCGAGGCTCCAATAATCCGGATACCACCACTACCGACATGACCGGCGAGTGGCCGCCAAGCTCCTCGCGATGAGCGTCTTCGATGATCTCGCTGTGGCGGAGAAATGCGTCGCGATCGGTGATGTACCACGTGAGCCGGATCAGATGCTCAGCGTTGCCCCCCGCGGCTTCGAGCGCGGTAAGCACATTCGCGAGCGCCTGGCGGCTCTGCTGCGCAAAATCGTCGGAGACGAGCTCTTCTGTAATCGGATCGCATCCGGTCTGACCGGCGATTGCCACCAGTTTTCCTTCACCCACGATCACATGCGAAAAACCGCTGGGATCGGGCCAGCCCTTCGGGTTTACTTGCTTAATCGACATTGCTACGCGCTGCTCCCGCACAAAAGCATTGACTTCGTTTTTGCATTGTAAGTCCCGAGTTATGGATGGGATGAAGCGGCTCAGGAATGCATACTTCTGGTCAATACTCCCGTAAATATTAGTGAAGAGTTGTCTTCTACCCGGTTCCAAAGGGACTTGTCCTGAGGTCACCGAAAAGTAGCGTGTTTTTTGGGTTTATTGCCGTAAGATGAGGCAGCCGCTTCTCTGAAAAGGATGCGTATTCGGCTGTGGAGCAACCACGGCCAAGGAGAGCTATGGATTACGAACAAGGCGCAGTGGAATCGAATCAACAATACGAAGCTGAGCCGGTTCCTGCTCGCGGCGTAAATGCTCCGCTGATTGCGATGGTATTAGCGGCGGTGTACGTCCTCGGCTCCGGTTATTTCATGTACAACATGGGCTCGCGCGTCTCCAAGGTGGAGACGGCACAGCAAGCCGTGATTCAAAGCGCCGAACTGCGCAACAAAGCGATGATGGACCAGCTAGGCATGACCGAAGCTGGCCTGAAGCAGTCCACGCAGCAACTGCAAGTCCGCTTAGGCAGAACACAGCGCGAGCTCGCAGCGCGAGCCGCAGCCCTGCGCAAGCAACTTGCCGAGACTGAGAAGGAGCTGCAGGACAGCCAGAAGCAGCTCGCCGCCGTCTCCAATGATCTGGGCGGAGTGAAGACGGATTTGACCGGCGCGAAGGGTGACATCAGCGCAACGCGCAACGATCTCGAAGCCACCAAGAAAAAACTTGAGAGCACGATCGGCGACCTCGGCCAGCAAAGCGGCCTGATCGCACGCACGCGCGACGATCTCGAAGTCCTCAAGCACAAAGGCGACCGGAACTACTACGAATTCACGCTGACCAAGAGCAAGCATCCGACGCCCGTGGGAACCGTAAGCTTGCAGCTCAAGAAAGTTGACTCCAAGAAGGGCAAATTCACGATGAACGTGATCGCCGACGATCGCACCATCGAAAAGAAGGATCGCAACGTCGCCGAGCCGCTGCAGTTCTATAGCGGACGCGATCGCATGCTGTACGAAGTTGTGGTCTTCACCGCCGATAAGAAATCGGTAAGCGGATATTTGAGCACGCCAAAGAACGCACCCCAGCCGGGCGTGATCAACGCACAACCAACGACATAGAGCATCTTCGCGGTCTTTGTCGGAAGCCCCGATCAAAAATCGGGGCTTTTACACAGCAAAAACAGAATTGATGCTTCCGCTCGCCTTAGTTCATGGAGCAAGCGCCCGGACCGCGAGGATCGCCGCAGCTTCCGCACGGGCCTGGCGAAGACGCAAAGCTCTTCTCTGAACTCCCTACCGCGAAGCTCGACAATTGTTGATCAAGATTCTTGCCGGAACAGGACGGACAAACAGGCGCCCCGGTACCGCGAACTACCGCCTCAAAGCGGCGCTCACAATCCTTGCAGATATACTCGAAAATAGGCATAGGAATTAGGGTACAGGGGACAGGTTACAGGGAACAGGCAAGGCACGCCAATCCCGAGTTTCAAGTCGGCTAGATGTCTTTCCTGTTCCCTGTCACCTGTTCCCTCTCCCCTTAAGAATGGACGTTTCCTCCGCATACAACTTCATTCCCCGGCGCGGCCTCGGGCACGCACATCTGCAGACCATCGCCGGCAACTTCCTGCCGCGCACCAATCTGCTGCCGCCGGGGGAGCGACGCCGCTTCATGGTCGATTCCCACCATTCTGGAGCTCAGATTCAGGTCGAATGCGTTTGCCACTGGCAATCGAATCGAGCCGCCGCCATGACCGTCATCATCGTTCATGGGCTCGAAGGATCGGTGGAATCCCAGTATGTAATTGGCACAGGAAGCAAAGCGTGGGCTGCCGGCATGAGCGTAGTCCGCATGAACATGCGCAACTGCGGTGATACCGAGACCCTCACTCCGACGCTCTATCACTCAGGGCTTTCCGCCGATGTAGGCGCCGTGGCGAAAGCGCTGATCGAAGAAGAAGGCCTCGAGCAGATTTCCATTGTGGGATTTTCGATGGGAGGCAATCTGGCGCTGAAACTTGCCGGGGAATGGAGCGATTGCACTCCGAAGCAAGTAAAGGCGTTCGCGACGGTATCTCCCGCCATGGACCTTGCCGCCTCGGCAGACGCTCTGCACTCCTGGCGCAACTGGCTCTACGAGCAGCGCTTTTTGCGGGGACTGCGCAAACGCTACCAGCGCAAGGTCATGCTATTCCCGGACGTGTACGATCTCGCGCATCTACGCCGCTTCGCCAGCATTCGCGAATTCGATCACGAGATCACCGCGCGCTACGAAGGCTTCGCCGGAGCCGACGATTACTACCATCGCGCAGCAGCAGCTCGCGTTCTGGAACAGATCCGCGTTCCCACTTTGGTCCTTCATGCGGAGGATGATCCATTCATCCGCATTCTGCCCGAAACCCGAGCCAAACTGGTGGGTAACCCTGCAATTCGCTTCATCGAAACCCGCAACGGCGGCCACTGCGCGTTTCTCGCGCCTCCCAACGGATATGACGGACGCTGGGCGGAGAGAATAGCGGTTGACTTCATCAAAGAAACTGCCAGTCGGTCGTGAATTCCGGTAAGACCCGGTGGCCCC
>DATEKE010000133.1:0-2059 GCA_035277605.1 Terriglobales bacterium | reverse complement strand
CTCTTTTCAGGAACGTGGAACATCTGTCCGTTAGGGCAGATTGTTTGAAAGCCGTGATGCTCGATCACCACTGCTTTGCGCCGCACTAATGCCAAACCGAGAGGCAACATGGCAGGGCCAGCCAAGTGAACCAAATCAGCCAACCCAATCAACCTCCATAAGAGACCTAAACTCGGCTCCCTTACGATTACAAAGGGGAGCTCGCTCTCATCGGCATTCCCGCGATCCGTTCGCGTCACGACAGTCACATCGAACGTCGCTAAAGATGCCAATCCGTGGGCCAGATTAAATGAGACCCTCTCAACTCCACCGACGGAAGGAAAAAATACGTCTGAATAGATCAGGAGTTTCATGTTAGCTTCAATATCAATCTGTCACTTTCTGCACCGCTCGAACTAGAGCATTGACGTTGTCGCGCGGGGTCCATGTTTCCATACGAGCCAAGCTGCGGCGCCGAAGTTCGCCGAGTCTGGCTCGATCATTAAACATTTCCGTGAAAATCGCCGCCAGACGATTGATGTCACCGCATGGGAAAATGAAACCCGTATCGCCGTCCCTCACGAGATCAAACCGCCCTCGGGCGTGGTCGCTCAAAATGACTGGACAACCGCACAACATCGCTTCGCAAACGACGGCCGGACAGGGATCATATTCCGAAGTGAGGACAAACAAGTCCGCCGACCGATACGCCGATGGTAAAGCCGTCTGATTCAAAAATCCAAGAAAGCGAACACGATGGGCAACTCCAAGAGACTGTGCCTGCGCCTCGAGACTGGCACGCATCGGACCATCTCCGGCAAATACAAGATAGGCGTCGCGGACATCGGCCCTTGCGAAAGCGCGCAGAGCATCGTCTGGCCGCTTCCAAGGCTGAAGTTTGGCGCAGAAGATGACCACTAAAGCCTCCTCTGGAATTTTCCAAGACTCTCGAACTGCTCGACGGTCCACTTCTGAGGCGCGCTTCTGCCACCACGCGTTGTCCACGACAAACGGTGTGAGAGAAACCCGTGACGCAGAAATTCCCATATTCAAGATGAAATTTCGACCAGCTTCGGAAGGAATGATTACGCCATCGGCCCGCCGAAATATCCAGGGAAGAAGGCGCCTTTTGACCGGTAGCTTCCAACTCTTCTTGTCGCGAGGTAAAAAGCTGGTGGCATCTGTACCGAATATGATCGGGATTCTCGTAATCTTCGCACAGGACAACGCAAGCCAGAAAGTCGCGTATGCGTATCCCGTATAGACGACTACCGCATCGAATTGGCCTCGCCGAATTAGGCGCCAAACTTCTAAATTGAGCAACCCGAAAAAGGAACCAATTCGCGGACGAAGCGATCGATTCCGCATGACAGTCCATTGGAAACCGTCAAGAAGCGGAATGTCCCACTTCACCTCAACGCCGAAATCCGGATCTATATGAGCCTCTGCACCTTGTAAGCTACAGAACGCTACTTTAATATCCAGCCGAGCATCGCTGGCCAATAGACGGAAAATCGGCGACATATACTGAACAGGATGCGATGCGACAAGCAACACTTTCACAGTGCGCTGAGTCATTGCGCCAACGCTGCCACGTACTGCTCGGCGATGTGGGGCCACGAAAAATAATTCGGCTGCAGGCGAAGATTTCGCTCGTGAAGCTCGTTCCACAACCGCCGGTCACCCAAGACCTGGACCAAATTCCGCGCCAGAAATTCACGATCCCCTAGTGGCGCCCACTGAATGCCCGCCTCATCGAGCGGAGGTAGAACCTTTCCATTTCGATAACCGACAATCGGCACACCGCAAGCGATGCCCGCTAGTGCGCTGCCTCGCTGCAATGTAATTGGACCGCGTACGCACAAGTGGACATCGGCCGATTCCAGTTCGTTCGCGATTTCGTCTGCGCCAAGCACGCCCTTCACAATCACCCGTGCATTGCTTCCCTGCAAAAGCGGTTCGATAAGTTTGCCTGCTTCGGAAGAGCCTCGGCCGCAAAGAACGAGCCGCAGATTCGGCGATGCTTCCGCAGCGTACCGGATGCTCGCTGCGATTGTCTCCACTTCGGGCGCCATGTCGG
>DATEKE010000132.1:0-14813 GCA_035277605.1 Terriglobales bacterium | reverse complement strand
GGACAGCCCGACCTTTGGCGGCGAGGTCTCCGTTTTCGCCGGCGATGATATACCAGGCGCATGCTTTGAGCGCATCGCGCGCAAGCCCATCTCCTCTTTCGTATCGAGCAGCCAACGAGACTTGTGCGCTGACATCGCCTGCATTCGCCCGCTGACGCAGATCGCGCAATTTCGAATCGTCAGTATTCGCAATTTTTGCAGGATTCACAGCCTCGGCCGGGGCCGTGAACGCTGATTTTTCCGAGATCTTTGTCACCGCGTGATGTGCGGTGGAAGTTGTAGAGCGAACGACGCCGGGCATAACGGCGACCGTCGCTATCGCGAAGCATGCAAGCACCGCAATCGAAATCGGACGGCCATACTCGGCGAATGCGCAGGCTACGCGATTTTGGTATGCCGAAGGTACATTTGTGTTAACGCAGGGTACAAGATTCAGAGCTTCTCTCTCGCGACGGAACTCAAAGTCTTTTGAAGCCGGGCGAGTAGAAGGATTCCAGGCCGTATCGGCCTGTTTCGTTAACTGCTGTTCAATTCTTGCCGCTTCGGTTCGAATCCGCTCTACCAGCGACAACTCAAATCGACGGGGAACATCGGAGAAAGCCGCCAAGAATCCTATACATCGTGAATTTCGCCGCAAAGGAACTGAAAGGATGGAACGAATGCCGAGTCGAGCGCAAAGTTCGCCGGAGAGCATTGGGTCGATCGCGGTGTCGTTGGAAAGCTGCAGACGATTCTGGCGAACGCACGCCGCACAAATTCCCTGCTCTGAGTTGACCTTCGTTCCAACAGGCGGAGCCGCCGGACCGCTGCCTGCGGCACACTTAATTTCAGGGCTGTCATCTTCGGCAACGGCAATGGCTACTGACAGGTTTAATTCGCGATGGAGTTGTGCGGCGGTGTTCTGAATAGTCCGGTAGGTCTCAGCCGAAATGCCCTGGCCTCGGTGAACGTCGTACCAAATTGGGACTCGTTCCGCCATTCAGAATCCCGCGCCTTACTTTTTTGAGTATAGGGAGGGATTCTGAATTTGGCTACAAGCTTCTTGTGCGTTCTTGAACATCAAACGCCAGTGGTCCAGCCAGGCTTTCTACCGCGGATTCGACATCGAACCCTGTGGTGTAGTCTGAATTACCTCGATGATGTCGACCTCTTCTCCGGTCGGACGCATCGCCTTCACCTGGGCGTCCTTCATCGCCGATATCGACGAATCGTTCATTGAATTGGCAGATGATTTGTTGCCATTGGCAGCTACGTCGTCGGACATCGAAGGAACCGCCTGTCCGGTTTCTTTCGCCAAGTCTGTGGCTCTCGATTTCGAATACACGAAATCGTGTCCGTACACATCACCAGGATAAAACCAGGCCTGCACTGCTACTGGAGTACCCGGCTGGGAACGATCGAAAAGCACCACGGGCTGTCCAGTCGGTGTGCGGCGATAGTTGGGAACCGTCATTACCGTGGTGAAGAACTTCTGATGATCAGCGCTCCAAATCTGCACGATGCTGTGATCTGGATCATCAGGCATGACCGTGAATAGATAGCTTCCCGCCGGCAGCACCGTTCCTGGGACCTCGACCGGGGCGCTGAACGTGACCTTTGTCGCCTGATTCCTTTGATCAGCACGGGCAGGCGCGGCAAAAACCGCAAAGAACAGGACCAGGCAACTTGCCAGCCCAAGCACTTGTTTTGTTTGCATCTCCTCAATCCTCCTTAGCATTGTTTGAATTCGTATTTTTGACGAGTCTCTTATGAATAGGATGCGACCTGGGAAATCAAACGTGTTCCGCACTTTCGCGGGTGGTAGTTGCAGTCGCAACCGACTGTTCGACAAGGATCAAGGTTGTAGTTGCACGGGATAAGCATGCGCTTGCAAGAGCAACGATGTGAGGTTGGTAACGCATTGGGGATCTCACGCCAGCACGCGTCGACTGCTGGTAGTCACAGCCGTGCGGTAGTTACCATCGATGTGCAGGAGCAAATGCGAAGCGAGGTCTCGCCCTAGAATGCTGCCATGCAGCTTCCCGAAATTGAATGGCAGCCGGTATCGCGCACCGAGTTTTATGGCTGGCTGGCGTTCTACGGATTGCTTCTGTTCTACCTCAGCAGGAATTTCGGGCAGCTTACATTGCTAGATAATGTCCACCTGCCGATCCACGAAGGCGGACATCTCTTCTTCAGCTACTTCGGCGAAACACTGCATCTCTGGGGAGGAACCATCTTTCAGTTGCTGGTTCCCGCCCTGCTGGCAGCTTACTTTGCCGCGCGGCAGCAAATTCCGGGAACGACCTTCTGCGTATTCGCGTTCTTTCACAGTCTCACGGGTGTTGCTACGTACATGAGTGACGCCATCGCCCGCGCCTTGCCCCTGGTAACCGTCGGCGCAGTGGCAGACGAATCCGATCACGATTGGTACAACATATTCACGCGGCTTGGAATTCTGCCACATGCTGTCCAGATCGGTTCGGCGACTCGCTTCGTAGCGTGGTGCGGCATGCTGGCAGCAGTGGGTTGGTTTGTCTGGCGATATCGGACACAGACGCGCGAACAGGCACTGGCAACCAGCGCCGGCTGATTACCTGGCCATCTACGATCGGCGGCTGCTCTCAATCTCTTTCGGAGCCACACGCTGGTACATGTACGGTCGGTGAGACAAGCCTTCCCCAGCTTCCACTCGATTCCCGAATTGGCATTCGATGTGCGTTGATTGGAGCGATGGACTCGTACCTTCGTGCTCTGCGGAACTTCACCGATCATAGAATCCTGTGCCATGATTTCCTCGTGCTTTTCCTCCCCCACGACAAGGAGGAACATGACACGTACTACGCGTCACTTACCTGTCCTGCTGCTGGCACTAGTTGTCATCTGCAGCACCACCCTGGCCGCCGAGGAGGGACACAACTCCTATTCCGGCCAAATCGGAATGTTGAATCCCTGCAACGGAGCCGTGGTCATTGTAAGCGGCATGAATTTCGCTCGTGTTCACGAGAATTCTCGCGGACAGGGCGAAGTCCACGTCAGCATTCACCTGCGGTTCACGGGTGATACCGAGGAGGGATCCGCAGCCGAGTACCGCACGATCCTCGTGGCGAAGGGCGAATTCAAAGCCGAAGCCGATAGCTATGACATTCCATATCGCTCCTTGTGGGTAGGCCGGCACGGCGCACCTAGCTTCTCCATGGACGGAACACTGACTGTGTGGGTGCAGGCCGGCGTACCGCAGAGCGATCAAATCCAGACATTCAAGACAGCCTGCAGAGCGAACGCGAGGTTGGACGATCTCGACGATCACGATCGTGGCGATCATGATCGCGATGATCATGACCGCGATAACTCACACAATTCGCGCGGCCACGATTCGCACTGAGACTAAAGCTGAATACTTCTTAACGCCCGCTAGATCCGGAGTTTCAACCGGAACAGCGGGCATTCCTTTTGTTCATCTGAACAACGCTGGTTCGCTATCCGGTCCGAATCCTATTCCACAAATAAAAAATGGCATCCGCACCAGCGGATGCCATGAATTCGAGGGGGAGGAGTTATACGGAAGCCAGCTCGGTTCTTGCGCTACCGAGCTTCTGCTCTTGTTCTGCCAGCTTCTCAGGAAGGTTCACGACCTTGATGTCTTTAGCCAGGCGAAATAACTTGAGCATGCGAATGCCCAGGTAATTCAGATCAATTTCATACCAGGCGAGGCCGTGGCGTGCCGAAATAGGATGCGCGTGATGGTTGTTATGCCATCCTTCGCCGAAGGTGACCATCGCGACCCACCAGTTATTGGTGGAATCGTCCTTGGTGATGAACCGGCGGCTGCCCCACATGTGTGTGGCCGAATTTACAAGCCAGGTCGCGTGCAGTCCAACGGTCACGCGGAAGAAAATTCCCCACATCAGGTAGCTCCAGCCACCTGCGGCAAGCAGAATGATCCCCAATACGGTGAGCGGGACCCAATGCCACTTTGAGAGCCAAACGTGGAATTTGTCGCGGCGGAGATCCGGAGTGTCGCGTTCCAGTTCGGGATTGCCGTGGTGCAGGACCTCACCACTGATGATCCAGCCCATGTGCGCCCACCATCCACCGTCGCGCGGGCTGTGGGGATCGCCTTCGCGATCACTGGTCTGATGATGAATACGGTGGGTACCTACCCAGAAGATCGGTCCACCTTCCAGAGCAAGCGTCGCACAAACCGTAAGGAAGTATTCGACCCATTTTGGGACTTTGTAGCCGCGATGCGTCAGCAAGCGATGGTAGCCCATGCCAATTCCGAAGCTGAGCGAGAAATACCAAAGAATGGCGGTGACCAGCAGCGCCTTCCAGGAAAACATGAACAACGCCGCGATCGCTCCGGCATGGAACAACGCCATGATGAATGCGGTGTACCAGTTGATCTTCCCGCGCTTGGCGGTATAGACCTGCGTGACCGCAGGATTGCTGAGACTGTCAGGTGTGATGATTGCGCTCATAGTCTCCGTTCGATTTACCTTTAACTCCTCACGATAACAACAGCGCGGCAAGCGGTGTGTAATAGTTGTGTAATACCGATTGCGAGCTATTACCAAGGTAATTAATCGCGCGTTGAAGTCGGGAGTCGCACGACAAAAGTAAGCACACGGTTGCAACGAGCAGCTCGCGTCCTGCATCCTAGTTCTTCCTCAACTCCCGCACTGGGCACGAGGACGAAAGCATTTTTCTGTTGCGCAAACACGCATCGCGAGCCGCTCTGCTTGCATTAAGCACGATCACGTGCCTTGCCCAGAGCGCCACGCCGGCCCCGAACCTAGCGATGCCTGATCCGCAGCAGGTTCTCAGTTACTTGAACCAGTCCATCGATTGGTATCGGCATCTGGCTATCGAGGAAGATAACGCGACCGATGCCAGCGACACGCTATTCGTCAACGACGATCGGCAGATGGCAACCCAGATCGTTCGCCTGTCGTTCGATTTCGGACGCGCTGCCGCTCAGCTCGCGAGTGCGCAAGCTCCGCCTGAGACATCGCAGAACTCCGCCAACTCTCGTTTCCAAAACCTGATGCGCACCGCAGCGCAGACCGACGAAACCATTCGTCAGACCCAGGCCGAGATTGAGCAGACACGAAACGAGTTGGAGAAAGCGCGTCCGCCTGCCCGAGCGAAGCTGCAGGCCACAATCGACGAACTTCAGTCGGAACTAGCTCTGGCACAGGCGCGGAGTGATGCTGTTCACAATATTCTGCAATTCACGAATGCAGGCTCTGCCGGTACATCGAGCGGCAACCTTCTGGCGAAGGTGCAGGAACTGCAACACTCCGTTCCGGAGATTACGCTCACCAGTACGACAATTGCTCCGTCAACTCCGGATGGTCAGAGCAAGTCAACTGGCGGTTCATCGTCCTCAAGCAACAATGTCTCTGCCGCACCGCGCCGCGAGCAGCCCTCTGGATTGTTAGCGTTGATCACCGACGTCTTCGCGCTCACACGCAAGATTCGCAGTATCGACGACAGCATTCGTGCGAGCGACGCCTTCGCCCAGACTGCTCAGGACCTGCGCACGCCGTTGTCGAAGAACATCGCTCCCCTGGTCCAGCGGGGAAATGAACTTGCGCAAGCAGCCGATACCAGCGACGTCGGGGGGTTGAAACAGCAGAAACATGAACTCGACGCGCTCACGGAGCAGTTCAAGCAGAATTCCAATCTGGTACTCCCACTCAGTAAGCAGGCGGTGCTCCTCGATCTCTACAGAAGCAACCTTACGCGCTGGCGCAATGCCGTGAAGGCGCAGTACCAGATGGACGTCAAGAACCTCGGTGTACGCCTTTTGGTGCTCGCGCTGGTGGTTATCACGTTCATCGTTTTAGGCGAAGTCTGGAAGCGCGCGACGTTTCGCTATGTGCACGACTTCCGCCGCCGGTATCAGTTCCTTCTCCTGCGCAGGATCCTGCTGTGGCTCGTCATCGGAATCACAATTGCCTTCGCGCTGGCGACAGAGATCGGATCGCTCGCCACCTTTGCTGGATTAATTACCGCCGGGATTGCAGTCGCTTTGCAAAATGTAATCCTCGCCGTGGCGGGCTACTTCTTCCTGATCGGCCGCTATGGAGTTCGGGTTGGCGATCGAGTGCAGATCTCCGGAGTCACCGGCGACGTGATTGACATTGGTCTCGTCCGCTTGCACCTGATGGAAATGGGCGGGAGCGGAAATTACATTCAGCCCACCGGCCGCGTGGTCGTTTTTTCCAATTCCATCGTTTTTCAACCCACTGCGAGTTTCTTCAAGCAGGCGCCTGGGACAAACTTCATCTGGCACGAAGTTTCTCTTACGCTGGCTCCTGACAGCGATATCAAGCTGGCGGAATCACGAATTCTCGGCGCGGTCGAAAAGGTCTATGCCGGATATCGTGAGCGCATTGAGCAGGAGCATCGCCAGATGCAGAACTTGCTGAACGTGCGCGCCGCGACTCCAAAACCAGTGAGCCGCCTTCGTCTTGCGCAAGCCGGCCTTGAGGTTGTGATCCGCTATCCCGTCGAACTCGACAATGCGGCCGAGATCGACGATCACATCACGCGCGAAGTTCTGGTGGCACTCGCGAAATCGCCGCGACTCAAATTGGTGGGCTCGGGAACGCCGAACATTCAGGCCGTCTCAACCTCGCAGGTTTCTGGCGAGCCGCATGAGGTAAAGGCGGACAGCGACGGTAAGCAGTAAAGGCCCGGGGCTTAGGCCGCTGGGCCGCGCTTCTTTCGCCTCTTCGGGCCTAGTGCCTCGTTGCCAATGTTGACGAATAGTGTTTTAGGAGTTATCGCCAAGAGCGGTTAAGCGCTGGCTATCACAAGCGATTAATGCAAACGAGATACCTAGTACCCTCGCATCCAAGGCGACTAGAATTGCCCGCATGAAACTTCATGAGCTTGCGCAACGGCTCGGTGGATCTTTGGAGAACGCTCCAGCAAATGTCGATATCACGGGAGTAGCCGGGATTGAAGAAGCGTCGGCGGGACAGGCCACGTTCGTAGCAAATCCGAAATATGCAGCAGCGGCGCGATCAACTGCAGCGGCACTCATCATCGTAGGGAATGACTTCCCTGCACTCCAGCGCCCTCTGCTTCGACATGAAAATCCGTACCTTGCCTTTGCTCATGCCATCGAGTTTTTTTATTCGACGCCGAAACGACAGCCGGGTATTCACAAGACCGCCGTCATCGATGCGAGTGCAAAGATCGGAAAAGGCGCTTCGGTCGGACCGTATGTGGTCGTCGAGCACGGAGTCGAAATTGGAGACAACTGCACGCTGCTCGCTCATGTGGTGATCTATGCGGGAGCTCGCATCGGAGACAACTTCTTCGCGCATGCGCATGCTGTCGTTCGCGAGAACTGTGTTCTGGGAGAGAACGTCATCCTCCAGAATGGCGCAGTGATCGGCGCTGATGGCTTCGGTTTTGCCAAGGACAGCAAAGGCGAATGGCACAAGATTGTTCAGTCAGGTCCTGCGGTGATTGAGGACGACGTCGAAGTGCAAGCCAATGCCTGTGTTGATCGCGCCAGCATCGGTGAAACGCGCGTTGGACGCGGATCGAAGATCGACAACCTCGTCCAGGTTGGCCACGGATCCCAGGTGGGCCAGAGAACGTTGCTTTGTGCGCAAGTAGGGCTGGCCGGTTCTACGGACGTGGGGAATGACGTCATCCTTGCCGGTCAAGTCGGCGTTGCCGGCCACTGCTCGATTGGAGATGGAGTAATTGCTACGGCACAGAGTGGAATCCCGAACGACGTAGCCGCCGGAAAAGTCGTCAGCGGCTACCCCGCCATTGAAAACCGGCAATGGCTGCGGGCAGTAGCGGTGTTCAACCGTTTGCCGGAGCTCGCGCGAACGTTGCGGGCTTCCTCGCGTGGTACAGGTGCGCGAGAAGCAGCGGCCATCGAATAGACTCGTACTGACGTGCTCGCATCCAAGCGCCTGAGGTGAGTAGGACAGCAATGGACGGGCCCGGGCATTCCTCTATCACGATGGAAGAAAAGAAGCCGTCAGCCGCAGGCCAGCCCATTCGAGTGCTGCTGCTCGACGATCACATCGACAACCTCTTTCTTCGCTCTGCCATTCTGCGCAAACACGGCTACGAAGCTGTCACGGCATCGTCGATTGAAGAGGCCGAAGCGCGTCTGCATGAAGCAGATATTGCTGTTCTCGATTACCATCTCGGCGCCGGCAAGTTCGGCACCGAAGTTGCCAACACGCTGCGCGAGAAGCGTCCTCAAGTCCCAATCATTATTCTTTCGGCCACACTGGAGCGGCGGTTCGGTGGTGTGGAAGACATGCACCTGCTCAAGGGTTACAGTTCCGTCGACGATCTGCTCAATGCGCTGCGCTCGTTCGAGGCAAAGCGGCGCGGAAGGCCGGTCGTCGTGGATGCCCGCGATTTCTACTACTCGCGCATCAACATGGCGATGGGCGACGATGTAGTGCTCGAAATCATGGATCGTGAGGGCAACTGGCAATACGTAAACGAAAGTTTGGCCAAGCTGCTCGACAAAAGGCGATCGTGGTTCCTTGGCAAAAACCTCTTCACGGAATTTCCCGAGTTGGGCGAAGATTGGCAGGAGATCATCCGCACCGTCGCGGACACACGCGAAACTTATATTGATCGGACTTTTCGCGGTCTGCCGCTGCCCAAGAAGAGTCCGCGTTACATTTGGAACGTGCTCGTCTTTTCACTCAAGCTGCATGACAATCGTGATGGCGTTGTCCTCAGCGCCCGGATTCTCGAACGCAAAGATCCCGTGAAGATGCCGGACCCGACTCGTGCGTAATTTTCGGATAAAAGCAGTTCTCTACTTTGTTGCCAGCTTCTGCATTGTCCTGGGGCTGGCTTGCCATTCCGGCGGAATTAACGTCACGATTCAAAACAACAGCAAAGTGCCGCTGCGCAATGTCGAACTTGACTATCCGGGCGCGGCGTTTGGAACAGGGCGGATCGCACCCGGAGCTTCGTACTGGTACCACATCAAACCGACGTCAGACGGCGACCTCACGCTCAGCTTCGAGCAGCCGGATGCAAAGACAATTCGTCAGAAACAAGGATCGGTACGCGAGGGAGAATCCGGGCGGCTCGTCATCATCGTCGACCAGGACTCCAACCAGAAGTGGCACACGACAATCGAGAAGAAATGATTGGCAGTGAGCACGCCAGCGGTTATCATGCCGCGTTCTCATGGCGGCTTCGCGCACCGTATTCGATGTTCCTGATCAAGTAAAGCCGAAAGCGACGAGGTGGATCGTCGCAGGCGCAGGTGCGCGCGACGGCTACCAGGTTCCCATCGCTCTCCACGAGACCGGTCTGCTGGAGCGGCTCTTCACTGATTTCTACGCGCCGCTCGATCGAATTGCATTTGGCAGGCTCATTCCTCCGGCCGTAAAGAAACGCCTGCAGCGCCGCTTTGTTCCGGAGTTGCCATCACACGAAGTTGAAAGCAATTTGCTGTATGTGCTCAGGACTTGTCGCGATCTATCCGCGTGGATGCGCTATTCGCATCTTTTGGGCGACCGCGCCGGTCAAGCAGCTCAGAAAAGTGGTTGTGGGATCCTGGCGTATTCACACGTCGCGACGAGCGCTTTCCGGAACGCAGTTGATTCTCCGAAGGTCCTGATGCAAATCCAGCCTCATCCCGTTTCGGTCCGGGCAGCCCTTGCGAGTGATTGGTTGCGTTCAGATCTGATCGACGGTGCGTTCAATGAACCTGCATGGCCCGAGAAGGTTTTGGGAATCTATTCTCGAGAACCATCCCTGGCGGATTTGTGCATCGTGGCCTCAGCATACACGCGCAAAACCCTGATCGATAATGGAGTCAACCCAGAGCGCATCCGCGTAATTCCCTACGGCGTTGACCTGGATTTCTTTCGTCCAGCACAAAGGGCAAAGAACAAATTCAGAGTCATGTTTGCCGGTCAGATCTCGCGGCAAAAAGGCTTGCATTACCTGCTGGAGGCTTGGAGACGTCTAAAGCTTCCCGATTCGGAACTGAGGATCGCCGGGAGAGTCTCCAGTGAAAATCGCAGCTTTGTCCATGAGTATGCGCGAGAAGCAACGTTCCTTGGCGCATTGAACCGCGAACAGCTTCGTGTCGAATACCAGCAAGCCGATTTACTTTGCCTCCCATCGCTGAGCGACGGCTTCGGACATGTAGTACTGGAAGCGATGGCATGCGGAACACCTGCGCTCGTGACGCAGAGCTGCGGCGCTTGTGACTTGATTTCGTCGGGACAAAATGGATTTGTGATCGCCCCAGCCGATCTTGACACGCTCAGCGAACAACTCGAGTGGGCATTCCGCCACCGGGACAAAGTCTCCGCAATGCGTTTTGCTGCACGAAACACGGCAGAGCAGTATCCGTGGAGCCGATTTCGCCGTGCGTTAGTCGAGGCCCTTCAATCGTTTAGCAACACCGTATAAGCAATTACGTCCGTAATGACGGGCAGAGCGATTTGCGTCCAAAGGGTGTGCAAAAGATTTACTATCTGCCCATGGTTACGTGGGAAAGCTTATAGCTCGCTCGCAGTCATATCACGACGTTATCGGATGCCCTCCGAACCCTGCGCCCCGGCGGCCTCTGGCTGTCCGGGGCGTTGCCCTTTGATGCCCCCTTTTCAAAATACTTATGAGGCTATAATCACCGGTTTGCTTCCGGCTCGATTATGGTGGCCATCCCAGCGACTCGTCCTCTGAAGCTCGCTCGCCGCATGCAGCGGCTGGGCACCGAAACAGCCTTTGAAGTCCTGGTACGGGCCCGGGCGCTGGAATCCGCCGGTAAAGACATCATCCACCTCGAAATTGGCGAGCCCGATTTCGACACTCCTGGCAACATCATCGATGCCGGCGTTCACGCCCTGAAAAATGGATGGACTCATTACGGGCCATCCGCCGGCCTGCCTGCTTTGAGGCAGGAGATCGCAAAGTATGTCAGCCGAAGCCGCGGTATCAATGTTTCGCCCGACGAGGTGGTGGTGGTTCCCGGCGGCAAGCCGATCATCTTCTTCACCATGTTGGCACTGGTCGAAGAGGGCGATGAGGTGATTTATCCCAATCCGGGATTTCCCATTTATGAGTCAATGATCGAGTTCCTCGGCGCGCGTGCGGTGCCTAGCCGCCTGCGTGAAGAGCAAGCATTCGGCTTCGATGTCGATGAATTTGCCGGCAAAATTACCGATCGAACGAAGCTGATCATTCTGAACTCTCCTCATAATCCAACCGGCGGGGTTCTCGACGAAGCCACAATTCGCAGAATTGCACGCGCGATTGCCGATCGCGATGTAATCATCCTCTCCGACGAAATCTACAGCCGGCTCATCTTCGAAGGCGAGCATTTCTCGCTGATGTCGATTCCAGAGTTTCGCGAGCGCACCATCCTGCTAGATGGATTCTCTAAGACCTATGCAATGACTGGCTGGCGGATGGGCTACGGTGTTATGCGCCAGGATCTCGCCCTCCAAGTCGCACGCCTGATGACCAATTCCAACTCATGCACGGCAAGCTTTACGCAGATGGCTGGGATTGAAGCGCTACATGGCGATCAGTCGTCGGTTAAGGAGATGGTTGAGGAGTTTCGCCGCAGGCGCGATCTCATGGTCAGCGAATTGAATCGACTCAAAGGTTTTCGCTGCCAGATGCCGCACGGCGCTTTCTACGTGTTTCCGAGTATAGAAGGGACTGGATGGCAATCGAAGAAGCTGGCTGATGAGCTATTAGAACAGGCTGGGGTCGCGTGCCTGTCGGGCACTTCTTTCGGCAGCTACGGCGAAGGCTTTATCCGTTTCAGCATTGCGAATTCGATCGACAACATTCAGAAGGCGCTTGAGCGCATACATAAGTGGACATCTGAGCACATTTGAACGTTAAAACCTAAAACACGACACGGATCGCACGGATTTTACGGATTCCACGGATCAAAGATGAATCAGATTCTGAAGTGATCAGACAACATTGTCCTTACACGTATCCGTGCGATCCGTAGCATCCGTGTGATCCGTGTCGTGTTTTGCTTTTCCCATGGCGAAATTTCGAGTATTCGCAACCTGTGACATTGGAGAGCCGGCGCTGAACCGTCTTCGCGAGCACGGGTATGAGGTCGAGGTTTATCCGAAATCCGATCCGCCACCGAAGTCCCTGATTCTCGAAAAGCTCCGGAGCGGGATCGATGGCCTGATCACCACGCTGCGCGATACGATTGATGCCGAACTGTTCGAAGCAGGTAAGGGCAAGCTGAAGGTTGTCGCACAAATTGCAGTCGGCTTCGACAACATCAATCGTGCCGACGCGAATCGCTACAAAATCCCGTTTACTCATACGGCCGACGTTCTCACCGAAGCCACCGCCGAGTTCGCCTTCTTCATGATGGGTGCAGTCGCGCGCAAGCTGTGGCCCAGCGAAAAACTCGTTCGCGAGAAACGCTGGGGCGCATGGCATCCGTTTCTTCCGTTTTTGGGCGATGAGGTAACTGGAAAAACGGTAGCCATCATCGGCACGGGCCGAATCGGCCTGGCGATGATCAAGAAATGCACCGGCATGGATATGAACATCCTGTGCTACGACCCGGCATACGAGAACCGCGAGTACGTCAAAACCATTCAGAAAGTGATGGACGTGCGCCATCGGTCCGGCATTCAGAAACACAGCACAACAATCAAGTACGTGACTTTTGACGAGGCGCTCAGTCACGCAGATTTTGTCAGCATCCATGTTCCGCTCCTGCGCGAAGGGGAATCTCCGACGCCGACCTTCCACTTATTTAACGAAACGAATCTGCGGAGGATGAGGCCAAGCGCCTATCTCATCAATACATCCCGTGGACCGGTGGTCGATGAGGCCGCGCTGGCAAAAGCCCTGAAGCAACACTGGATCGCAGGCGCTGCGCTTGACGTCTTCGAAAAAGAACCTCTGCGGGGCGATTCGCCGCTCCGCGACCCAGAAATAGAAGATCGCTGCCGCCTCTTTCACCACTTTGCCAGCGGAGCTACCCAGACGCGATTGTCTTCTGATCCTGAATTGGGAATGGCAGGTCGCTGCGTGCAGGGTCTGATCGATGTGCTGGAGCAAAACTACGGTGGAGATATCAAGAAGATGCCGTATGTGGTAAACAAAGAAGCGTTCTAGTCCGAATGAAATTGAGCGCATCGCGCCATTTCAGTCCGAATTGGAATTGGTCGACATGTGCGAGTACGAGGACGATCTTCTTGCCGTGGCCAAGCGACTGGTGTGGTTCGAACCTCCAGAGCAAGCCCTGGGTCAACGTCTGCGATTTCTCGCTTATGTGATGACATATGCGACACTGGAGGAAATTCTCGTTGTACAGAAATATTTTTCTGAAGCGGACCGTAGGGCTGCGTTGCTCGATGCACCTCCCGGTGTCTTTGATCCCCGCTCCTGGAATTATTGGAACCTCGTATATGGATTTGATCCTGTTCCGCCTCTCCCGAAAAGAGTGATTCCCGATTAACTGCGGGATCAACCATCAGCTTTCATAATTCCGATTCTTCCCTGTAACCTGTTCCTTCTATGTCACTCGTTGAATGCGTTCCTAATTTTTCCGAAGGCCGCGATGTAGCCAAAGTGGAAACGATTATCGCTGCGATGAAGATCGACGGCGTCTATCTGCTCGACAAAGAGATGGACTCCGACCATAACCGCTGCGTGATCACTCTGGTTGGAGATCGCGATGCGATAGCCGAAGCTGCGATTCGAGGCGTTGGTAAAGCTGCTGAGCTGATTGATCTCACCAAACATCAGGGCGCGCATCCGCGTATCGGTGCTTCCGATGTGGTTCCGTTTATTCCCATTGAGGGAGTTTCTTTAGAAGACTGCGTCGCCATTGCGCGGCACGTCGGAGCGGAGATATGGAAGCGGTACAAAGTCCCTGTCTATCTGTACGAAGCCGCAGCAACCAGGCCCGAGCGGCAGAATCTTGAGAACATCCGCCGAGGGCAGTTTGAAGGACTGCGAACAGAGGTTGCGACGAATGTCGAGCGCCGTCCGGATTTCGGCGAAGCTGCTCTGCATTCCACGGCCGGCGCAACTGTGGTTGGAGCTCGTAAGCCGCTGATCGCTTACAACGTTTATCTCAATACCAAAGATGTTGAGATTGCCAAGAAAATCGGTAAGGCTGTGCGGTTCTCCTCTGGTGGATTGCGGTACGTCAAGGGGATGGGAGTCCTGGTCCGCGGCATGGCACAGGTTTCCATGAACCTGACAGATTATGAACAAACGCCGATCGCGCGTGTGTTTGAGTTCGTAAAGCGCGAAGCGGCTAGATACGGAGTAATGCCGGTATCCAGCGAGATCGTCGGCCTCATTCCCAAGAAGGCACTCGAAGAAGCTGCAGAATGGTTCCTGCAGGTTGAGAACTTCGATTCATCGCTGATTCTTGAGAATCGGCTTGCCGCTGTCACAGGTGGAAAGATGGCGGTCGGCGGCATTCGCGCTGGGATTGAGCCATTCATCGAGCAACTTGCAGGTGCAACTGCAACTCCTGGTGGAGGCAGCGCGTCCGCAGCGGCTGGAGCAATGGCGGCTGCGCTGGCCAGCATGGTCGCTGGAATGTCGCGCGCGAAGAAAGCGTATCAGCAATACGAGCGCGAGCTGAGCGATGCTCTCACGCGCCTGAGTTATTTGCGCGAACAGCTGAAAACCAGCATCGATCTCGATGCGGCATCCTATGCGGAAGTCATGAAGGCATTTAAAGACGCCAAGTCGGCCGCGCCTGCGTTCGGTGAGGGCCTGATTTCCGACGCATTAAAGAACGCCACCCGCGTGCCGCTCTCGATTGCGCAGAAGGCCGCTGACGTGAGAACGAT
>DATEKE010000131.1:0-25345 GCA_035277605.1 Terriglobales bacterium | reverse complement strand
ATCGAGGAATTCGATCCTCGAGTTCTCTGGGAGCTTGCTGAATCAGTGCCGCCGGAGTGGTACGGCTCAAGTCTCACCGAAATGGAGCGCCTGATCGAGCAGCTTATTTCGCGTCGGAAGAAGGTTCGCGAGTTAATCGACAGCTTTCGCAAATCCACGCGCGAGCCATTCCAAAATTGGAAAGAGCAGTTCGCGGCCGCCACCTAGCGAGTGGAAACCCCGGGCAAGTCAGAAGAACAGCGATAATTGCAGGCGAGAAATTTTCGGCGCCGGAAAAATCCGCCGATTCTGCCCAAAACTCGCAAAATTTTTGTCAGGGCAGGGAACTCAACAGGGAATTTAGGGAAAGCACGCCTAAGTTACGCGTTCACATTGGGTTGCGTGACTCTGCTCGAAAATCAGCAAAGCGGAACAGGGAAACACCAGGGATTTATTTTCCCAAAATGGAACAATGTGCCGGAGTGGGACTCGGAGTCGGAAGGGCTGTCGGATCAAGGAAATTAGCAGTAACCAGTCGAAGCAGAAACCCTCGACTGGCTGGCAGCCCCTGATTCGCCTGAGACTACTCTTTTTCGCCCTGCTGCTTGGCCAGCCTGACCTTAGTGCTTTCAAGCTGTTTCTGAACGCGAGCTACGTCGTTGGTCTCGACATCCGCCGGAAGCGAGCGATTCCATTCTTCGAGCGCACGCTCCCACTGGGCGGCCGCGAGCTTCAGGCGTCCCGTCTTGGCATAGACCTCGCCCATGTGATCGTGGACCGTGGGATCGGTGCTGTTGCGGTCCATAGCCTTACGCAGGTTCTCTTCCGCGAGCTCGTAGTTGCCGAGCTTGAAGTAGGCCCAGCCGAGCGAGTCGAGATAGGCGTAGTTCTGCGGCTCTTCCTGCACAGCACGCTTGATGAGCTGGAGCGCCTCTTCGAGGCGCACGCCGCGATCGGCGAGCATGTAGCCGAGGTAATTCAGAGCTCCGGCGTCACGAGGATCGTTGGCCAAAACCTTGCGGAACATCTCTTCCGCCGGCTCGTATTTCTTCTGGCGCTCCAGGTACGAGCCGCGGAGGAAGTTATCGGCCTTTTTGTCTTCGGGTTTATTGGAGAGCGCACTGGCTTTATCGAGCGCCTGTTCTGCGTCCGGCCAGCGGCGCAGGCGAGCATAAATCTGCGAAATCGCCAGGTAGACATCGCGATCATCGGCTCCGCCTTTGAGCTGGTCTTTGGCCATCGCGATGCCTTCGTCGGCCTTGCCGTTATCGGCGAGCTGGCCCGCGAGCACCAGACGCATGTCGGTTTCTTTCGGCATCGCCTTGACCGCTTCCTGAGCAGTGGCAACCGCCTGATTGAACTGCTTCTGGTCGCGATAGGTGTCGATAATCTGCCCGTAGCCGCGCTTGGCGCTGTCATCACCGAGCTCAAGCATCTTGCGGAACGTTTCGATGGCCTGCTGATCGCGTCCGGTCTCGCGATAGATCGAACCTAAGCGCTCAAGGAATACCGAGCGATTGTTGCGCTCGCTGCTGCTGTAGGTCGCAGCCGGTTTCTGGTTCTTCTCGATCAGATCCGAGAGGATCTGGATGGCCTCGTCGTATTTGCCCTGAGCTTCGTCGATGAGCGCTTCGTTGTACGGGACCTCGAGCGAGTCCTGCACCAGCGAATCTGCCTTTTTGAGCGTCGCCATCGCGTCGGTGTACTTGCCCTCCCGACGATAGATTTCGCTCATCTTGAGATAGGCCTGCGCGTCCTGGGGATCGGAATCGGCGACCTGCTTGTACTGCTCCAGTGCGGCGTCAATCTGGTTATCGCCCAGCAAGCTGCTTGCGAGCCCGCGCTGCGCGTCGAGGTTGTCTTTGTCGATATCAATCGCGCGCTTGTAGGAGCCAATTGCCTGCTTGTAGTCCTTCTGCTGCTCGTAGGTGTAGCCAAGGACGGCGTACAGTTTGCCGCTCCGAGCCGCATCGGGAAGCGACTGCAGGATATCGACCGCCTTCTTATTGTCTCCCTCTTCGTTGTAGAGGTAAGCAAGATTGATGACGGCTTCTTCCGAATCGGGCTGAATCTTGCGCGCCGCTTTGAATTCGCCTTCGGCCTTCAGGTAGTCCTTGTCGATGATGTAAAGGCGGCCGAGGAGCAGATGATCGTCGATGTTGTCGGGCTCCAGGCGTGCGATCTGACTGAACTGCTCGATGGCCAGCTTCAAAATGTCGGATGACTGCGCTCCGCCTTGAATATCGCCGAGTGAACGCAGGTAGATTCGTCCGAGGAGTTTGCGAGCATCGAGGTTATTGGGATCCCGCTTGATGATCTCCTGCGATTCGGTGACTGCGTCGCGAATGTGTCCAGTTTTGAAATAGAGCTCGGCGAGACCGGCATTCAGCTCTTCCGATCCAGGATCGTTTTGCAGCGCAAGCTTGTATTCGTCGATCGCCTTGCTTGCGTACTCCGAGTGGCCGTAGACGGAAACCATCTCCTCATACATGTGCGCGAGGGCGTAGTGATAGTAGGCCTGCGCGCGATCGCGCTCTGCGGGTGGAGTGCTGTCCGTGGCGGGCTTTGTCGCCGAAGGCTGAGGCTGCTGTCCTTTTTTTGCCGGAGGCGCAACCGTGTCCGGCGCCTGATTCTGATTCGCCGGCGCGCTCTGCGGAGCTTGGGCCGCAGGCGCTTTGGCCGGCGGCGTGACTCCGGGATTCTGATTCGTGGGAGCTTGAGCGAAGCCGAATAAAGAGCTTAGAACAACAAGAGAAGACAGACGTACACCGAAACTGGTCATGTGGATCGATTAAGAAGAGAAGCTTCAACTCCCGAAGTATTGGATGCGCGACTTGCGAGTCCGCAGCTTGACTATTTCGATGCAGAGCTGCAGGCTCACGACGCCCATGTAATGGACGGACTTACCCTTCCTAAATTGTACGCCTGAGCAGGCTTTTAAGACGCAAGCTTTAGTGACGGAAGTGCCGTACCCCAGTGAATACCATCGCCAGTCCCAGTCGGTCGGCGGCTTCAATCACCTCTCCGTCCCTGACAGAGCCTCCGGGTTGGATTACGGCCGTTGCTCCGGCGCGGGCGATCTCCTCGACACCGTCAGGGAAGGGGAAGAAAGCGTCCGAGGCGGTAACCGTCCCTTTCAGCGGCAGAACGGCCTTGGCAGCGCCGAACTTGCACGAATCCACCCGGCTCATCTGTCCGGCGCCCACACTGATCGTCTGTCCATTTCGGGCATAGACGATCGCGTTCGATTTGACGTGCTTGCAGATCTTCCAGGCGAAGAGGAGAGCAGAAAGCTCTTCTTCGGTGGGAGATCGTTTGCTCACGACCTTCAGGTCAGAGCGGGAGAGCTGGTGAACGTCGGCATCCTGCAGAAGTGAGCCGCCCGAGACTTGCTTGAGAACGATGGTCTGCTCGGCAGGAAGGACTTTAAGCAGGCGAAGATTCTTTTTCGCCGAGAATCGCGAGAGAGCTCCAGCCGAGTATCCCGGCGCTGCAATGGCTTCGACAAACAGCCTTGCAATCTCCTCAGCGGCAGCTTCATCGATTTCGCGATTGATCCCAATGACTCCACCGAAAGCGGAAACAGGGTCAGCTTCGAGCGCGCGCCTATAGGCTGTGAGAATGTCGCGACCGCTTGCCGCTCCACACGGATTCGTGTGCTTGATGATCGCGCACATCGGCTCGTCGAATTCTCGGCAAAGCTCCCAGGCAGCGTCGAGATCGACGAGATTGTTGTACGAGAGCTCTTTGCCCTGGAGCTGACGCGCATTGGCAATGCCGAGGCCAGAGCCGTCGGAATAGACCGCAGCCTTCTGGTGCGGGTTCTCGCCATAGCGAAGATCAGCCAATTTCGAGAATGAGATCCGCAGGCGGGAGGGGAACTTCTCGCCACGTTGGGGTAGTTCTCCGGGAGCTGAAATTCTATCCAGAGCCGAGCTGATTGCTGAATCGTAAGACGCGGTCGTAGCAAAAGCCTTCTTCGCCAGATTCCATTTTGTTTCGAGTGAAAGGCCGCCTGATCTGCGGAGTTCTTCCAGAATCTCGGAATAGTCCGATGGCGAAGTCACGACGGCGACATCCTGAAAATTCTTTGCCGCGGAGCGCAGCATCGACGGCCCGCCGATATCGATGTTCTCGATAATCTCCTCGAACGTGACTCCAGCCTTTGCCGCCGTCTTCTCAAACGCGTAGAGGTTCACCACGACCATATCGATGGCCGGAATGTCATGGTCCGTGACTGCCTGCCGGTGAGCCTGATTCTCCCGAATGTGCAGAATGCCGCCGTGGACTTTTGGATGAAGCGTCTTGACGCGTCCGTCAAGCATCTCGGGAAAACCCGTGAGTTCGGAGATGTCTTTCACGCGAACGCCTGAGTCGCGCAGTAATTTAGCCGTGCCTCCGGTTGAAACCAGTTCCACTCCGAGTTTTTCCAGGCCGCGCGCGAACTCCGCGATCCCACTTTTGTCAGTCACACTCAAGATCGCGCGGTGAACAGGCTTCACATCGGATTGCGTAACAGTGGCAGGCACTTCGAGAGCTTCAGTCTGGGGCACGGAATCTCCTCGGGCTTGAGATGAGTCGATTCTAAGAGGTCAGGCTGGAGTTGGCGAGTGCATCGTCTATGATGCGGGGGAAGAGGCGGCACTCAGCACTCAGCAGCGATCATCAGGACCAGCAGTTGCTGGGGAAGTCATTTAATTCTGGCCGGCAGCTCGCAGCGGTTGTAGTTCGCAAGGTATCGCTAGCTGCCTCATCCTTTACGATTGTGGGTTTAGCTGAGTGCTGATTGCTGATTGCTCCTTGTAACGTTATTGCCTCAAGGACTCGTAACCTTGCCCAACTGCCCCAACTGTGGCGCCCAACTTCAAACCGCTGAAACCGGGGAATACTTCTGCCCGGAGTGCCGGTTGGTTAGCGCTCAAGCCCCGCCTCAACGGCGGCGGCCAAATGTCTCTGACTACGTTCGACGATTTCCTGCGACCACGGTTCTGATCGGCATCAACGTCGCCGTGTTCATCGCCATGGTGTTCCACCACGTGCCTGTTTCTGGACCTACGGTTGAGCAACTCATTCGCTGGGGCGGCGATTCGGGCGACAAGGTTCTGCTTCAGAACCAATGGTGGCGAGTCATCACCTCGGCATTCGTCCACATCGGAGCGGCGCACATCATCATGAACATGTGGGCGCTCTGGGTGCTGGGCACGTTAGCGGAGGCCATTCTGGGAACGTGGTTGTATATCGGCGTTTATCTGGTCTGCGCGATCGCCGGATCGATCACCAGTGTCTTTTGGAATCCGGTGGTTGTGGGCGCAGGCGCGTCGGGCGCGATTATGGGAATCCTCGGAGCAGAAGTCAGCGTCCTGAAGTTTGCCCACCTGCCGCTGCCAAAGGAAGTACTGCGATCGACGATGCGCAGCCTGGTGCAGGGAGCTGTGCTCACGCTGCTCATCGGTATTCTTCCGCGAATCGATAATGCCTCGCATGTTGGCGGCCTGGTCTGCGGCCTGATCATGGGACTTTTGCTCAGTCTCACGCGACGCGCTGGCGCGAGTGCACAGCGTCCGCTTCGTGCGATCTGTCTTATCGTGCCGTTTGCTGCGATGGTGCCGTTCGCCCTCGCGGCGCAGAGACATGGGGAACCGCTCGTCCATCTCGCCAACGCTGAGGAGGCGCTCGGAGCTTCGCAGTTCGTTCAGGCGGAGAAGGAAGCGCGGCTTGCTTTGCGTCATCTCCCGAATCGGGACGACGTGTTGACGGTCCTGGGAACCGCTCTCTATTACCAGGGCAAAGACGCCGAAGCGAGCAAATACATGCGCCAGTTGCTGGACCGGGATCCTCGCAATGACATTGCTGCCAATGTGCTTGCGTCGATTGAGCTGAAAGAGAAGGACGCGATTGGCGCACGCGATCTGCTCACCAAATCGCTTTCTCTGCAGCCGCAAAATGCCTACGGTCAGGTGCTGCTTGGGCGCGCACTGCAACAGCTTAATCAGGACAGAGATGCAATCGGTCGTTACCGGCAAGCGATTCAGATGGATCCGAATCTGTATGACGCGCAGATCGCGCTGGCGAGCATTTACGAGAAGCACAACGAGCCGAAGAACGCGATTTTGTTTTACAAAAAGGCCGCAGAGATCCATCCGAACGAAATTGAGCCATTGCGCGGACTCGCACGTTCCTACTTACAGGCGGGAATGAAACAGCAGGCCGATCAAACCATCTCAGAGATTCGGAAGAGGGAAGCGAGCCGGTAGGCAGGGGCAGAACAAGGCTACATATCAGGGTCTCGTTGAGCTGTCATCCTGAGACCGGGTTTTGGCCGAAGGATCTCCCGCGATGCTTACGATGGAATTTGCACTTTCTCGGCTCCTCGGCCATGGCCCAGGTTCCTGGTGGAAGAGCCTCTCCGGCAGCAATTGACTTCTCAGCAGTTGCCGGAGATCCTTCGGCCAAACAGGCCTCAGGATGACAGAATCCAAGAACTATTGCTTCTTGCCTACTGCCGGTTGCTTGCTGCCTATCACCGCCTTACTGCTTTCTTCCCTCCGAAACCCTTCCGCGCACCATCTGATAGAAGCGCCACACGTTCTCATCCTCGCCTTTTGTGAGCCGACGATAGATTTTCATAACGGGAAAAAGCTTAGCCCCGCCGATGTCGACTGAGATGACAGGCGCGATGGTTCCAGGATAAGTCTCAACTCCCCATTCCCCGCCCCAGAGCCGGCGAATAGTTTCGCCGAAATATCCACCCCAAATCCGTGAGATCGAATCAAATTCCTTCTGCATCGACTCTTCCGAGCGAGGTTCCGTTTCGGAACTCGGCAAGTTACCCGCGAGCTGATTCAGAATGCTTTCAAGAACCTCAAGGCTGGATTCCGAATAGTCGAGCATGACGCCGAACTCAGGCGCGAGCCGCACCGCATCGGCGGCGTACTGCTCCATCATGTCGGAAATGCTGTTGAGTGGGTGAGTGGACATCGTGACGAGACGATGCTCAGTGTACATGCCGACCGAACCGACGCCTACCGGCGGCGGTTCCGTCCAGACGGCCAATGCACTCCCATAGCTTCGGTAATTTGCCGCCGTGCGCAATCCCAGCCACTATGTCCCTATCCCCCCGAGATTTCTTTCGTTTGTAAAGCTTTACCGAGCAAAAAGGCCCTCCCCCAACAAAGCTCCGGCTGATCGTCTTCGGCTGAAGTCGCAAAAAGGCGTCTTCGCTGGATAACGGAAGTAACCCAGCCAGATACCCAAAATTCCCAGAACAGTGCGTGAGTCTCTGGGTTTTCAGAAGTGCAGGCCAAAAGACCACGTCCCAAATTGGTAGAAGACGGGTCTTGGAGAGGAGCTGGAGATTATGAAGCAACTCCGGCAATTCGTCTTTGCAGCTTTTGTGGCGCTGTTCGTAGCGTCATCCACCGCAGCCTTGTTTGCCGAAGCTGATCCGCCGTCGCGCGTTGCGCGCTTGAAATACATCAGCGGACAGGTCTCGATGCAGCCCGGCGGGGTAAACGACTGGGCGGAAGCAACGGTCAACCGCCCCATGACTACCGCGGATCGTCTCTGGACCGACAAGGACTCGCGCGCGGAACTGCGCCTTGGCGACGCCGCCATGCGCATGAACAGCGAGACCAGCCTCACGCTGACGAATCTCTCCGACAACGCAGTGCAGCTCGAGCTCGATCAGGGCACGCTGAACCTCGATGTTACGCGTTTGTACAACGGCGAAATCTACGAAGTCGATACGCCCAACATGGCGTTCACGCTGACGAAGCCGGGAGCGTACCGCTTTGACGTCGATTCCCAATCTGACACAACCCTCGTGACCGTCTGGAACGGCAAAGGCATCGCCACAGGCAATGGAGAGGCGGTGAAGATTGATTCCCACAAGCAGGTTCGCTTCAGCGACGGCATGTCGCTGATGCACGCGATGTACGGAGCGCCTCACCAAGATGGATTTGATCAGTGGTGCCAAGTGCGCGCCAGTCGCGAGACAAACATTGTTTCCGCTCGCTACGTTTCGCCGGATGTCGTTGGTTATGAAGATCTAGACGGCTACGGCACATGGCGCGAATATCCAACCTACGGACGCGTCTGGGTTCCAGTTGTTGCCGCGGATTGGGCGCCATATAGCGTCGGTCATTGGGTGTGGATCGCTCCTTGGGGCTGGACTTGGGTAGACGACGCGCCATGGGGATTCGCTCCGTTCCATTATGGGAGATGGGTTCACGTCGGCGTAGCATGGGCCTGGGCGCCCGGACCCGCGTATGTCCGTCCTGTTTACGCACCCGCCCTCGTCGCGTGGGTAGGCAGCAGCGGAGCCGGAATCGGATGGTTCCCTCTGGGCTACGGCGAGCCATACATTCCGTCTTATCACGTGAGCCGCGGATATTTTGAAACCGTGAACGTTAGCAATACGCGGATCACCAACATCACCTACGTGACTAACACGTATTACAACGTCAGCAACGTTCACATCACGAGCATCCACTACGTAAACCAGTCATATGGCACGACCGTGGTGAATAACGAAGTAATCGTGAATTCGCGCCCGGTGAATCACACTGTATTCATCGGTCACAACGACGATTGGCGCAATCACCATGATGGTTGGGTCACTGCTGGCCCCGCATGCGCTCCTTCGCACGAAAGCGTTCTCGGCGTACATGCCGGAGAGCGCGCACGAATTCCGGAGCGCATCAATCAACGTCCGGTAGTCGTGAAAATGACGCCGCCTCCGAGGCGCGAGCCATTTGAGCCTCGCCGCGGCGACAATGGACGTCCATGGAACAACGACGATCATCGCGCCGACGGCCAGATGCCGAATCCGCAGCACGGAGACAGTGATGCTTCGAATCACGGCTACGGACATGGCAACGATGCTGACCATGGCCGCAATGGAAACGATGATGGCCGGCGCGATCCGGTAGCCGATCGCGGACGTGACTTCCCGCATCCTGGCCGTGGTCACGATGATGATCATGGGCAGCAGAACGCCAACAATGGCCATGATCAGAACGGGCAAAATCAGAATGCCCATAACGGGAACAACGGCGACAACGACGACAATGGTCGAAGAGGCCGTCCAGACTGGGCGGGCGTTCCGCACGAAGGTTCTTCGGGCTCGCCGCGTTATCCTCGTCCGCCGCGTTCGTCGGATGGGGATCATTCGCAGCCGAGCTCCGCAGGCAACAATCAGCCTGGAAACTCCGGCCAGCAGAATGGCAATGGCGATCAGAACCAGAACGCACATAACGGCAATGGAAACGGCAACGACAACGGCAACAACGGCCGCCGAGGTCGGCCGGATTGGGCCGGCGTACCGCATGAAGGTGCTTCGGGTTATCACGGACCGAACTCGTCAAACAACGATAGTTCGCAGTCGAGTTCCGCGGGCAACAGCCAGCCAGGAAACTCTGGCCAGCAGAACGGCAATAGCGGACAGAATCAGAACGCCCAGAACGGCAACGACAATGGCAACAACGGCCGCCGAGGCCGCCCTGATTGGGCCGGCGTTCCACATGAAGGCGCTTCGGGTTCGCCCAACTATCCGCGTCCATCAAGTTCATCGAGTCCGTCTAGTTCATCCAACAACGACAACTCGCATCCAAGCTCTGCGAGTAATAACCAGCCCAACCCAGGCCAAGGTTCCCAGACGAGCGACGATCGCGGCAATGCAGGCCGAGGCAACGGCAATGGCCCGAATTGGAACAACCGGCAGGGACAGAACGCCAACAACGGTAATTCCAACAGCGGCGGCCAGCCGGCGCAAAGCCCTGCCTGGAATCGTGGTGGACAGGACGGAAACCTGGGAAATCGCCAGGTGCCGCGTCCGCCGGCTCAGCCTGCGAACAATGGACAGGGCAATGGCATGAGTTCCGGAATGGAACGTCTGCAGCCTGCTTATCAACCGTCAGCAGCTTCGCCGCAGCAGCCCGAGCGCGATGTGCCCAGACCGCGTGAGGGAGTCACGAATCGTCCACAGCCGGTAATGCAGCAGCCGCAGGCAAACAACCAGCGCGATTATCCAATGCCGCAGCGGCAGATGCGACAGCCGTCGTATTCATCGCAGAGCGCTCCCACGCAGCAGCAGGTGCAACGTCCTGTGCAGGCGGATCGCGGAAATTCACGTCCTGCGCCGGTACAACGGGCGTCACAGCCTCAATCGCGTCCTACGCCCAGCAGAGGTTCAAGTGGAAACGGAAACTCGCACGCCGCTTCAAGCTTCCAGGGTGGCGATCACGGGAAGGTGCAGGATCGATAAGCTCCGGTCGCGTCTTTCGCGGCTGCGCATTTCGACATTGCCGGCATGGATCGTGGGACCCGGAGCTGGCCATTCGGCCATCTCCGGCCCACCGGCTACCGCCGGCGGTTCTGTTTGTAACCTCTTACTTCTTCCCAAATCGCCGCATTCACCGGAATCCCGCGTTCCATGTTCTCGCGACGAATCTTCAGCACCTGCTCTCCTGGATAGCGCACCGGCGCGTCTCCCGCAGCGGTTGCCTCGTGCAGATCGTCGATGATCTTGTCCGCGATATCCTGCGCTCCGCCGACTTTGAAAGGATCAATTGTGATGAACACCTGCGAGAGCGCCGTTTCCCGTTCTGAATCTGCGGGAATCTGATGTGTAGCACTACCACCCGCCAACATGGCGGCAATCATGTCGAGCATCAGCGCCATTCCTGATCCTTTCCAGTAGCCGACCGGCAGCGCGCGCTGCGAGCGCTCGATTTCCGCGGGATCGCTGGTCAGTTCGCCATCAACGGTGAATCCTCCCGGAACTGGCAGCAATTGCTTTTTCAGGCGATACGATTCGATGGCTCCGTAGGAAAACTGCGACATCGCCATATCGAGAACGACATGCCCGCCCTTGCGTGGGACGGCGATGATGATTGGATTATTGCCCAGCCGCGGATCGCTCGATCCCCATGGCGGCAGGTTCGGCATCGTGTTCGTCCAGCAGATACCGATCAGGCCGGCGTCTGCTGCCTGCCAGCCGTAGTTGCCGCCGCGCATCCAGTGGTTCGTATTGCCCAGACCTACACAGCCGACTCCATGTTCGTGACCAAGTTCGATGGCTCGCTGCATGGCTGCGTAGGCGTTGAGATTGCCAGGCCCGCGTCGCCCATTCCAGCGTTCGAGGGCTCCAAAACGGGAAACCAGTATGGGCGTCGCGTGCGGATCGACTAGCCCGCTGCGAATGCTGCGGACGAACCGGGGAAAACGATTTAAGCCATGCGAAGCTACTCCGTCGCGACTGGCATCCGCGAATAACCGAGCTGAGAGTCGAGCGCGGTCTTCCGAGAAGCCCAGCTCGCGCAAGACCCCGGCCAGCGTGCTCTGCAGCTCAACATAAGGCACTCGCGTTTCCGTCGCCGCGGTCATTGCGTGTCTCGCATTACGAAACTCTCAAATCGACTGAAGATTTTATTGCCGTGATTCCGTACACTCGTTGCGCACTCTGCTCCGCAATTTCGGAGAGTGAAAATTTCGGGAGTCGAAACGAATGCAGAATCTTATTCCCAAAACAGGCATGCTGCTGATAGTGTTCCTCAGCACCATGGCCATGACGCAGACCTCAGCCCCGTCCGGCACCGCGCAGGCGAACTCCAACTCCGCTGACTCGGTGAAGTACTACTCCAAAGATGATCTCGCGGCATCGTTCGCCAAAGGCGCCACGTTGCTCACCGAACAGAATTACAAGGTAATGACCGCACACCGTACCGAATCGGGAAACGTCGAGATCCACCGCAGCTACACCGATGTCTTCTATATCGTACAGGGCAGCACGAATATCGTGACCGGCGGCAAAGTGATCGGCGAGAAGGCCACGAACCCGGAAGAGCCGCGAGGCGACTCGATCGAGGGCGGACAGAGCCGGCGTCTCTCAGCCGGTGACGCAATGGTAATTCCTGCAGGTGTGCCGCACTGGATGAAGGATGTCGAAGGCACACTGTTGTACTTCGTGGTGAAGGTGAAGACGGCGGAGTAACTGTCGTCGCGATCCTCTGCGTCAAGCCCCACAATTTCGAGCGGAATCGCACTTTTGGTGTGTAGCCGGAGACTATCTAGTTGCGATGAAGACAACCATGCGATCGAGAATCTACAGACAATCTTTCTTCCTTCTCTTTCTTCTAGTCGTAAGCACCGCCTTTGCGGCTGCTCAAGCCCAATCGGCACTGCAGATCTATTCCATAGATGTCGAGGGAGGCCAGTCGACACTGCTGGTGAGCCCCAGTGGACAGTCGATGCTTGTCGATACAGGCTGGGCAGGGTTCAACGGACGCGATGCCGACCGCATCATGGCAGCGATGAAACTTGCGGGCGTGCAGCAGCTCGATTACGTGTTGATCACGCACTACCACGCTGACCACGTAGGCGGCGTTCCCCAGCTTGTCGAAAAGGTGAAGATCGGAACCTTCGTCGATCACGGCGAGAATCTCGAAGAGGCAGATAACGTTAAGAAAGATTTCGCCAACTACGAAGCTGCGATTGCGAAGACTGGCGCGAAGCGGCTTACGGTAAAGCCCGGGGATCACATTCCTATCTCGGGGCTGAATGTCGAAGTCCTCACAGCTGGACGAAGAGAGATTTCCAGTCCGCTTCCCGGCGCAGGTCAGCCGAACGATGTTTGCGGCACCGAGCCGGCGCCGGCAGATGATCCGACCGAGAACTCGGCTTCACTCGGAGTGCTGATCACCTATGGCAAATTCCGCTTCATCGATCTCGGCGATCTGACAAAGGAGAAGGAAATCGAGCTGGTTTGCCCAAATAGCAAGGTAGGCAAGGTCGATCTTTATCTGGTAAGCCATCACGGCTGGGATCAGTCGAACACCAGAGCCCTGCTCCGCGCGTTACATCCACGGGTCGCGATCATGAACAATGGCGCGCACAAGGGGGGCAGTCCTGATGCGTGGCAGACTGTGCACGATTCTTCTGGCCTCGAAGATCTTTGGCAGCTTCATTACGCAGCCGATTCGGACAAAGCGCACAACAGCCGCGACAACCTGATCGCGAATACCGGCGATGCCGACGGCAATTACATCAAGGTAGTTGCGCATCAGGACGGCTCGTTCGATGTCACCAACTCGCGCAACAATTTCTCGAAGGACTATGCTCCGCAAGTTCGGAATCCGGTGGACTTCTCACGCTTGCCGGCTCCGGCCAATTTCGATTATTCGCAAACGGCAATTGAAACCGTAATGCGACAGTTCAATTCGCCTGCGGATTTTGGGTCATGGGCATATCCGCGTGGACTATTCCTCTGGGGCGAGTACCTGGTCTATAAGCGCACGAATAATCCCGCATATCTCAACTTCATTAAGGGATGGGTCGATTCGCATCTCGATAGCGATGGCCATCTGAAGCCCAAGCTCGACAGCCTCGATTCGATGCTCTCGGGCAACCTGCTAATCGCGCTCTTTCGCGAAACCAAAGACGAACGCTACCACACGGCGGCTACACAGATTCGCGAGCGCCTGAATACCTATCCGCGCACGCATGAGGGCGCGTTTTGGCACGCGGACAATCCTTCCCGAGCCTGGCAGACGTGGCTCGACGGGATTTATATGTCGATGCCGCTGCTGGTGCGATATGGCGAGACCTTCAACGATAGCCAATACGCCAACGACGAAGCCACCAAGCAGTTCGATCTTTATCAGAAGCACGTGAACGATCCCAAAACGGGATTGCTCTATCACGCTTATGACGAAAGCGGACAGCAACCATGGGCGGATCCCGTCACTCATCATTCATCGCAATTCTGGTGTCGCGCAATCGGCTGGTACGGCATGGCGCTCGTCGATGTGCTGGAGATTCTGCCGAAGAACCATCCACGACGTCCGGAGCTGATCGGATTAGTTAAACAGCTCGCGAAGGCGTACCAGCGATTCCAGGATCCGCAATCGGGATTGTGGTTCGAAGTCGTCGATCGCGGCGACCTTGCCGACAACTGGCTCGAGACCTCGAGCTCGGCGATGTACACGTATATGCTTTCGCGTGCAGTGGAGCGCGGGTATATCGGCAAGGAATATCAGAAGGTCGCTGACAAGGGCTATCGTGGCGTGCTCGCGAGCATCGCGCGAAATCCCGACGGCACCATTTCTATGCCGAACATCTGCGAAGGAACGAACGTCGGCGATCTGGAGTTCTACCTCAATCGCGCGCGGCACACCAACGATTTGCATGGGATTGGCGCGTTCATCATCATGAATGAGCAGTTACGGAAGAAGTAGCCAGAACACCCAAGAGCGAACACGAAGGTCATGAAGGCAACTACAAGGTCATGGAGAAAGGCTTCGTGACCTCCTGTGTTTACCATTCGTGACCTTCGTGTTCGCCTCCTGGTTCTAAGCAATTTCCAGCAACGCGGTTGGAATGTCCTTCGCCGAGACGCTCACCTCTGACTTCCCGCCGTTGCGTTTAATCGAGATCATTGCGCGACCGTTGTAGAGCTCAACTACGCGCGAGGCTGTATCGGTGCCGAGGTCGTCGATCAGGGCGCCGTCTCCCGAAATCCCAAAACGGATTTGGTTGCGCGCATCGAGGCAGAGCACGCCAGTGGCGTCGAACAACTGTGTTTCGACTGTTACGAGATCGCCATTTCTGCTGAACTCGCGAAGGCGCAGTTTAGCGGGTTTTCCCCACCTTTGCGTCTGATATTGGAAGTGGATTTCATCTTCGACGCTCCGATTGCCTTTATGCGCAACCGCGCGCACGTGATTCTCCGGCGCAAGCTTGACCATCCAGCGCAGACCGGCCGCAGGAAAATCCTGGCTATCGCGCTTCTTTACTCCTTGCGACCGCCCATTGACGAACAGCTCGACTGTTTCGCAATTGGAATAAACCTTCACGAGTTTCTGCTCATCCGGATCGCCCCAGCGGATCGGCCAGCTGTGGCCGTAGATGTGCACCATCGGCTTTTCGGCCCAGTACGACTGGAACACGTAGTAGCCCTCTTTCGGTGTGAAGTCCCGCTCAATTAATCCTTTCTGGTTCACTTTGGGAATTGGGTTCTCCGGACGTTCGGGCGTGGAGAAGTCTTTGAAGATCCACTGCGCCGAACCGGTAAGCAGCGGCATCGTCTCCTGTTCTTTCAAATACCAGTCGAAGAGACTGCAGATGTACGTCTCGGACCAGTCTCCATCTCGGGACGCACGCGCAATTCCGCCAGTGCGCAGGAAGTCGAGACCGCGCTCGTCGGTTCCTTTGCCGGTGGCGATCTGCGCGATAACCTTATCGGGATCTTCGGAGTGACGGCGCGCGTGGCTGTCGCCTCCCCACTCCATGTGAATGAAGTGATTTACTTTCTGCATCTCTTCTTCGACCGAGCTTTTGTATTCGGTGTAGCGTCCGCGATACCAGCCGGCCCAGATCGACGGCGAATACACATCTGGAATGTCTTTGGCAAAGTCGCAGCGACGGATGCTGGTCAGGCGTGTGGGATCGAGCTTGTGCGCTTCATCATTGAGCTGCGACATGAAAGCCCGGATGGCCTGATGATCTTCCGACGGAAATTCTCCGGGCCAATCGTCTTCATTCCCTAGTCCCCAGAGGATCACAGCGGGATGGTTGTAATGCTGATCGATCATGTTGCGCAGCATGCGATGGGCCTGCTGCTGCCAAGCATCGTTGCCGATTCCACTTCGGCACCAGGGTATTTCTTCCCAAACCATGATGCCGAGTTCGTCGCAGAGATCGAGGACGATGCGCGACTGCTGGTAGTGCGCCAGCCGAATGAAATTCGCGCCGATATCCTTGATCATCTGCATCTCTTTGCGGATCAGGTCTTCCGTCATCGCCGCACCCAGGCCGGCATGATCTTCGTGTCGTTGCGTTCCGCGGATCAGCAGGCGCTCTCCATTGAGTTTGAATGGACCGTGCGTGACGAACTCGAAATGTCGCACGCCAAAGCGTTCACTGGCTGTCATCGCGCCTTGCGGTCCGGTCACGGTCGCTTCGCACCGATACAGCGATGGACTTGAAGGCGACCATAACTGGGGCTTCGGGATAGTGAACTTTACAAGTTCACGTTCATCACTCCAGGCCGCTAGCTTTTGTTCGGAAGTGTGAATCGTTTTCTCCTCCGAATCGAAGACTCGAACAGCGAGATTCAATGAATCGGAAGAGGAAGTCGGGTTGTAAAGCCGTCCACTAATCGTGACGTCAGCCGAACCGCCGCGATTCACAATAGGCGTGAGGTGAATGCGCTCAATGGCAACGGCGGGCACATAGACGAGATTCAGATAGCGATACACGCCGCCATAAAGATTGAAATCACTGAAATCTGAAGGCAGCATCTCTAAATCGCGCGAGTTGTCGCACACGATCGCGACTGGAACTCCACTCTTGCCCTGCTGATTTGCCTCTTTGGCTGCAGCTTCGGTGATATCGACGGTCCACTCGTCGTAGCCCCCAACGTGCTCGCCCCCGACTTGATCGAGATCGATGAATACTTTCGATTTCTGGCCAGCGCCTTCGAAGTGCAAAAGCGTGCGTCCATTCGGAAACGGATTGGCGAGTTTCAGATTGGTACGGTACCAACCCTGCCCGCGGTAGTAGTTCTCGTCAGGATCGACGGCGTCATGAGCGTTGAAGCAATGTGGAACCTCGACCTGGCTCCAGTGCTCTTTACTCTTGGCGAAGGAGCCATGCCAAGCGTCCCACGGCCCACTCAACGAGCTCCGGGAATGCTCCCATCCGCTAATCAGGCGCTTGGAATTTGATTCGGTACGCTGTTGATCAGCCGTGAGCGCGAAAGGTGCCGCGAATGCGGTGGCAGTTACGAGAGCCGAGGTCTTGAGAAAGTCGCGACGAGTGAACTTGTTGGATTGATTCATGTCCTCGCAATCAACTTACCGCAAAATTCAGCTTGACTGAATCTTTAGATTTCATATAATGGTCCGCCGTGCCGCATAGTAAGACAAAACGGTCTGCGGAGTCTCCATACCAGATTCAGGTGCTCGACCGCGCGCTGGCATTGCTCGAAGCCCTGTCGCATCAAGGGCCTGACCTGACGCTGGCGCAGATTTCCGAGTTGCTCAAGCTGCACAAAAGCACTGCACATCGGCTGATCATGGTACTCGAACGCCACAAGCTGATCGAGAAGAATTCCAATACGGGAAAATACCGGCTCGGTTTGAAGCTTTTCGAGTTAGGAACGAAAGCGATCGGGCAACTCGATCTGCGGGAAAGGACGCGTCCATTTCTCGGGCGCGCTGTGCGTGAGACGGGCGAGACGGGGCACCTTTGCGTCTATGACGATGGCGAGGTCGTCTATCTGGACAAGATCGAGCCGTCGCGCAGCGTCCGGCTTACGTCGAGCGTAGGTCGTCGCAATCCCGCATACTGCACGGCTGTAGGCAAGGCCATCATGGCCTACTTGCCGGAGGCGCAAGTCGAAGAGGCAGTCCGCAAGCATGGACTCGACCAGCTCACGCGCAAGACCATCACGACCATGCTCGATCTTCGTGCTGATCTGGCGAAGGTTCGGAGTTTGGGCTACGCGATCGACGACGAAGAGCACGAAGAAGGCGTGCTCTGCGTGGGTGCGCCAGTGTGGAGCGTCGGCGATTATCCAATTGCGGCAATTAGCGTTTCCGGACCGATTTTTCGGTTGAGTCACGAAAAAGTTCCAGCGGTTGCCGAATCGATCATGACCATCGCAAAGGCACTGTCACACGAACTAGGGATGCGACCGGAGCCGACGCATGGCAGGTATCAAGGGGACCACCAGGGTCAGGTAATCGGGGTCTAAGCACATCCACTGCCCGGCGAAAGCCGGGCTTTTCTTCGGCGATTTGCAATTGCGGTACGCAGTATCGCAATGCGGTACACGATAGAGAGCCTCAAGAGGGCTGGAGGATAGAAAGATGCGCGTGCGCAAGTCGGGGCTCATCGCCCTTGCTGTTCTTTTCGGTCTGTCCATTGTGTTACTGCCTGCGGCGATAGCACAGGTCACAACCACCAACATGACCGGCACGGTCACTGATTCGAGCGGCGCGGCTGTTCCATCCGCTCAAGTGACGGTTACCAATACGGGAACCGGATTTACGCGTACGGTGCAAACCGGTGCGCAAGGCGAGTACCACCTCGAGTTTTTGCCAATCGGGAATTACAACGTAGAAGTGAGTGCGAATGGATTCAAAAAGGTCGTTCGCACAGGCATCGTGCTGCAAGCCGATCAGCCTGCTCGCGTAGACGCGCAGCTTCAGCTCGGGCAAGTGACTGAGACAATCGAGGTCACTTCGGAAATTCCGCTGGTGAATACTTCGAATCCCGAAATAGGTCGCACGATTGAAACGCAGGAGATGGTGAATCTTCCAATCGTGAACCGGAATCCGTACACACTTCTCGACCTCGTTCCCGGGGTACAGCGCAACGACAACAGCATCGTGCTCGGATATCCCGAGCAGCGCACGCTCATCAACGGCGGCATCGACGCTGGTGCTGGTTCGGTGAATTACTACCTCGATGGCGGGATCAACATGACGGGCCTGCGGAACACCGGAAACATTCTGCCGAATCCCGATGCCATTCAGGAGTTCCGCGTTCAGACCAACAACTACGCTGCGGACTACGGTCGGTTTCAGAATGGAATTGTGAATACGATTACCAAGTCCGGCACGAACAACTTCCATGGATCGCTGTTCGAGTTTGTTCGCAACAATATCTTTAACGCAAATGATTGGGGAAATACTGCAGCCACGCCGCCGCTTCATCGAAATCAGTTCGGTGGCACGCTTGGCGGTCCAATTATCAAGAATAAGACGTTCTTTTTCGGATCGTATGCAGGATTGCGTCAGATTACGAACACCTTTTTGAACGGCGCAATTCTTCCCAGTGCGGCTGAATTGAAGGGCGACTTCTCGCAAAATACGGTCAAGCCGGTCATGCCGGGCAGCGTCACCAGTACGAACAAAGCGGGTACGCGCTTCCCGAACGATCAATTACCAATCGATCCGGTTGCACTGAAGGTTCTTGGCATGATCCCAACGCCGAATCTTCCAAACAACAAGTGGCAAGGCGTCATCCCGAATCCCTACAACACCGACGAGTTCCTCGCCAAGGTAGATCACGACCTCAATGATCAGCAGCGGCTGACCTTCAGCTACTTCGAAACCAGTGGCGAAAACAAGGTTCGTGCCGGCAGCGCTAATCTGCCCTGGTCCGTTCAGCAGTTTTCGTGGCGGCAGCACAATGCCAACGTGAGCGATACCTGGAGCTTGAATCCGAACATGGTTAACCAGGTGTGGGTCGGGTATACGCGGAACTTTGGCGGTCGCCTGAATCTGCCTCAGACGTCTCTTACCGATTTGGGATCGGCAGCCTTCATCCAAGGCACGCCATCGCTACCGCAAATCAGCGTCACGGGATTCTTCAGTCTCACACAGGCGATTGCTGGACCCGTGGCTGGAACGAACTATTACTCACTGCGCGATGTCTTCAGCCTTACTCATGGGCGCCACGCTTTCCGCTTTGGCGGAGAGATCTCGCTCGACAAGGACATCCAGGCAACGCTGCTCAATAACTACGGAGTATTTGGATTCAACGGCACGGCTACTACGCCGGGCAATCTACCGAAAGGCACGACTTGCACAGCATGTGCGCTCGCGGATTTCGAATTGGGAATTCCTAATTCTGCTACGCAGGATGCCCCAGTCAATGCGTACACCAATTCCTGGAACTCCGCCTCGTTCCTGCAGGATGATTTCCGCGTTACTCCAAGACTGACGTTGAACCTTGGCGTCCGGTGGGATATTCAAACTCCACCCACCGATCCTGAAGACAAAGAATCTACCTTTGTTCCCGGTGTGCAATCGAAAGTACGACCAACTGCTCCTGTCGGCATTCTGTTCCCAGGCGATCCCGGAATCACGCGTGGCATCGTTCCGATTCGATGGAATCACGTCTCGCCACGCGTTGGCTTTGCGCTTGATCCATTCGGAACGGGAAAGACTTCTATTCGAGCGGGCGCTGGAGTTTTCTATGGAAGCGTCTCGGGTAATGAGTGGAACACGACGTCGAACTTCGAGCCATTTTCTGTTCGTCTGACTTTGAACCCGAACGTCGCAGGAACCGGAACATTGTTGTCGAATCCATATCGTGGAATGAATCCCGTTCCCTTCCCCTTTACGGGCGGATTCACACCACAAGGCAACACCTTTGGTCCGGCTACGAATTTCAACTGGCCGTACACTTACCAGTTCAACTTCTCAGTCCAGCAACAACTGACGCAAAAGCTTAGCTTCCAGATTGCCTACGTGGGCTCGCTCAGTCATGATCTACCATTTGCGACTGACCTGAACTATCCACTTCAAAGCACCACGGCCACGACTTCCGCAGCAAATGTTCAGTCGCGACGACCTGACAAGGACTTCGGACCGATTCTTGCTCTGCGTTCCAATCAAACAGCTTCGTACAACGGACTCCAGATCAGCGGGCAGCATCGCATGTCGCACCATCTGACGTTCAACGGATGGTATGCCTGGTCAAAATCGTTCGATAGCGTTCAGATCGACAACAATACCGCACAAGGCGGTGTGCAGAACTTCAACAACATGGCTGCCGATCGTGGACGCGCGGATATCGATATGCGCCATCAGGCGGTCATGTCCCTGACTTTCCAACCTGACTACTACACCGGTGACACCGGATTCATCCGCAACGTCATCAATGGGTGGTCGATTTCACCCATTGTCAGACTCCACAGCGGACTGCCGTTCAATCTCTCCAACGGCGCAGATGCCAATCTGGATGGTACAAACAACGATCGGCCGCAGTTGATTGGCGATCCAAACATCTCCAATCCAAGTGCGGCGCAGTGGTTCAATACCGCGGCATTCGCGAAAAACAATCCAATAGCCGCCCAGGCCGGGCAGCTTGCTCAGCCGGTGGACGGGAATACGCCGAGAAACTTCTTGAGCGCTCCTGGTTACAAGAACGTTGATCTGGCGATCTTTCGGAACTTCCCAATCAAGGAAAGAGCAAAGCTGGAATTTCGAGCGGAAGCTTCAAACGCATTCAACATCGTGAACCTGAATGCGCCGAGTGGCACCACGGTGGGCACTCAGAGTTTCGGTCAGATCACATCGGCACAAGCGATGAGGCAACTGCAACTCGGATTGCGTCTCACGTATTGAACTTGAAATGCGGCCTCCATTCATCTAACCGGATAATGGAGGCTGCAAGGTTCGTGATTTAGAGATTGCGTGATTTCGCGATTGAAAATCCCCAACTCACGGGATCTCGAAAGAGAAGGAACGCCCGGCCGAGGGCGGCCGGCTCCACGTTGTCAGGAGTACAACATGAGCACTTTATCCTCGGTACTAAATGAACCGGTTACGCGGGAAGGAAACGTTTTTCGCAAGACGAATGCACATAAAGGACGCAAGGTTTTCATTACGCCCTCCAACAGTACGATGAAGCACCTCTGCTACGCCCGGACGATTCTCGATTCGGGAACGCCGAAGGTGCAGTTCGACAATGGGAAACAAGAAACGGCGCTGATCTGCCTTTCCGGAGGAGTAGACGTAGCGGTCGGGGGTGAACGTTTCAAATTGGGAGAGCGCGACTCGATATACATTCCGCGCGGCTCATCGATTCAGCTTGAGACGCGCTCCCATGCCGATCTCGCTGAATTCTCTTCCGATGTCGAGAACAAGTATCCGCTCCAGCTCGTTTGCTACTCCGATATCAAAGATGACAAGACGCTTCACTTCACGGCCGGCGGGGCGGCGACAACGCGCGACCTCAATATCCTGATCGGCAAGAACGTACAAGCCGGACGCCTTGTCGCCGGCCTTACCATTTCGGAACCGGGCCACTGGACGAGTTGGCCTCCGCACGAACACGCCGAGATGCTGGAAGAAATGTACGTGTATACGCACATGCCACCGCCGGGGTTCGGAATTCAGTTCGTTTACACGGACACCAAAGAGCCGGAACTGGCGACCATCGTGCGCGACGGAGACGCGGTATTGATGCCGCGCGGATATCACCCGAACGTCGCCGCGCCAGGGCACCGCATTGGATTTCTCTGGGCGATGGCAGCGCATCGCGAGAAAGAAGATCGTCAGTTTGGAGTGGTGAACGTCCAGCCTGAGTTTGCGCAATCAGGATCGGGACTGGAAGCGAGCAGAAAGTAGCCGGGTGATCCTCGATCAGTTCAGGCTCGACGGCAAAACCGCGTTGGTCACAGGGGCGTCCGCAGGTCTGGGGGCCGCGATGGCCATCGCTCTCGCTCAAGCTGGAGCGGATGTAATCTGTCATGGCAATTCGCATTCGCCAGAGCAGACATGCGGGCAGATTGAGAAGCTCGGCAGAAAAGCTGCGACCGTGACCTCCGACTTATCGAAGCATGGAGCTGCCGAGGAGTTATTCGCGAAGGCACAGAGGTTTTCGGCGGTCGACATTCTCGTGAACAATGCGGGAACGATCCGCCGAGCAAAGGCAACTGAATATAGTGACGCGGATTGGAGCGCGGTGCTGGAGGTGAATCTGAATTCGGTGTGGAAGCTATGCCAGGCCGCAGGCCGGGGGTTTCTCTGCAGGAAATCGGGCGGAAAGATTATTAATATCGCCTCGCTACTCGCCTTTGAAGGAGGAATTACTGTCGCCGCTTACGCCGCTTCGAAAGGTGCGGTGGCGCAGCTAACCAAAGCTCTCGCCAACGAATGGGCGGCGCACAATGTGAACGTAAACGCCATCGCTCCCGGATACATGCGGACGGACAACACCGCCGCATTGCAGCGCGACGAAGTTCGGAATCGTCAGATCATCGAGCGAATTCCAGCAGGACGTTGGGGCGATCCCAATGATTTGGCCGGAACAGTAGTGTTTCTCGCATCGGCGGCGAGCAGCTATATTCACGGGCACGTGTTAATAGTCGATGGCGGTTGGATGGGAAGGTAAAAGCGGCTGCTGGCCCCCTGACTTTTGGCGGCTGGCCAACGCATTTGAAATCGGTACTGTTTGGGCCGGCAGCTAGTGGCTAGAAGCCAGCAGCCATCTTAAGGATCCTCGTGCAGCAAACTTCAACTCGAACCGATCAACCTGGATGCGCTCCTACTCCTGCTGCAATTGACGCCGCGATGCATGCACGTGCGGGCGGGAATCTGCGCTGGGTCATCTGCGCACTTTTGTTTTTCGCCACCACGATCAACTACATGGATCGGCAGGTCTTTGGCCTGCTCGCTCCCGACCTGCAGAAGCTGTTCGGTTGGAACGAGATTCAATACGCCGACATCGTTACCTGCTTCTATGCGACGTATGCGATCGGTCTCGCGCTCATGGGTGGGATCATCGACCGCATCGGCACCCGCATCGGGTATGCAATTTCCATCGGCATCTGGAGCCTTTCGGCCATGGGGCATGCGCTTGCGAATTCCATTGTGGGATTCGGATTCGCGCGTGCCATGCTCGGGCTAGGCGAATCGGGAAACTTTCCCGCTGCGATCAAGACCGTTACGGAGTGGTTCCCCAAAAAGGAGCGAGCTCTCGCGACCGGCATCTTCAATTCGGGAACCAACGTTGGCGCCGTGGTTGCGCCGCTTACAGTGCCTTGGGTCGCGGTCCATTGGGGATGGCGATGGGCATTCGTCTTCACCGGCTTTTTCAGTGCAATATGGGTCGTCTGCTGGCTCGTCTTTTATCGCCGTCCGCAGGAGCACCCCCGTCTCTCCGCAAGCGAACTCAATTACATCCAAAGCGACCCGGCGGAACCTTTGGTCAAAATTCCCTGGCTGCGGCTTTTACCGCACCGGCAGACATGGGCCTTCGTGCTCGGCAAGACTCTCACAGATCCTATCTGGTGGTTTTATCTTTTCTGGCTGCCGAAGTTCCTCTACACCACGCACGGAATTACATTGACGAAGCTTGGGCCACCGCTGGTCGCAATCTATGTTGCCGCCGACTTCGGCAGCGTGGGCGGAGGATGGTTGTCATCCAGCTTGATTAAACGGGGCTGGACTACTAACCGTGCGCGCAAAACCGCCATGCTAATTTGCGCTTTGTGTGTCGTGCCTGTGATGTTCGCTTCGAAGGTAAGTGGACTGTGGCCCGCGGTTGCGCTGATCGGGCTGGCAGCCGCGGCTCATCAAGGATGGTCGTGCAACATTTTCACCACTGCTTCAGATATGTTCCCGAAACAGGCCGTCGCTTCCGTGGTAGGCCTTGGTGGGTTCGGCGGCGCAGTCGGCGGCATGTGCATCGCCAGTCTGACAGGATTCATCCTGCAGGCAACGCACAGCTACGTGCCCATCTTCTTTATTGCCGGATCGATGTATTTGTTCGCTTTGCTCGTCATTCAACTATTGGCGCCCAGCCTGGAGCCGGCGCATATCGATGTCACTCGGAGTAATTCATGACCAGGGAACAAGTTCGCGCACGCGTGCTTGAAGTTGGAATCGTGCCTGTAGTGCGGGCCGCATCGGCCAAACAAGCGATCTCGGCTGCTGTCGCGGTTGCCGCGGGCGGAATCACCATCGTCGAAGTCACGATGACGGTTCCCGGTGCACTCGACGCCATCTCGCAGCTCATTAAAACACTGGGAAGCGAAGTCATAGTCGGCGCAGGGACCGTGCTCGACGCGCAAGCCGCGCGCCAGTGCTTTGATGCCGGTGCGGAGTTCCTTGTGAGTCCTGGTCTCGATGTGGGAACTATCAAGGCAGCGGAAGATGCCGGAAAGCTGATTATGGCCGGCGCGCTCACGCCGACAGAGGTCATCACCGCCTGGAAGACCGGAGCGGATTTCGTAAAAGTGTTTCCCGCCAGCGCCGTGGGTGGCGCGGCGTATCTGAAAGCGCTGCGTGGACCATTGCCGCAGGTTCCGCTCGTGCCCACCGGCGGAGTGAACTTGAATACCGCGGCTGATTTCCTTCGCGCGGGAGCCTCAGCGCTCGGTGTCGGAGGAGAGCTCGTCCTTGCCGCCGCGCTCAAGTCCGGAGAAACAGCGCAGATCACCGCGCTCGCGCGTCAGTACTTGGAGATCGTGCAGCAGGTGCGGGAGTCTGAGGCCAAGCCGGCGATGGCTGGGGATTGACAAAAAGGCCCACTAAACGGACCGACGCGTTCCCCCCGCACAGCTTTTGTTAGCAGTAGGGAGTTCATTCAGGCTTTAACAATTCGCAGCACCTCGAAAATCCGGCCGACGGCGGCCGCAGGTCCTGATCTTTCGTTATTCCTTCGAAGCAATGAAGAGACATCGCGCTTTCTTATCGCTGGCATTTCTAGTGCCTGTCCTGTTTACCGCCAACCTCTGGGCGGTGCCCCACCTGAAGTGCATCAAGCTCGCGGTCACTAATCCTACTGACCAAAGCCGGCCAGCCGAGAACATCGTCGTGTCGCTCGAGGAGCTTCGCAAGATTGC
>DATEKE010000130.1:0-10552 GCA_035277605.1 Terriglobales bacterium | reverse complement strand
GTCTATTTACTCACCGAAGTACAAGTCCCGACGTTACAAGCAATAAGAGCTGGAGGGGCTATACTTTACCGAGCCGTAGTTGCCCCTGGTTCTGGCTGCGACGTTGGCCAAGGCAATGGGCCATATGGCGGACGAGCCCCGGAATTGTTGGGAGCTTCAGGAAACCACTTCGGCGCTTTTTGAGCGTCTAACCATTTCAGCTCTGGACAGAGCTGAAGGCTGTACCCTCTTCGGGCAGAATGAGTCAGAGAGTCATTCGCGATTGCGGTTTGCTGGCATGCGGCTGTGCGCTTGCCCTTCTCGCCACGGCCTGTGAGAGCTCAGAAAAGAAGATCCACGGGGCTCCCGTTGCCCAGGCTCATGCGCCTACGATATCGAAGAACAAGTCTCTTAAGTCGGCGGCGGATCCAAAGCCGGATCCCGTCCAGGTAGCCCAAGCCAAGGTTCCTCCGGCCCCGAACCAGTCCGATGCAGTCGATAAGCTGGTTCAGGAAGCGGAAAAGCAATATCAGGAAGGTCAGCAGGAATATGCGGCTGGCCATCTGGAAGCTGCCAAGCAGAGTTTCGATCAGGCCGTAAACGTGCTGCTCGAGGGCGACATTGATGTCCGCTCCGACGACCGGCTGCAGCGCGAACTCGACAAAATTTCCGAAGGCGTGAATCAGCTTGAGGTCGCGGCGCTCCAGCAGGGCGATGGATTCACCGAGCAGAAGTCGCAGCCGGCGCCGATCGACGAAGCCAACGATGTAACCTTCCCGGTCGATCCGAACCTCAAAGCCCGGGCTGAGCAACAGGTAAAAGAAACGCGATCTGATCTGCCGTTGCTGATCAACGATTACGTCGCCTCCTACATCAATTTCTATTCGACGCGCGGGCATGGCACCTTGGAGCGAGCATTAGTGCGTTCCGGACGCTATCACGACATGATCACCCGCGTCCTCAAGGAAGAGGGCGTGCCGCAGGATTTGATTTACCTCGCGGAAGCCGAATCCGGATTCGAGCCGCTGGCACTCTCCCGCGCAGGAGCGCGTGGCATGTGGCAATTCATGGCCAGCCGCGCCAAGGGATATGGGCTGCAGCGAAGCTGGTGGATCGATGAGCGGCAGGACCCTGAGAAATCCACCCGGGCCGCTGCGCATCATTTGCGTGATCTTTATAACCAGTTTGGCGACTGGTACCTCGCGATGGCGGCCTACAATTCCGGTCCCGGCAATGTCCAACAGGCAGTTCGCAGAACCGGCTACGCAGACTTCTGGGAGCTTTATAAGCGCAACGTACTGCCGAAAGAGACCAAGAACTACGTCCCCATCATTCTGGCGTTCACGGTGATGGCAAAGAACCCGGCACAGTACGGTCTGGACAAGCTTCAGCCCGCGCTTCCCCTGGAGACTGATACGGTTCGTATTAATTACCCGGTTGATTTGCGACTGGTGGCAGAGTGCGTCGATACCGACCTGGACACGCTGACTGAGCTGAATCCCAGCCTGCTGCGCTTGACCACACCGAAGGATTCCGTCTATGACCTCCGCCTGCCGCTGGGCACCAAAGACAAGTTCGAGCAGGCAATGGCGGCGATTCCGGTCGATAAGCGCGTGGCTTGGCGGTATCACCATGTGGCGACGGGAGACACTCTAGACAGCATCGCCCATCACTACCACACGAGTCCCAGCGCGATTCGCGAAGTGAATAACCTTCAAGGGCAGGACCTTCAGGCGGACAGCAAGATCATTATCCCGATCACTGCCGGCCGGTCGGCGGATGCGCGCGCTGTGGCATATTCGCGCAAACCAACGCGTTATAAAGTCCGGCGCGGCGACACGGTGGCCTCGGTTGCAGATGATTTCGGCGTACCCGCCGACCGCCTCCGCCGCTGGAATCGCCTGAAAGGCGATCACCTGACCTCAGGGCGCGTACTCGTGATTTATCGTCCGGTAATGGCGCTGGATAATCCGGTCATCAACTCCCCTACCCGTCACCGTTCGCATCGCGCCAGCCGACATCGCAGCTCGGCTTCGGTGAAGAAAGCCTCGGCTCATCCCACCCCGAACTCGAAATCCAGCAAGGCTTCCACGGCCAAGACAGAGTCTGTGAACACGGCGAGTGGCGCATCGGAGCGCGCTGCTGCCGGCCTTCGCTGAAGTATCGCCATCGCAAATCAATAATTTTCACGCATCGCTAAATCCGATTTGACACACGAACAGCGCGAGTTGCTATAATCCGCGCCTGCGTTGTTTTGTGGTGCGCGAGCATTCATCACGTCATTGATGGGCTCAACATTCAGGAGGAAAAATGAGCTTCGACGATCAGACACTCTATGGGCGTAGTGAAGATGAGATGGACGATTACGGAGATTCTGGCCTGGACGAAGAGTCCATGGATCAGGGCTACGACGAAGAAGAAGAGGAAGAAGAAGTTGCCGGTGGCGGCGGCGCTGCAGCCGGAGGCGGCGGAACCAGCGGGGGCGGCTTCGGCGGCCAGATGGGCGGCGGGGGCGAGTCCGGCGGCGGCGGCGGTGGTGCGACGCGCTCCGGCGGAGGCGCTCGCAAGAAGAGCTCCGCGAAGAAAAAAGGCGGCGCTAAGAAGAAGAGCGCTGCGCGCAAGAAGAGTTCAGGTAAAGCTGCAAAGAAGAAATCGGCCGGAAAAAAGAAATCGGCATCACGCCGCAGCTCCGGCAGTGCGCGCAAGAAATCTTCGTCACGCGGCGGAGCGAAAAAGAAGAAATCGAGCCGTAAGAAGAAGTAAAAAAGATCGGGTGATCGGGCCATCGGGTCATCGGATGAAGTTGACTTCGGTTTACTTCACCCGATCACCAGATGACCCGATCACCCGATTTCCTCACTCATATCTCAGCGCCTTTACCGGGTCCACGCTTGCCGCTCGCCTCGCGGGAATCAGCGTCGCCAGAACGGCGGTGGCTCCGAGCAAAACGGCGCCGGCGATGAAGGTGGCAACATCGAACGGCGGCACCTGAAACAGCAGACTTGAAATTAACCTGCCGCCGACGAGTGCTCCTGCCATTCCTAAAATGGAACCGAGAAGCGCCATCTGCAACCCTTCCCGGAACACCATCTGAATCACATGCTCCCGTTGCGCGCCAAGCGCCATGCGGACACCGATCTCGCGCGTGCGCTGTGCCACGGCATACGAGATGACTCCATACAGCCCGATGATCGCCAGCAGCAGAGCGGCCGCTGCGAAAGTTCCAAGCAGCAGCGCATTGATGCGCCGAGGGCTGAGCGATTGCTCCAGCATTCCCGACAGCGGGCTGATCGGCGTAACCGGCACCTGAGCATTCACGTTCCACACCGCCTGCTTCATCGCGCCGGCGAAAGCCATCGGATCGCCATTCCTCGCGCGAATTACGAGAAACGAATACCGTCTCCACTGTTCCTGCTTTTGCAATACAGGCGTATAGATCGCCGGACCTTCATCCATGTCGAGTCCGAGATCCTTGGTGTCGGCGACGACGCCTACAATCGTCATCCAATACAGAGGCGTATTCGGCGCATGCCGCGCATAGCAAATCTGCTTGCCCATGGGACTCTCGCCCGCAAAGAACTGTCGCGCCATGCTTTCATTGACGATCGCAACTGGAGTTGAGCCTTCGCGGTCTGCGTCGGAGAAGACACGGCCTGCGAGCATCGGAATCTGCATGGTGTGGAAGTATCCGGGGCTGATCAGGTTCGTCGCCGCTTCTGGCTCCGCTCCCTCAGGCGGCCGTGGACGACCATTGATCAGGAAATTATGTGAGATCTCGTTCCCGCTCAGTGGCAGTTCCGTGACCAGCGCCGCAGATTCTATTCCGGGAACGGCGTTCAGATTGTCGGTAAGCTGCGCGAAGAATCGGTTCTGGACAGCGGTGTTCTCATAGTGTTTTGGCTGCAACCAGATATGTCCGGTAAGCACGTTCTGCGGATTAAAGCCGGGATCAACTCCCTGCACACGCCAAAGGCTCCGCAGCAGCAAGCCGGCTCCGCACAGCAGAATCAGAGAAAGAGCGAGTTCGCCGACGATCAGAGTCTGTCGCAGGCGCGTCGCCAGCTTTCCCCTAGACGCGGAGAGCCTTTCGCGCAGAGAACTGCCCTGCCGGCGAACGTAATTTACTTCGACGGCCGGCAACAGTCCGAAGATTGCGCCAGTGAGCAACGAGACAATAACCGCGAATCCCAAAACAGTTCCGCTTATGGTGAACGCAGGGACGTTGGCAAGGTCCTTGGGTTTGAGAACCGTGAGTGCATGTTGCGCCCAGTAGGCCAGCAGCAGACCGGCAATGCCTCCGAGCAGCGCGACCAGCACACTTTCCGTCACAAGCTGCCGCAGGATTCGCGCGCGTGCTGCGCCTAAAGCCATCCGAATCGCAATCTCCTGCCGGCGCCGCGCCGTTTTGGATAGCAGGAGGTTGGCGAAGTTCGCGCTCGATATCAGCAGCACAACCGCAGTCGCGGCGAACAGCATGAGCAGCGCAGGACGAATGTTGCCGGTGAACTTAGTCTGCACCGATTCGGCGATGAACTTCCGATCGCGATTCTCATCGGGATGAACTTTCGCCAATCCCTCGGCGATCACGTTCAACTCCGCCTGCGCCTGCGCGATTGACGTTCCCGGCGCCAGCCTGGCAAGCGCAGTATTCATGTGTACGCCGCGATACGGAGCGGCCTCCGGATATCCGACCCGAAATGGGACATAGATTTCAGCGCTGCCGGTGGGAAGACGAAAATCGGCCGGCATGACGCCAATCACGGTGTAGCTGTTTCCGCTGAGCGTAACTGCGCTGCCAACAACGTCCGAGCGCCCGCCGAGCGTTTCCTTCCAGAAGCGATGGCTCACGACTGCCGCGCGAGCTCCGCCTATGAGATCGTCGGACGTGCCGAACACCCGGCCCAGTTCCGCCTTTATTCCCAACACAGGAAACAGGTCGAGCGAGATCAACGCTCCATCCACCAGCCGCGGCTCGCCTTTTCCGACCAGATCGAACTGCCAGATCCCGAACGCGCCGATCTTATCGATCGTGTGCGACTGCTGTTCAATGTCGGAGAGATCGGGCCATGATTGTCCCCCTTTGAGCGCAATAAGCCGGTCCGTTCCGGGATACGGCATGGAACGCAGCAGCACCGCGTTCACTACGCTGAACAAAGCAGTATTGGCGCCTATCCCAAGAGCCAATGTGAGGACAGCAACAACGGTGAATGCCGGGGTCTTGGCAAGAATGCGGAGCGCGTAGCGAACATCTTGATACAGGGTGTCCATGGTTTTTCCATCGGGTGATCGGGTCATCGGGTGGTCGGGCGAAGTGCGGATCGCAACAGGAAGTAAGCGATGGGCAAGAGAAGCGAGAGTCAGGCAGCTTACGCTTTTCGCTTACTAGTGCCTATTGCGAACCGCGTATGGCTGCCTTTACTTCGCCCGATGGCCCGATCACCCGATGACCCGATCCTTTCTCATTCATACCTCAACGCCACCATCGGATCGACCTTAGTCGCGCGGCGCGCAGGAATATAACTCGCCAGCAGCGCGACGGTCCCAAGTACGCCAGTGACGGCGGCAAACGTTATGGGATCGCTCGCGCGAACGCCGTAGAGCAGCGTCTTCATCAAGGGCGTGAGCGCGAGCGCGCCGGCTACTCCTGCGATTCCGCCCACAACCGCCAGCAACATGCTCTCGCCGACCACCATGCGCATCACCTCTCCTGGCTGTGCGCCGAGGGCCATGCGCACAGCCATTTCGTGCGTGCGACGCGAGACCGAGTGGCTCATTACGCCATAAATTCCCACTGCGGCAAGAACCAGGGCCACTCCCGCAAAAGCAGCAAGCAAGTACACATAGAAGCGCGGCTGCGCGTTCGTATCCGCTACCACGTCTTCCATGGTTTCGATTTCGGAAAGCGTGACTGTCTTATCCAGAGAGCGAACTGCGTTCTCGACGGCAGGAGTCTCGGCCGCAGCGTCTCCCGCCGTTCGCACAACCAGCGTGATGTAAGAAGAAAATCCGCCGGATTTCGCATTCAGATAGAAGGGGCTTTGCAGCAGCGGAACGTAATATTCCGAATCGGGCTGGTCTGTCCATTCATGCCGGACAACGTTGGCTGCTACGCCAACTATCTTTATCCACTCTTTCGGTCCGCCCATCCCGATGGAAATACGTTTTCCAATTGCGCTCTGCCCGGGCCAAAGGTGATTCGCCATGTATTGATTCACAATTACCACTTTGGGAGTGCGATCGCTATCAGCGTCAGTGAAATCGCGCCCCTCAAGCATGGCGATATTCATCGTGCGAAAGTATTGAGGGAGGATCACACGATATGCACCGTGAGGTTCCTCTCCTGGTTTTGGCTCCGCCTGGCCTTCGACGAAAAAAGGAATGCCCCATATGTCTCCGGCAAGTGGTAGATGGTTGATGGCGCTCGCCGCGGTCACTCCGGGAACAGCGCGAATGCGCTCCAACGCCTGCTGATAAAACATGGGCCTGTCTGTGTTCGCGTCTTTCGCGCCCGCCACGGAGACCACCATCGTGATCAGATGGCGTGGATTGAATCCTGGATCGATCGACTCGAGCGCAGCGAAGGTGCGGATCATCAATCCGGCGCCCGCGAGGAGCACAACTGCAAGCGCGAACTCCGAAGCGACGAGCAGACTGCGCATACGTCCGCGACGTCCGCTCTCGCTCATGCCGCGAGCGCCTTCTTTCAAAGTCTCGACCAGGTTCATGGTGGAACTCTGCAGCGCGGGAGCGAGTCCGAACGCGACGCCGGTCAACATGGTGACTGCCAGCGCAAAGAGCAGAACATTGGAGTCGATCTGAATGGCGCCAAAACGGGTTAGTTCGGCAGGAGCGGACGCCAGCAGAAATCGCAGTCCCCACACGGCAATCACTACGCCGATCACTCCACCGCTGAATGCCAGCAGCACACTCTCGGTGAGGAACTGCCGGATGATGCGCGCACGGCTCGCTCCCAGCGCAGCGCGTACTGCGATCTCCCGCTGACGCGCCGAAGCGCGCGCCAGCAGCATGTGCGCAACGTTTGCGCAGGATATAAGCAGCACGAAACCGACTGCGCCGAGCAGAACCAGCAGTGCAGGGCGGATGTCTCCGACCACTCTCTCCTTCAGCGAGATCACGCCAACGTCTTTGTTCGAGCCGGGGAACTGCGCTTCGAGATTGGCGGCGATGGTCGCCATCTCCGCTCGTGCCTGCTGAAGCGAGACATCGGGCTTCAATCGCGCGAAGACACGAAGGCTGTTGCGCAATCTATCATTGGCGTCCAGCGGCAGCGGCGACCAGATCTCAGCTTTGGTCACCCAGAACGGGGCAAAGCGAAAGCCCTTCGGCATCACGCCGACGATGGTGTAGGGCGCGCCGTTCAGGTTGACCGTCTTTCCCAGCACATCGCGCTCTCCGGAAAAATGCCGCTGCCAAAATCCGTAGCTGACCACCAGTTCGTGGTCACCGCCCTGGCGATCTTCCGCCGGAACAAACGTTCGTCCGAGCAGCGGCTTGACTCCCAAAACAGGAAATATGTCCGATGTCACATGCAAGCCCACAACCTGCTCGGGCGTGTCGATACTCGTCAAATTCGGAGTCCAGGCCTCGGCAGCTCCCATGTTCTCGAAGACGTGGTTCTGCCGCTTCCAGTCAAAGAAGTTCGCCGGCGGCGCAGAAGCGTACTCTCTCTGCCCGACCACCACCAATCGGTCAGGCTGCGCATACGGCAATGCACGCAGCAGCACGGCATTCACCACGCTGAAAATCGCAATGTTCGCGCCGATGCCGAGCGCGAGAGTGAGCAATGCGACTGCGGTGAACAGTGGAGACTTGGCGAGATTGCGTAAGGAATAGCGAAGATCTTGAAAGAGAGTTTCCATTGTTCACTCCGATGTCATTCCGAGCGGAGCATCTCCCCGCCTTTGGGAGAGGCGGAGAGAGGAATCCCTACTTTCACCAGAGCCGTAAGGGTCTGGGCGTCTGTAGGGATTCCTCACTTCGTTCGGAATGACAAAGCAAAACCTACTCATACCTCAGCGCTACCACCGGATCGACCTTGGTCGCTCGTCGTGCTGGAACCAACGCCGCCGCAGCCGCTACCACTGACAGCAACGCAATCACGAGTAGCAGCGAGATCGGGTCGGTACTTCTCATCCCGAAGAGGAAGCTGTGCAGTAAACGACCGCCCGCCAGCGATATCGGAATCCCCAGGGCCAAACCAACGCCAACCAGCCACATGCCTTCTTTCAGCACAAGCTCGAGCACGTCGGTGCGTCCGGCTCCCAATGCAATGCGTACTCCGATCTCCCTCGTGCGGCCTGCGACGGCGTACGACATGATTCCATACAGACCGACACACGCAAGCAGCAGTGCTAAGCCGGCGAAGAACGTGGAGAGCCTTGCCAGAACAATTTGGCTGTCGAGGTCCTGCTCCAGATTCTGACGGACGGTATGCACCGACGTTAGTGGTAATTCGGGGGCAGCGTCCTTGATCACCTTGCGCACACTCGCCAACACCGCATTTGGATCTCCCTGCGTGCTGAGCTCATATACAAGGCGCAAGGGAGTCGCGTCCTGCTGAAAGGCGAAGTAAAAGCGCGGGGGCACCGCTTCGCGCAGAAAGTAGCCATGATCTTTTGTGTCCTTCGAGACGCCAATCACCGTGAACGGCTTGCCTTTTTCTTTGGGATCGTCGATCTCGAACTGGCGTCCCAGCGGATTCTCGCTGTGGAAGAAGTGTTTCATCATGGCCTGGTTGATTACTGCGACGCGTGTGGAAGTCAGCGTGTCCTGTGGGCCGATGGCGCGTCCGAGTAAGATCGGGACGCCCATAATGTCGAAATAATCATCGCCTACCTCGTCCTCGTTTGCGTCGCGGCCCTGGCGCTCATTCGAAGTAAAGCCGGGAACGATCAGCTGGTTGTTGGTCTCGGATCCGCTGAGGATTCCATTTCGGGAATAGCTGACGCCGCGCACACCGGGTATCGTGGCCAGGCGGTCGGCAAGCTGTGTTGCGAGGTTCCGAAAACGTTCCCCTTCGAAACCGACTGCGGACGGGCTCACCGAGGCAACGATGATGTGACCGCTGTCATAACCCAGATTTTGGGTGAGCAGCTTTTGCAGGCTGCGAACCAATAGGCTCGCGGCGAAAAGAACAAGGAGCGACAGCGCCACCTGACCTGCGACCAATCCTTTTCCCCAGCCCAGACGCGAGCGCGGCTCCCGGGCCGCTGCGGAGCTGTCTTTCAGCGTGGGACTGACCTGCACCTTGAGACTGCGCAATGAGGGCACAAGTCCAAACATAATGCCGGTCAGGATGCACACGACACTGGTGAAAACCAGCACTCTGACATCGGGCGACATCGGCAGCGAGGCCGCGTCGCCGGAGCCAAACACCTTTACCAGCAGGCGCACTCCCCAAATCGCAAGCAGGGCGCCGCAGGCGCCGCCGCACAGTGCAAGCAGAATGCTCTCGGTCAGCAACTGCCTCAGCAGACGTCCTCGGCTGGCTCCCAACGCGAGCCTAACCGCAATTTCTTTGCTGCGCGCCGTCGCGCGTGCAAGCAGAAGATTGGCGACGTTCACGCAGGCGATCAGCAAAACGAGGCCAACGATCCCCATCAGCAGAAACAGAGGTGTCTCGTAATCGCCGCGAAATTCCGACAGCCCCGATCCTCCCGCTGCGACTTTGATTCCTTCTTGCGCGATGTCTTTGCGGTCTTGTTCGGTGATGCTTGCACCGTAACTGCCTTTCAACGCCTGCTGCAGCACAACCGTAAGATTCGCTTTTGCCTGTTCTACCGTAATTCCCGGTTTGAGTCTTCCGATCACCGAGAGCCACGACGCGTTTGGATTCTTGAGGAGCTTGGTTCCGCGAATGATCTCCTGCTGCATGGTGATCGGCACGAAGACATCGATCTGATCGCCGACCACGTCGCTTCTGAAGTTAGGCTGAGTTACACCGACGACGGTGAATGGATATCCATTCAGGCGAATCTCCTTACCGATAATTGCCGGCGAGAGAGCAAACTTCCGCTGCCAGTAGCCATAGGTGAGTACCAGAACGGGATTGGCATTCTCGGCAGTATCGTCGTTGGTTGTGAGCAAGCGTCCAGCAGCGGCATCGACGCCGAGCACGGAAAAGTAATTTCCACTTACCAGTCGCCCAGAGATTACTTCGTCAGAAGCACCTCCTACGCTGCTTGAATCAACTTCGATGTGGTGCTGCGACCCCGCAGCAAGCAGGCCGCTGAAGACCTCGTTGTTGTCGCGCAGTTCGCGGTATAGCGGGTAGGAGAAATAGTTGGTCTCCGGCGTACCGTTCTGACGATCGTTCACCAGCGCCGGATCGCCGACGATCACCAGCTCCTGCGGCGATTTCACCGGCAGCGATTTCAGCATGAGCGCGTTAACGAAAGTAAACATTGCCGTATTCGCGCCAATGCCGAGGGCCAGGGTAAGCACGGCAACTGCAGTGAAGGCCGGACTCTTGGCCAGCATGCGAAATCCGTAGCGGATGTCTTGGAAGAGAGTTTCCATACATACCTCAACAGAACCGTCGGCGGTAGCCGAT
>DATEKE010000129.1:0-7057 GCA_035277605.1 Terriglobales bacterium | reverse complement strand
CTCGCAAGGTCTTGAACTGCGCGAGCATGTTGTCGGTCCAATTCTGTGAACCGGCTTCCCAGCTATCGTTGATGACGTACGAGATACCGCGATTGCCCATCTCGTCGGAGCCGACGGTGTCTTTGTAGCTGTCGAGATATTTCTCGAAATACTCTTTGACGAAGCGGTGATCCAGCTTGTCGACCTCCAGACCGGTGGCTTCGGCGGTCGCGGGATGATTGGTGATTCCGAGCAATGAGTAGCCAAGGCGCACGATGACCCATTTGCCGGGAGGCGGAGTCCAGTCCAGTGTTCCGTCGGGCTGCATCTTCGCGGTGAGATCGATCACGTCCGAGCTTTTGATCGCAGTGGCGGGATCAAAGTCTGGGGTTGCGTATTGATACAGGTCGCCCGTTGGAACAAACGCTGCCTTCTCTTCGAAGTGATTCACTTGAGGAAAAGAATGGAGAACGAGCTCCGCGATCTCGTAGTGGGTCGGGCGTGGCGGCGCGGCTGCAGACGCAGCCTGCGGCTGACGCGGCGGAGCTGGCGTGCGCTTGAACGTCACGCGAAAATACTTCGCCGTCACCGGATCGAACGACACCGTGTGCTCGGGAGTGGAACCGCCGGTTAGACTGACGACTCTTCGAAAGTTGCGACCATCATCGCTGGCTTCGAGGGTCTTCTCCGGAGTCGCAATGCCGGTCAGAGACGCTTGCCGCGTGTTGGGATCCTTCGTGACGTAGGTAAGGGAGCGGACCGCGTGTGGCGCAGGATACTCGAAGAGTATCCAGGATTCGCCGCCTTCCGCATCAGGGATCGCAAGTCCAGTGGTTGCGATCAAGTCACCGTCGGTCAGCTTCGACACGTCTAATCCGCCATCGCTGGCTGTGATTTTCGCCGGCGTGAGATCCTGCGCTTCGGTCTCGGGCTGGCGAAATGCCACTACAGTGGCGTCTGCATAAAATGGCGGAATCTTTGTCGTGCGGCTGATGTTCTGGAACGGACCAACCATTGCCGGCGGCTGCGGAAGCTTTTGCGTCAGAGGCTTCCCGCCTTCGACCACTATCTCGCTCCACACATACTTCTTCATCCCGTGTGACGGAGGTACCCACGGACCGCCGCTCTCACTCCACCCTGGAGAACCTGCGATGGCCATCTCCATTCCCAGTTGGTCGCCTAAGGTGATCGCGTATTTGAACGCATCCTTCCATTCCGGGGTCATGTAGATGAGGCGCTTTTCAACCACCTGAGGTGTCGCGAGTGCGGCGTCGAAATTCTGGAACCCCGCGATGCCGACACGATGCATCCACTGCAAATCCAGCTTGATTCCGTCGCGTGTAATGTTGCCGTTCATCCAGTGCCACCACACGCGAGGACGCGCGGCCGATGGCGGATTCTCAAATCCCTTTTTTAGGTTATCGGCGCTGCTCTGCGGGAGCACTGGAGCGGCAAAGAGGAAAGAGAGAATCATGACTGCGAAAACCCGCTGCAATGTTCTTGTCGTCATCTGCTGTCCTCTCAACTGAATAAGCGTCCGACATCATACACAGGCGGGTTCCTGGCGGCTTGCGACGAAGTAAAGAGTGTTGCGTTTCATCGCGCCGATATGAATGCGAGTCCAAAGCAGAGCGCGCTCAGATATTGTGCTTCTGTTGCGTGCAGTCTCCGCCGAAGTGAAACGGGTTCCGATTGTGCCTGACGACGCGACCATCACGCGCGGTCCCAGAATGGCACTTGGTGTGGGACTGACAAAACCTCAAGAGCACACTAAGCAACAATCTCTCTATTCCTTGTCGCCAACTGATCTGCTCCCTGCCGTCTGGTGCTCGCGTTGCTTTTCCTGCTGCTTTCGTTTTTGGACAAAGACATGGTAAGTGACGGCGTCCCAGGCATTGTGAATGCCGATAAACAGTAGCAGTAATGATGCTGTGGCGACCACGAAGAGCGCCGGACGCGGGCTCGAGGTGGCAGCGCCGGCTGAGCCGGTGAGCATGGCGTAGGCGGCGATCGGAAGCAGGAGATGGAAGAGCCAGTCTTCGAATTCGGGCTGGTATGCAGTCTGTCGACGCACGCGACGGAGGACGATGGCTGCATAGATCAACCCAGAGGCGCCCGTGATCCCCAAACAGACAGCTGCGCCGTGGATACCATGCCATGGAGCATTGAGGATCGCCGAGAGCAGCAACACAGTTCCAAAATGGACGATTGTGGGGCTGGCAAAGGCTTCGCCGGCTTGCTCGGCGCCACGCCCGATCGGCAGGTCGGCGATTAAGGTGATCACCACAAATTGCAATCCGATGAGCGCACCGGCAGACGAGCCGACGATCACGTAGAAGTTCTCCCAGCCGGCGAGTGATGTGGTGTCCATCCGAATCGAATAACGATACCGCATGCACGGCATCGTGTTCGGTAGAGGATCCGGGTTTTTCTGAAAGGCTTCCACCCGAACGCCCAAACAACCGATGATCCGCCCATGCCAAGAGCAACGCGTTAAGGCCTCTGCCGTGTCAAAACGAATGAGGGACTCGGCATCATAGCCACTCTTCCCGAGCTTGTATAATCAGTAGTTTTGGGAGTCATAACTTATGGGCATAGCGCAGACACTGAACACGCAGCCGTTGACCACCAACAAACATTTGATCCGCTGGGTTGAGAAGATGGCCGAACTCACTCAGCCGGCCAACGTTCATTGGGTCGATGGCTCGCAGCAGGAATATGACGATCTCTGCGCGCTGCTGGTCGAAAAAGGCACTTTCGTAAAGCTGAACGAAAAGCTATGGCCCGGCTGTTACTACACGCGGTCGGACGCAAGTGATGTTGCGCGCGTCGAGGACCGTACGTTTATTAGCTCGTTCTCGAAAGACGGCGCTGGTCCGACCAACAACTGGGAAGAGCCGTTCTCGATGCGTCGCAAGCTGAAGGGCTTGTTCGACGGATGCATGCGTGGCCGCACGATGTACGTCCTGCCGTTCTGCATGGGGCCGATCGACTCACCGGCATCGCAGATCGGCGTGCAGCTTACCGACTCGGCGTACGTCGTCGTCAGTATGCGGATCATGACGCGCATTGGGTTGCAGGTCTTCCGCGAGATCGATAAAGACGTAAAACGCGTAGTGCCGTGTATGCACAGCGTCGGCGTGCCGCTGGCACCGGGACAGAAAGATGTGCCCTGGCCCTGCAATAAAGAAAAATACATCGTGCACTTCCCTGAGAGCCGCGAGATCTGGTCGTTTGGCTCGGGATACGGCGGGAATGCGCTGCTGGGCAAGAAGTGCTTCGCGCTGCGCATCGCGTCAACCATGGCGCGCGACGAAGGCTGGATGGCCGAGCACATGCTCATCCTGGGGGTGGAGTCTCCTCAGGGCGAGAAGACCTACGTTGCTGCGGCGTTCCCCAGCGCGTGCGGCAAAACCAATTTCGCGATGCTGGTGCCGCCCAAAGGCTTCGAAGGTTGGAAGGTTTTGACGGTAGGCGACGACATCGCCTGGATTCGTCCGGATGAGAACGGCCAATTGCGCGCGATCAATCCCGAAGCAGGATTCTTCGGCGTGGCGCCGGGGACTTCGTGGGAGACAAATCCGAACGCGATGGCTACGCTTTCGCGCAACTCAATCTTCACCAACGTCGCGCTCACGCCTGACGGCGGCGTTTGGTGGGAGGGCATGACGAAGGAGCCTCCGGCGGAGTGTCTGGATTGGCAGGGCAATCGCTGGACTCCGGAGATTGCAAAGCAGACTGGAGCGAAAGCTGCGCATCCGAATGCCCGCTTCACTGCTCCGGCTTCGCAGTGTCCGACCATTGATCCCGCGTGGGAAGATCCGAATGGCGTGCCCATCAGCGCATTCATCTTCGGCGGACGCCGCGCGAGTGTGATTCCGCTGGTCTATCAGGCTTTCAACTGGAGCGCCGGTGTCTATATCGGCGCAACTATGGGCTCGGAGATGACTGCCGCGGCTGCCGGGACCATCGGCAAAGTGCGCCGCGATCCCATGGCGATGCTTCCCTTCTGTGGCTACCACATGGGCGATTACTTCCGCCACTGGCTCAAAATGCAGCGGCTGCTGAACGTGACTCCGCGCATATTCCACGTGAACTGGTTCCGCAAAGACCAGAATGGGAATTTCCTGTGGCCCGGGTACCGCGAGAACATGCGCGTGCTGAAGTGGATCATTGATCGTGTTCACGGCCGTGCGCTTGGCAAAGAGAGTCCGATCGGCTGGCTGCCGAAATACGAAGACATCGAGTGGAAGGCTCTCGATTTTCCCAAAGAGCGCTTCGAAGAGCTGCAGGCTGTCGATCGCAACGCCTGGAAGCAGGAAGTGATCGGGCACGAAGAGCTGTTCATTAAGCTGCACGACCATCTGCCTCCGGAGATGGTGTACGAACGGGAATTGTTAATCTGCCGACTGTAGCGAGAGCTTGGATACTGGTTTTCTGGACCCCGCCTTGCTCATTCTGCGCGCTGGGTTACCTTTGGCGTTTCCCCGCCAGCAGTGTGAGTTTGCGGTGAGATTTCGCCTGTTAGAATCGAATCGCCGTCGCCATGAAGTGTCCCTTCTGCGGATTTACCAATGACAAAGTAGTCGATTCAAGGGAGACGAAAGAGGGAGAGCTCATTCGTCGCAGGCGGGAGTGTGCGCAATGCGAGAAGCGCTTCACCACCTACGAACGCATCGACGAGATTCCCTACATGGTTGTGAAGAAAGACGGCCGCCGCGAGAAGTTCGATCGCCAGAAGCTCCTCTCCGGCCTGCTAAAGGCGTGCGAGAAGAGGCCGATATCGATGGGAAAGCTAGAGCAGATCGTCAACGACGTCGAGGGATTCGTCATCGACTCACCCGATCGCGAGCGCAGCACTTCGGAAGTCGGCGAGATGATCATGGACAAGCTCAAGCAGCAGGACAAGGTCGCGTATATCCGATTTGCTTCCGTCTATCGCGACTTTAAGGACGTTCGCGAGTTCGGCGCCGAGCTTGAGCAATTGATGACTAAAGATTCGGCCGCCGCAAAAGCGAAGTCGACGACCAAACACCACTAGAGATAGCCTGATTCCAGAATGGTCCACAAGGTCACACTGATTCCCGGCGACGGCATCGGCCCTGAGGTCGTGAACGCCACCGTCCGCGTACTCGAAGCAACGGGCGTGAACTTCGAGTGGGAGACGCAACTCGCGGGCGCAGACGCGTACGCCAAGACCAAGCAGTACATTCCGAAAGAGCTCTATGAATCAGTGGAGCGCACTCGTCTCGGATTAAAAGGCCCGGTGACCACTCCCATCGCGGGCGGATTTGCCAGCATTAACGTCACTTTGCGGAAAAAGTTCGAGTTGTTCGCGAATTTTCGTCCGATCAAGAACCTGCCCAACATCAAGACGAACTATCCCGGAGTGGACCTCATTATTGTTCGCGAGAACACCGAGGGCGAGTACTCGGGCATCGAGCATGAAGTTGTGCCGGGGGTGGTCGAGAGCCTGAAGATCATCACCGAGAAGGCCTCAACCCGTATCGCGCGATTTGCCTTCGACTACGCGCGTCGCGAGCGCCGCAAGAAAGTTCACGCCATCCACAAAGCCAACATCATGAAGTTGACCGATGGCCTCTTCCTGCGCTGTTGCCGCGACACGGCAGAGATCTATCCCGACATCCCTTATTTCGAACACATCGTCGACAACACCTGCATGCAGCTCGTCACTAATCCTTATCAATACGATGTGATGGTGATGGAGAACCTCTACGGCGACATCATCTCCGATCTTTGCGCAGGATTTGTCGGAGGGCTCGGCTTAGTTCCTGGTGCCAATTTGGGACACGAATGCGCGATCTTCGAAGCCGTCCACGGCTCGGCTCCCGACATCGCCGGAAAAGACCTTGCTAATCCCACCGCCGTTATGCAATCAGCCGTGCTGATGCTGCGCCACATCGGAGAAACCGAAGCCGCAGACCGCATGCACTCCGCGCTCGAGCAGGTCTATGCCGGAGGCAAGAAGCTCACGCGTGACGTAGGCGGCAAAGTCGGCACGACGGAATTTGCCGATGCAGTGATCGCCGCGCTTGAAACGAGCAAGGAACCGGCGGTCGCAGCGAGACACTGATTCAGCATTCGCAATCATTAATTTTATTGAATGCGCCTTCTATTTCTTGCTTTCGTGCTACTCGAGGCATTGGTCGTGTCAGGACCCCATACAGCGCTGCAGGAAAACACCCCCACAGCCGTCGCCGCGGGACCTACAATCGTCATTTCAAAGCTAGTGAAACCTATCTACCCTGCCATTGCGCGAGCAGCGCGCATCAGCGGCGAAGTCGAAGTGAGGCTCGCAATCGCGAAAGACGGAACCGTCATATCTGCGGTTGTGCTTAGCGGGCCTCCAATGCTGCAGGAAGCGGCGATCAAGAGTGCTCAGGAATCACACTTTGACTGCAGGCGTTGCGTTGCGGAAACCAACTCCTATGGGCTTGTGTATTCATTCGAGTTCTCCACGCAAATGCTGCCTCCGGTCTCAAGGCAACAAGAAACTCTGCATGTGATTCAGTCAGGGAATCACATCACGGTTGTTGCACAACCGTCGCAGCTGCACATCTATTTCGCGAATGTCCAAGCTCGCTCGGCAAGATGCCTATACCTTTGGCGATGTGGATATCGGTGGGGTGGTGAAGACTTCTATTTTTACCGGACCCGATCACCAAAATGTTTGTACCTGTGGAAGTGTGGTCACCGCCGCCGTGCAGACAATTAGAAATTTTTGTGTAAATGACATCGACGTTTAAGCTGAAGTCTCATGCTGAAGACACAACAAGTCACATACCTCGCACTCTTTACCTGGCTTATAACGACTGCTTGTAACCAAAACACCCGGCCCATACCGGAGAACAAAGCTCCTGCCCAATCTTCGACGCCATTCACGGCCGTCGATCCGGCAACTGCCGCCAGCATTCATGGTGTGATCCACTTCACCGGCAACGCGCCGGCTCCGGTGCAGATCGATATGGGAATGGATCCTGGCTGCACGATCGACAACCACGAACCGAACTTCTCGCAGCAATACGTCGTGAATCATGGCGCGTTAGCGAATGTATAC
>DATEKE010000128.1:0-4533 GCA_035277605.1 Terriglobales bacterium | reverse complement strand
TGCCGACAGCACAGTGTCCTGAAAGATCTCGTACTCAGGACCAAAGCTTGCCTGCTCAACGTAGCCCGACCGCTGATTGGGGTCTTGAGCGCGGAGTTGAAGTTTAGTCAGGTCCAGCGCGGTACCAGTAATCGTGCTGAGTGGGAATCCATTCTTTAGCTGGAAGATCGGAGTCGAGCTGCCGACGCCCTGATTGAGCTGTATGTCTTGCAGGAAAGGCGGGTTGAGTTCCAGTAAGCTCTCGGAGCCGATGCGGTTGTAGTGCTGATAGAAGACCCCGTACCCGCCACGCACAACTGTTTTCTTACTCAATTGATAGGCAATTCCGACGCGCGGAGCAAAGTCATTCTTGTCTGGGTTGATCAATGCTCTGTTCGCCCAACCCGATGCATTGGCCGCAGCGGTGGTAATGCCTCCGCCGTTCGCCGGCGTGAAGTTCGAGACCATGTTGTCGCGGCTCATGATCGGTGCAAACAATTCGTAGCGAACGCCGTAAGTGAGGTTCAGCTTGGAAGTGGCTCGCCACGTGTCCATCGCGTAAAACGAATGCCCCGGCTGGAAATAGTGGACCACAAGAGGAGTGGTGAAATGGGTCGCATCGACGTCGCCCAGCAGAAAGTCCGGCAAGCCGAACGAGCCGCCCGCCGTGTATATGCCATTAATTTGCGGCTCTCCCTGAGGAGCTCGTATATCGAGGAAGTTGTCGCCGCGCTTTAGATACTCGTACCCGAACTTGAAGCTATGGCTGCCCTTCAACCAGCTCAGGTTCTCGATCAAATTCCAGCCCTGCGAGACCTGGTACTGCGGACGCCATGGTGACGTGCCCAGCCGCTGGAGCCCGTTGATCTCGATCGGCGGCAAGCCTGCTGTGTTCGGTGTGTCTGGAATGCCATTAAGGCCAAAGGTAGACGCCAGCGACTTGCCAAGTGTCAAGCCAATCGGATCACTGTGCGCATAATCCCGATTGAAACCAATTCGCGCATCGCTGAGAAAAGTGTTAGTGAGGTTGTGCGTCCAATCCAGAGAAAAGAGCTGTGTATGCGTGCGATATTGCGTGGCAAAGTTGCCGTTTCCCGCAACGGGATCACTGGTCCACGCGGGATCCTGCCGGCTCACGTGGTAGTAGCTGTAGCTGCCAGAGATGTGGTTGGCCTCGTTCAGGGTGTGGTCGACGCGCCCATCGAGAGACCAGGTGTCATTGGGTACGACCGTCGAAAAGATGTAGTTTGGCGCTCCCGTCCAGCTACCCGGCGTTCCGAAGGCAGGTCCGAAGTTCGGATCTGGAAACAAAGCCGCAATTTTCGATCCAACAGGATCGATACACCCTGCCTGAATGATGTTTCCAACCACGCATCCGGCTTGACCTGCTACTGGCGAATTACTGAGCGTGTTCTTGAGTTCGGTGAAGTTGCCTTGCTTCATCAGCGGAGTCGGTACCGTGCTCTGAACGGTTGTCGAGCGCCGGCTCGTGAATCGCTGCATGTCGAAAAAGAAAAATGTTTTGTCCCTGATGATTGGGCCACCGAAAGTACCTCCAAATTGATTCTGCGAAAAGCGGCCCTTCGGTTTGATTTTGGCCGGAGTTGCGTGCTTGTTGATCCAGGAATTCGCGTCGAAGATTGTGTTTCGCACAAACTCAAACAGATCGCCGTGATAGTTGTTCGTACCAGACTTAAGTGTGGCGTTGATCACAGCTCCGGCGGAGTTTCCGAACTCTGAGGAGTAGGTTCGTGTATGCACACGAAATTCCTGGATAGCGTCGGGCGGCGGCTGTACCACCTGCACCGAAAATTCCTGAAGGTTCTCTGACCAGGAGTTGTTGTCAATGCCATTGAGGCGGAAGTTATTCTGCAACTCGAGATTTCCGTTCACGCTGAAGCGATCCGGAGCCGGATTTGCGGCGCCATAAAACTTTTGCACTCCAGGCTCGAGCAGCGCCAGGTCTGCGTAACGGCGACCGTTCAACGGAAGATCGTTGACTCGCTGCGTATCAACGACATTTCCAACATCTGCAGTTTCCGTCTGCAGCAGGGGCTCAGCGCCGGTGACTACGATTTCCTGACTCACCGATCCAACCTTCAGACTTACTTCAACTGAAAGGCGATCCTGCACGTGCAGAGTGAGGTCATCGCGCAGGACGCTATCGAATCCCTGCGAACTCACGCGCACCGAATACGTTCCCGGAATGAGCGCGAGAACCTGATACTCTCCGGCTTCATTTGTGCTGGTTGTGACCGCTACGCCGGTGTCCTTGTTGGTGACGACGACGGTCGCCTTGGGCACGATCGCGCCCGACGCGTCGGTTACTCGTCCGACGATTGCGCCGCGATCGATTTGGGCGATTGCGGGAAGAGCGCAAAGAGCTAGAAAGCAGAGCGCTAAAGCTCTACCAAGAATGGCCTTCTTGAATCCGGAGAGAGAGTTCATTGCAGCCTCCTGCTGTTGCATTCGACTCTTGTATTCAGGTCTCTTGTGACCGATTCATACTCCACCAAGAGCCTGAACCATGGCAAACTCGCGCTCCCGGCGTGAAAGTGTCGAAACGATTCGGTCAGATGGGTTCACATCTAACAACGGCTAAATTCTCACTGTCAAGACTTTTCCCTGTTGCCTTGGATAAAGTGGCCGTCAGTTCCTCGGTATCGCAAGAAGCAATCCCATATACCAAAACGTTTTGGCACATATTGACCTTCGCCGTACAATTCCGTTGCTTTTGTTGAATCGATTCGAGCGAGCACGTTCGGTATGAAATTTCAGCCCAAACGTGCGACGCAAGGAGCATTCATGAGACTACTATGGCGGCATTTCTCCATATTCTTCATCGCGCTTTTTGCAACTGTCCTCGTTTCATCCCTGTTTATCGGCGGAGTGAACGCGCAATCTCCCACTCGAGCAACATCTGCCCCGGAGACCAGCGCTCAGCCGATCGAGTTCGACCGCGGAGCAGCCGCGCTCTGGCAGAGCTTGCAAAAGCTGCATACCCGCGCCAGCCTGCTGATGGTCACTGCCCATCCCGACGATGAAGACGGCGGTATGCTCACCTACGAGTCGCGCGGCCTGGGATCCCGCGTGGCGCTGCTGACCTTGAATCGTGGCGAAGGCGGCGCGAACGTCATGTCTTCGGACTACTTCGACGCGCTTGGTCTCGTCCGAACGGAAGAGTTGCTTGCCGCCGACCAGTACTACGGCACGCAGCAATACTGGACGCGAGTGATCGATTACGGCTTCTCAAAAACGAAAGATGAAAGCCTGCAGAACTGGGGACACGATCGCGTGCTGGCAGATGTCGTGCGCGTCGTCCGCATGACGCGGCCGCTGGTCATCACGTCCGTCTTTGTCGGTGGCCGCACTGACGGACACGGTAACCACCAAACCGCCGGGCAGATGGCGCAGGAAGCTTTCAAAGCCGCCGGCGATCCCTCCATGTTTCCCGAGCAACTGAAAGAAGGGCTAAAACCCTGGAAGCCAGTAAAAGACTACGCCCGAGTGCCGTTCGCCCGCATTACCGAAAAGGGAATCTATGATTACGCCGACGGAAAATACTATCCCGCGGAATTCAACAACTACACGGACGGCACGGTTGTTAAGGGCGAGCTGTCGACCGCCGTTGAGATTCCCGAAGGCGACTACGATCCGTTGCTTGGCCTGACTTACGAGCAAGTGTCCCGGCTCGGCCTTGGCCATCAGAGATCGCAGAACGGTGGTACCGGTATGCCTCCCGCCGAAGAGCAGATGAGTCCGTACCATCGTTTTGCTTCGTTAGTCTCGGTTCCCGAAAAGGAATCGACCTTCTTCGATGGCATCGACGTTTCGCTCGCCGGCATCGCGAGCCTCGCTCAAGGGGGCGATGCATCATTTCTCAGCCAGGGCCTCGCGCAAATGAATACGTCGGTGGAGAAGGCACTCCATGATTTCTCGGCACAGCATCCTGAAGCTATCGCCGGCACGTTAACCGAAGGACTTAAGAGTACGAATGACCTTTTGGAGAAAGTCAGCGCCAGTAATCTGAGCGAAGACTCCAAGTACGACATCACGCATGAACTCAAGGTGAAGCAGGTCCAATTCGAGAACGCTCTTGCGGAGTCGCTTGGAATTTCAGTCCTCGCCACGCTCGCTCCCGAAAAGGAACCAAGCGGTCCATTCGCGCGATTCTTCCGCAATCCGGAGACATTCCAGGTGGCGATTCCCGGCCAGCAGTTTTGGGTGAAGGTTCACACCACCAATCCGACGAATCTTCCGGTCGAGATTGAGAACGTTGGACTGGAAACTCCTCAAGGCGAACAGTGGAACGTTAAAGCAGAGGGCCAAACTCAAGGCACGCTGAAATCGAATCAGTCGATGGATGTGCGGTTTACCGTAAACGCTCCGCAGAACGCCGGCTACACGCGTCCTTACTTCAGCCGTCCTGATATCGAGCAGCCGTACTACAACATCGATCAGCCGCAATACCTCAACATGCCGCTTGCGCCGTATCCGCTGTCAGCGAAAGTGAAGTTCAGCTACGACGGAACGCCGTTTGAGCTCTCGCAAGTG
>DATEKE010000127.1:0-9689 GCA_035277605.1 Terriglobales bacterium | reverse complement strand
AAGCCGTTTGTCGGCACGAAGCCGATGCCGCCGGGGCGCGGACTCTATCCCGACGGACTAACGCGCGAAGAGCTCGAGAAGTATGTTGCGGCACATCCGGATCAGAAAGATGAGCTTTACAGTCCGTATACAGTCATCCATCGCAACGGCGATCAATTGGAAGCAATTCCCTATCGCACAGCGTATCGTCAATTCCTGATTCCGGCTGCGAAGGACCTCCGCGACGCCGCCGATCTCTCCGACGACAAAGCCTTCGCCGACTTTCTGCGTCTGCGCGCCGACGCTCTGCTCTCCGACGATTACTACAAGAGCGACCTGGCCTGGGTAGATCTGCAAAATTCGAAGTTCGACGTGATCATGGCGCCGTACGAGACCTATCTCGACGGAGTGCTCGGAGTGAAGACGTCCTATGGCGCAGCGGTGATGATTCGTAACGAAGGCGAGAGCGCGAAGCTCGCGGTTTATCAGCAGCATGTTCCTGAGATTCAGGACGCGCTGCCGCTCGCAGCGGAAGACCGTCCTTCGAAAGCCGGCCAGCCCACACCGATGGAAGTGATGGATACGCCATTCCGCGGCGGCGATCTCCGCCACGGATACCAGGCCGTAGCCGACAATCTACCGAACGATGCTCGCATCCACGAACAAAAAGGCACGAAGAAGATTTTCTTTAAGAACTACATGGACGCGCGTGTGAATTACGTGATTCTGCCGCTGGCCAAAGGCATCATGGACCCCGCGCAGGCGGCGCAGGCCAGCGCCGATGGCTACATGGCAAGCACGGTTATGCACGAAATTTGTCACGGACTCGGCCCCGCTTACTCGCGCACAGCGGCAGGAAAGAAAGATATTCGCGAGGCACTTGCCGACATCTACCCCGGATTGGAAGAGGCCAAAGCCGACGTGGTCGGGATGTTTGCATTGAAGTTTCTCATGGACAAAGGCGTGCTCCCGAAAGAACGCGAGCAGGAATACTATGCTTCGTACGTGGCCGGCATCTTTCGCACGGTGCGCTTCGGTGTAGGCGAGGCACACGGACGTGCCGAGATGATGGAGTTCAATTATCTGAGCGAGCAGAAAGCTATCACCCGCGACGCTTCCGGCCGTTATCACGTGGACTACCCCAAAATGCCGGACGTCATCGCTGCGCTTGCGAAGGAATTACTGGAGCAGGAAGCTACCGGGGATCGTGATCGCGCTGCAGCATGGTTTCAGAAATATGATGTGATGCCGACCGAGCTGAAATCCGCGATGGCAGAGTTGCGCAATATTCCGGTTGACGTCGATCCAGTGCAGCCGTTTCCCGAAAAGGTCCAATAAAGGAGATCTCGATGGATCAAGCTGAGAAGCGAAAATACGAGCGAGTAACTCTGCCGCCCGAAGCTGCTGCTTACGTGGAAGACACGAATGGCAAGAAAATCGGGGCTCTGCGCGTGATCGGCCAGGGTGGCCTGCTGTGCGAGTGCGATCCCAAGCTCTATCGTCCAGGGCAGATGGTCACCCTACGCATCGTCGATCCCACCGAAGGCATCGAGCGAGCTTTGAACTGCGAGGTCCGCTACTCGGAAGAGAAAGGCATTGGATTTGCCTTTGACGATCTTGGACCAGATTCCGCCGTTGAGATCGGTGTCATTATTGGCAAGTATTACGCCGGACACCGATGAGGTAATGTCGTTCCGACGGCGCTCCGCCGTTTTCTGACTCTAGCAACGATCGAACGCAAGCTGCTGATTGCGATGAGGCGTTTGACCGCGAATCACGTCCCAACAAGGGGCAGCCATCGATTCTGTTGCTGGTCGCCAATCGAGAGTACCTTAGCGCTCTTCTCAAAAAATCTGCGCATCCTATCTCCTTTGCTTGCCTAAGCTGTCAATGCTTGTTTCCTCTCACCAAACCGCTTTCCCGTTTGAGGAGCTTTATGGATTCCGATTCAATCATTCACTTTCCAAATGGAAGCGCTCAAGGGCGTAAATTCGACGTTCTGCGCTGGGGTTCGATGCTCGGCGGAGGCGCTCTTGCGCTGTTCGGCCTCTCGCGACGCTCGAAGCCCGGCTTCGCACTGGCAGCCGCAGGTGGACTGCTTGCGTATCGAGGCGCAACTCTGGAAGAAGCCGATCACGAGTGGTACGTCGAAACCAGTTTCGCTATCAACTGCTCGCCTGCACAGGCTTTCCAATTCTGGCGCGATTTCGAAAACCTTCCCAAATTCATGCGCAACTTGGAATCAGTGAAAGTTCTGAGCGATGGCCGTTCGGAATGGACCGCGCTAGGGCGCATGGGAATGAACATCCGCTGGACCGCGGAGATCGTCGACCAGCGCGAGAACGAGTGGATTGTCTGGCGCTCGCTCGAAGGTTCTGACATCGATTGTCGCGGCTCGGTTCACTTCCGCACGGCTGTCGGAGATCGCGGCACCATTGTCACTGCGTCAATGCAATGCCGTCCTGTGGCCGGTGCTCTCGGCAAAGCGGTCGCCCTCGCCTTCGGCAAAGATCCCGAATTCATGATGCGCGAGGACCTGCGACGCTTCAAAGCGCTGATGGAAGCTGGCGAAATCCCGAACGTCGAAGGCCAGACACACGGCCCGCGCTCGCGGCTAGATAAAGCCATTCACGCGGCGTATCCCGAGAAGCGCAAGCCTGCCGAGTTCGAAGCCAATCTCCAACAACTGCAAACGCAAAGGAGCGCGTCATGAAAGCACTGTGCTGGATGGGAATCGAAAAACTGAGCGTCGAAGATGTCCCCGATCCGAAGATTCTGAACCCGCGCGACGCGATCATCCGCATCACGCGCACATGCATCTGCGGCTCCGATCTGCATCTTTACGACGGATACATGCCCACTCTGGAACAGGGCGACATTCTCGGCCACGAGTTTATGGGCGAAGTCGTCGAAGTTGGACCAGGAATCGACCGCGCGAAATTGAAAGTCGGGGACCGCGTTGTGGTGCCGTTCACCATCGCATGCGGCAAATGCTTTTTCTGCCAGCAGGAGCTCTGGTCGCTGTGCGACAACACCAATCCGAACGCGTGGATCGCCGAAAAAATGATGGGCTACTCGCCCTCTGGGCTATTTGGCTACACGCACATGCTCGGCGGATACGCCGGAGGACAGGCACAGTACGCGCGTGTACCCTGCGCGGACGTTGGTCCAATCAAAGTTCCTGACGGACTTGATGATGAGAAGGTCGTCTTCCTTTCCGACATCTTTCCGACCGGCTACATGGGCGCGGAGAACTGCAACATTCGTCCGGGCGACACAGTCGCGATCTGGGGCTGTGGACCCGTGGGCCAGTTCGCGATCCGCAGTGCGTTTATGCTCGGAGCCGGACGCGTGATCGCAATCGATCGCGTTCCCGAGCGCCTGCGCCTCGCCGAGGATGCTGGTGCGGAAACGATCAATTACGAACAGGTTGAAGACGTTGTGCAGACGCTCAAAGACATGACCGGCAATCGCGGTCCCGATTCGTGCATGGATGCGGTCGGCATGGAGGCCTACGGACACACGCTGCCGTTCCTGGTTGATCGCGCCAAGCAGGCAATGAAGCTCGCCACCGATCGCCCGAATGTGCTGCGGCAATGCATCATGGCCTGCCGAAAAGGAGGCACCGTTTCTGTTCCCGGCGTCTACGGAGGCTTCCTCGACAAGATTCCGTTCGGCGCAGCAATGAATAAAGGTCTCACTTTCAAAATGGGACAGACGCACATGATGCGCTATATGCGTCCGCTCCTGGAGCGAATCGAGAGAGGTGAAATCGATCCAACCGTCGTGATCAGCCACCGCCTGCCGCTGTCGAAAGCACCAGAGGCGTACAAGATGTTCCGCGATAAGGAAGATCACTGCACGAAAGTCGTGCTGGATCCCTGGGCTGATGGAGCTGTAGCAGCTTAGTTCGCCGTGCTAGAACGACAGAGCCGCCGGAGGTAGCCGGTGGGGCAGCCGCGAACTTTGCGGCTGCTCGTATGGAGAGTGTGCCGCACTATTCTCCGCATTCGGTTCGCGATGCAGACGGATCGCAACGAAGCTCTATACCCCCAGCCCCGCCGCTTTTTTCTCGCCTGGAGCGAACACCGTCTCCACCGTTGCGGGGCACAAACTCCTGTATCCACAATTCCTGCAATGGAATCCAGGCCGCGGAACAAAGTTCGCATTGCGGATACCGTCGGCGACTTCGATCACCTGGTCATAGATTCTTTCTTTCTTGACGCTGGTGGTTTCGGCTGTCGTGTTGTCTTCAAGGTTGTAGAACGCGGCGCGTTCGACGCGATGCCCGTCGAGCTCCGCTGCCAGCCAGTAAAGGCCGAGCTGAATGCTGTTCACGGCATCGAGCGTGTTGCGCGGTGCGCCGGTTTTGTAATCGAGTACGAGCACACCGCCACCCTCCAAGCGATCGATCCGATCAATGCGACCATTGATCACGACATCTTCAATCGTGAAGCGGATGGACTTCTCGGTGCACAGAACCTCCGGCTTGGGTTCGAGCGCGCGGAGCGCGATGAATTGACGCAGTTGCTCTTCACCTTGCCGCTCATACAGACTTCGCTGGAGCTCTTCATCGATCTTCGCTTGCTCGAACTCTCGCCGAAACATTTCGACGGTTTCGTCGGAAGTGCGATCGATTCCTCGCGACGCCGCTTCGTGGAAATCTTTGAGCGCAGTGTGCATTGCTGCACCATATTGCAGCGCCGCCGAAGGCTCTTCCGGAAGACGCCAGCGCTTCTGCAGGGCGAACTTCATGGGACAAGTCGCATACGCCTCGATCGCCGACGCGCTTAACTCGATCTTGCCCTTAACCGATTCGGCAGCAAGCGTGACCCATGGAGGCGTTTCAAGTGTGACTTCTTCGCGCTGGACTGAAATGGGATCCCCCACGCTGATTGCCGGTTTGATCGCCTGGTCGTCAGCGAGTTCCCGAAGATAAGTCGGCGGAATCTCTGATTCCTTCTTCTTGCTCGCGCGCTTTTTACCATATAGGGTGAGCGTGTCTCGCGCGCGAGTAACTGCGACATAGAAAAGACGCCTTTCTTCTTCTTTATGAATCTGATCGTCGGCTTTTTCGATGCGGTAGTTTCCCGGGCTCAGTTCGCGCGGAAATTCGAAGAGGGTTTCTTTATAGTTCGTCGGAAACGACGGGCTGACAACTCTGAGTACAAAGACATTCTTGAATTCCAGTCCCTTGGCCGCATGAACCGTGAGCAGCCTCACCCCATCGCGGTCTTCGGAGACTTCTTCCTGTGAAGCGCCCGCGAACTCCTCTTCGGGACGTTCAGGTGGGGACAGGGCAAGCGCCCCCCCGCCTTCGCGATAAAGATCGAAAAAATCGAGAAACTCGCTCAGCTTACCGGTCGCGCAAATCCGACTGCCCAGCCACTTGCGCGTGAAGTCGAGAAAGCGCGTCAGCTCAAGCGAAGTGCGAGCGATTCCGAGAAGGTCGGCTGCGGCATAGATGGTCTGAACGAGGTCTTTGCTTTCACTTCCATGTTGATCCGAAAAGACCTGCAGCACGCGGAGCAATTCTGGACCACCATTCACGTTCTCAAGCACAGTCGCGACTTTGGTCCCGCGCGCTGCCGACGATAACTTCCCGTGCAGCTGAGAGAGATCGACACCCGATTCTTCGCGCAGAGCAAGCCGGAAAAAGCTTACGTCGTCGTTGCGCGAATGAATGCAGTGGAGCCAGGCGATGACATCGCGGAGGGCATCGCTTTCGAAGAGGTCGGTATCCTGAACTTCGAATGGAATCGAACGAGCTCCAAGCTCTTCGACCAGACCTTCGGCATTCGAGTGACTGCGGAAGAGGACGGCACAGTCGCTCCAGCGCGCACCGTCGGCGTGGAGCGCCAGAATACGTTCCGCAACATCGGAGCACTCTTCTTCGTAGTTCCGGTATGGCACTACATCAACAGGTTGAGCGCCAAAAAGGAGTCCGGTACCGCGATTGCTCTCTTCGATATCACGAGCTGAAATCAGCTTTTCGCGATCAAATTGCAGGCGGCTTCCACCTTCGGTCAGCTTCGGGTTGTGACGAATTGCCGCGTAGCCGCAGTCGAGAATGTTTTGCGTTGAGCGCTGATTTTCCGCGAGGTTGATGAGATGGCGGCCATCGAGCTTGTCAAACACATTGGCAAATTCGTTGAAGGCAGCGCTGGAAGCTCCGCGGAAATGGTAGATCGCCTGATCGGGATCGCCCACCGCGAAGACATTTTGCGCTTCCCCCGCAAGCACGCGCACCAACTCGATCTGCGCATGGTTCGAGTCTTGGAATTCGTCGATCAGAAGAAAGCGCGCACTCCTGCGCTCGCGCTGCAGTAGCTGACTGTCATTCATGAGCAGCGTAGCAGTTCGAGAAACAAGGGCTCCGAACGTCAGCAGACGATTTCCCGACAACAGTTTTTCAACGGTCGTAAAGATGGCAGAGATCTCTTCGCAGCGCTCCAGCACTTCATCGCGCACCATGGTCTCGGCGTGCTTCTTTTTCGCGACGCGAGGCAGACGCAACTCGCCGCGACTCACGCCCTCAATGTACTTGGCATAAACCTCTGCCGTAACCAGTTCATCCGAGCAGCGGTCGAAGAAGGCGAGCAGATCTTTCAGAAAGCGCCCTGGATTCGCGGCACGCAAGAAACGATTCAGCGGCAGATCGGCGACGCGCTGCCGCAGAAACGTCCATAGCTCACATTCATCGAGGAGCTGGAAATCTTCGCCGGCCTCGCGCAACAGCTGATAGCAGTATCCGTGGAACGTAGAGGCATTCAGCCCGGTTGCGGCGATTCCGGCTGACGATTTCGCAACTCGCGATCGAATCTCGCGCGCAGCTTTGTGCGTGAACGTGAATGCTCGAATCTCGTTGGGACGCGCGTGCTTAGCGAGAATCAGTCGCGAGATGCGGTGGACGAGAACACTGGTCTTCCCCGTACCGGCGCCGGCGAGCACCAACATGGGACCGTACACATGATTGGCCGCTTCTTTTTGCTTCGAATTGAGCTGCGAATACGAAATGCCCACGTGGCCTGCTACAAACGCGCCATATCATTATGCGAACGAAAGGCGAATTTCGCAAGCGAGGAAATTGCAGGTCGTAAGGTGGAAATCGAGAAATTCTGCTTTGCGGATAGCACGGGTGAGTACGATGTTTAACAGAGGAGGAACGCGATGGCTCATCGCGGTGCAATCGTCATCGTCCGCGTGCTGGTTGGCTGGGTATTTCTGGTGGAAGGCATTCTCAAGTTTCGCCTGCCGCAGGAGCTCGGCGTTGGTCGCTTTACGAACATCGGCATTCCCGCCCCGCACTTCATGGCGCCATTTGTCGGAGGTGTGGAGATGGTCTGTGGCGTCCTAGTCATCCTGGGTTTGCTCACGAGATGGGCGTGCGTTCCCCTACTGATCGACATCGTCGTCGCAATTCTCTCTACGAAGATTCCCATTCTGCTCGGTCATCCGTTCTGGCGATTCACACTTCCAAATGTGAAACACTACGGAATTTTCGGCATGTTGCACGAGGCGCGCACGGATTTTTCGATGCTGCTGGGTTTGCTCTTCCTGTTGATCGCCGGGCCCGGAAGTCTGGCGCTGGATGCGATGCGGCGAGGTGCGTAATTGCACTTCGTAACTGCCTCACGTTGTGCTGCTGCTCAACATACAGGAGACGCAGCCGCAACACATGCGGCTGCCCCACCGGCTACCGCCGGCGGTTCTGTTGTGATGTCGCACAAGCTTATTGGAACTCTGGCGGACGTCCTGTGAGGCGCTCGATTCGCTTGGCGATAGGAGGATGTGTCGAGAACAGATTCGCGAGCGTGTCGCCGCCAATGAGCGGAGCCACGATGAACAAATGCGCCGTCGACGGCGTAGCCACTAGCGGGCGCCGCTTCGACCAGCCATCCAGTTTTTGCAGTGCCCGGGCCAAAGCATACGGATTTCCTGTAGTGTTGGCGCCAGTGTGATCGGCCTCGTACTCGCGCGAGCGAGAGACCGCCATCTGGATCAGCAGCGCGGCAATGGGCGCAAGAATCATCATCAGGATGGCGGCGAAACCGCCGCCACGATCGCGGTCGTCGCGATCTCCGTAGCCGCCGAACATTCCTGCCCACATTAGGGAGCGCGCTAGGAAGGTAATTGCGCCCGCGAGCGTTGCGGCGACGGAGCTGATGAGAATGTCACGATTTCTGACGTGGCCAAGCTCGTGTGCTAGTACGCCCTCAAGCTCTTCATCATCGAGCAGATTGAGAATGCCTTGCGTCACGGCGACGGAAGCATGCGAAGGATTGCGTCCAGTAGCGAAAGCATTGGGCGAATCGGTCGGAATCACATAAATCTTCGGCATGGGCAGCCCAACTCTCTGCGTCATGCGCTCGACGACGTTGTACACGCGCGGCAGATCTTCGCGCGAAGCCGGCTGCGCGCGATACATCGACAAAGCGATCTTGTCGGAGAAGAAATAGCTGAAAAAATTCATTACGGCGGCAATAGCCAGACCAATGGCCATCCCATGTTGCGTACCCAGCCGCGCGCCGATCACCTCTCCGACCAACATCAGAAAGAGCGTAAGGCCGGTAAGCAGAGCCAACGTTTTCAGGTTATTTCCCATAAGCTTTGTAGATGTAGATGCTCCAGTGTGTCACGGGATTCGCCGCGTTCGCAAACGCTGCGACCTGTCGATCTGTCACACACTTGGCCCTAGTAACTGATACGCAGCCTGCACGGGGAATGTTCCGCCGTGCACACAAAAAACCCGGCCACACCGGCCGGGTTAGCCTGGAGGAAACGGATCGTCAGGCGGCTTTGTGACGGGTCTCAATGTTGCTGGACCCCTTGTCGAAATTCGTCAGGCTGCGGACGGCGGCAAGGGCGATTCCCATGCCTTGGAACAACTTCGATTCGCTCTCCTTTGAAAATCCGAGCAGGTTCGGCAATGAGGCGACGAGAGCTGCCACGCCGGGGTCGACATTGCCATGAGTCTCGAAGCTGATCTTTTTCCAGACGCCTCCCGGACAATCGGTGAGGAAAATGAGCCCGCCGATCAGATTTCCGCACACAAAAGAAGACAGAGCAGCACGTTTGTTCTTTCTCCACAGCAGAGCTCCCGACAGGGCAAATGCTCCTGCAGTGCCCCAATCGATGGCAGCGTGCATTCCGGGGGTGATTACCTTCGGCAAAGGCTTTGTGGCAAGTTCCGCCAGCTTCGTTGAAATGGGCATAAAATTCGAGTTCGCTCCTCATAAGAGGGATGCGGTGCTGTGAAGGCAAGTTGGCAGGAGTGGTGGTGCACTCGAGGTCTTTGACCGCTTATAGCCGGTGACCGCGCGGAAAAGTCACCCTGCTTGGGCTGGCTGAATCTTGCGCGGGAAATGCTGACCGGCGGCCAGTCACCCCAAATTCGGGAATGCAAACGCAGGCCGGTACCTCGAGCCTCGGGAGGAATTTACACGGATAGTGGGTGAGCAGGGCTTCGAAAAGCAAACTAAAACTCCTCGGAGTGCGGTACCCAAGCTTCCTGAAAGATCCAGAGTAAAACCCCTATTTTCTTCCACATACAGGCATTTCCATTCACTGGGGCTGGATCGCCGTTCACTGATTCGTAACCCCCGTTCGGTGCTTAATTGTTGGGCATCCGGGGGAGGCCGATTAGTATGACGCTGTTGTGGTGTGCTCACCGCAGCGGACTGTAAATCTGGATTTCAATCTGGCGCCGC
>DATEKE010000126.1:0-17681 GCA_035277605.1 Terriglobales bacterium | reverse complement strand
CACCAATATTCCTAAAGCTGCAAAGGCAGGCGTTCCCAACGTGATTACCTTTTCGGGAAATCGACGCGGCATGTCGGACGAAGAAGGCGCGAAGAACACCATTGCCGGTCTGAATCGCGTGAAGCGCATCGCCGAAGATCACGGCGTGACGATCTGCATGGAACTGCTCAACAGCAAGGTCAATCATCCTGACTACATGTGCGATCACACTGCCTGGGGCACGCGCGTGGTGCAGGAAGTGAACTCTCCCAATGTGAAGCTGCTCTATGACATCTACCACATGCAGATCATGGAAGGTGATCTGATCCGCACCATCCGCCAGAGCATTCAGTGGCTCGGGCACTTTCACACCGGAGGCGTGCCCGGACGTCACGAGCTCGACCACACCCAGGAAGTTCAGTGGGACGCGGTGATGCGCGCCATCGCAGATGCTGGTTTTCGCGGCTATGTCGCCCACGAGTTTGTGCCTACGGGCGATCCGCTCGCATCATTGGAAGCGGCAACCACGCTCTGCGACGTGTAAATGCTGAAAGGTCAGTACCGTCCGCGGTAGCGGATGGGTCGGCGCTGTCGTCGAGGGACCCATTCGCTACCGCGAACGGTACTGACGCTGCTGCACGTAGTTGTCTGCATTAAAAGCTCTTTCAGGAGAAATCTGCGCACGGGCAGTCTGTACCGAATGAAATCATCTCAGCGAGTAAGTGCAGCTTCCGGAGTCACGCGTCGTGAATTCCTGCGCCGATCGTCTGCTCTTGCGGCATCGCCGCTGCTGAATGCCGAGGCTCAACCGCAGATTCGACCGAACGTGATTCTCATCATCTCTGACCAGTTTCGCTGGGATTGTGTTGGAGCTAATGGTCGCAATCCGCTAAACCTTACTCCCAACCTCGATGCCATGGCCGCCGAAGGCACGAACTTCGCGAATGCGATCACAAACCAGCCGGTGTGTGGGCCGTCGCGCGCATGTCTTTTCACCGGCATCTACGCGACGCGAAACGGCGTATGGCACAACGGCCTGCCGCTTCCACCGGAATCGGAAACGTTTGCGAAAGCATTCCGCGCTGCGGGTTATACCGCGAACTATGTCGGCAAGTGGCATCTCGCGCCGGAAGATCATAAGGACCCCGCCACGCTCGGTGCAGTTCCAAAACAGTACCGTGGAGGTTTCGACGATTTTTGGGAGGGATGCAATGTGCTCGAGCTCACATCTCATCCTTATGAAGGCACCATCTGGGATTCGGCAGGGAATCCGATCACGTTCAAAGATACTTACCGCGTCGATTTCATTACCGATCGCGTGGTGCGCTTTTTGCGACAGAAGCCCCGAGAACCATTCTTGCTTGTGATTTCCTACCTCGAACCGCATTTCCAGAACGACTGCAACTGCTTCGTCGCTCCCAAAGATTATGCGGAGCGCTATCGGAATTCCTTTATTCCTCGCGACCTCTCGTTCTTTCCCGGCGATTGGCAGGAGCAACTGCCGGACTACTACGGATGCATTGCACGCGTAGACGAAAACGTTGGCCGTCTGCGTCAGGAACTCGCTTCGCTTGGACTTACAAAGCAGACAGTGCTCGCATTCTTGAGCGACCACGGTTGCCATTTCCGTACGCGCAATCCCGAGTACAAGCGGAGCGGTCACGAAAGCTCAGTTCATGTTCCTCTAGTCGTGTCCGGCCCCGGCCTCGATAAAGGCCGGACCATAAAACAGCTCGTCGGGCAAATCGACGTTGCACCGACGTTGCTCGAAGCCGCAGGCATTCCGGCGCCGAGTTCCATTCAGGGAAAGAGCTTCCTGCAGCTCGCCGATGAACGCGATTCAAACTGGCGCGACGAGGTCTTCATCCAGATCAGCGAGTCCATGACCGGCCGTGCTCTGCGAACTCCGCAATGGACTTACGTGGTAACCGAGCCTGACGGAAAATCACACGAGTCAGCTTCTACTTACATCGAATATCAACTCTACGATCTGTTCGCCGATCCGCATCAGCTCGTGAACCTGGCTGGCCGTCGCGAGACTCGCGACATATCCGCGCATCTACGCGAGCGGCTGCTCAGTCGAATGAAAGAAGCAGGAGAAGAGCAGGCCCAGATCGTGCCAGCCCCGCTATATCCATGAATGTTCTCTAGACAGTCGCAAGCATGAGGAAGCGTCCCATTTCGGTAACGATCGTAAGCTGGGTCTATATAATCGCCGGCATCGGTGGCATTGCGGCGCACGCAACCGAACTCGATCTGCGACACCCCTTTTCGAACGAGGTTGTGCTCGCGTTGATTGTCCGGCTGCTGGCGGTTGTTGCTGGAATCTTTATGTTGCGGGGCCACAACTGGGCGCGTTGGCTCGCGATTGTATGGATTGCGTTCCACGTGGTCATAAGCGCTTTTCATTCGTTGCCGTCGGCTGCATTTCATGCGTTGCTGCTCGCCGTGTTCGCGTATTTTCTCTGCCGCAGCCAAGCGAATACGTATTTTCACGCCAGAGGATCTGACTCGAATGTACTGTCGCAAATGCCGGACTGAGAGCGGCAGTGACTGGATAATCGAAAACTCGATTGAGCCGTTGTCGTTTGCGAAGCATGGAAAAACGCATTTTCAATGATCCATTTCTGTTAGCTGATCGCATTCAGAGTGAAGGAGACGCAATCACAGCCTCTTTGCTCGGAGCACTTCAACGCAATCTCACGTATGCAGAGGGCGTTTCGGAAACACGCCGAAATGATTTCCGGAAGCGGTGGGTTGCGTTGCTCCGGGAAGAAGCGAGTTGCTACCGCGATTCGGCAGTATCTGATGTGCAGCATTGCGCGTCGCTTCGACGCATATCAGACACTTTATCGCTGGAATTCGGGTCCTACTTGGTTTGTCGGCGTTTTCGGCTGGGCACAGCGCAGAAGAGCTTCAATTTGTACCTCAAATACACTTGGCGAATGGGACGAACGCAAATACCTCCACCACATTGCCCAATCGACAGCATTGTTTTACAAGCAGCAGGTATCGACGACAACTGGACGAAATGCGATTCCGAGCATCAATACATGGATTGGGTGGGCCTAATTCGCAACAAGGCACATCCACTTCACATTGCGGATTGGGAATACGACATTTGGCTACGTGAAGCACTCAAGAGAAGATCAGCGTCGTCTTCGTGGAGCACCTAGGGATGAATCTGACGCCGAACCACACTCCTAAACACCACAGCTAGTGTTGGCATCCCCTATTCCTACCAGTCCCTGTTTTCCACATAGAAGCGGGAAAGAAAATACCTCAACCTAAAAAAATCCTATTGACATCCAACCACTTCGGCGTAGGATGTGGTCAAAAGTGGTTGAAAGTGGTTTGAACAAGCTGTATTCGTGGTCGAAGTTGGTCGAGAGTGGCAGCGGATGCGAATAAGGTTTCAAAATCCGGCGAACCACAGAAAAACAACCTCTAAGACCCGATTTTTCGCTGCTTCAGCCTCCTTGGCCCTGATGGCCATAGCCAGTCAGAGCCAGACGGTTAACCAATGTTTCGCGGCAATCACCCAACGCGCGTGGACGAAAAGGGACGACTCAAGGTCCCTGCCGAATTCAAGCGCACCATCGACGAGAGCTATGGTGGCGGGCAATTTTACATCACCAGCCGCGATGGGAAGGTTGCCGAGATATATCCCTTTGAGGAGTGGCAGCGGATCGAAGAGAAGCTGGCGAAGGTTTCGAACTTCAATCCGGCCAAAAAGAAGTTTCTCGACCGAGTCAATTACTACGGGCAGATGGTCGAGATCGATAACCAGGGGAGATTGCTGATTCCGCAGTTGCTGCGTGATTCGGCGGATGTGAAAGGGGAAGTGCTGGTCTTCGGGAATCTGACGTACCTGGAAGTTCGGAACGCTGAGCAGTTCCGCAAGCACCTCGAAGCCAACCCGATCACTCCAGAGGATGAAAAGACACTCGCTGATCTGGGTATCTAGCGGTGCAAGACAACAAGGCCTCCCAGGAGGCCGGACATGGCGGGGATGGTGGAAGTCGTCATGTTCCAGTTCTTTTAAAAGAAGCGATCCATTTTCTGAACGTGCGGCGCGGCGGCACCTATATCGACGCGACCCTCGGTCTTGGCGGCCACTCATACGAAATCGCAAGTCGCCTCGGCCCAGAGGGACGTTTGATTGGCTTCGATAAGGATCCTGCGGCGCTGGAGTCGGCGCGCAGGCGTCTTGACGATCTCGCCACCGAACTCGGGAGCGAGGCGCCGAAGATTGAGCTGATTCACGACTCGTATTCCCGAATCGGGCAGCGAGTCGAGGCGGCGAGCGCAGACGGTCTGCTAGCCGATCTGGGACTCAGCTCCATGCAGCTCTCCGACGCAGCACGCGGATTTAGTTTTCAGGCGGAAGGACCGCTCGACATGCGCATGGACCCGCGCAGCGAGCGCACCGCCGATCAAGTGGTAAACCGCATCGACGAGAGAACTCTCGCCGATGTGATTTACGAATTCGGTGAGGAAAGGAGGTCGCGGAGAATCGCCAGAGCCATTGTCCGGGCACGGCCGATACGATCGACAGCTCATTTAGCTAGCGTCGTGACGGCCGCGCTCCCGGCAATGAAACACCAGCGCATTCATCCGGCGACGACAACCTTCCAGGCAATCCGAATCTTCGTAAACCGCGAACTTGAGGACCTGAAAGAGCTACTCGAGGCAGCTCCTCAGGTCCTCCTCCCTTCGGTTGGGAGATTGGTAGTGATCAGCTTCCACTCGCTGGAAGATCGCATAGTGAAAGAAGCGACGCGCGAGGGAGCAAAGAACGGCCTCTACCGGATGCTGACAAAAAAGCCGGTGACGGCCTCAGAAGAAGAAGTGGATCGCAATCCGCGAGCAAGAAGCGCGAAGTTACGCGCGGCGGAAAGAGTTTAGAAACTTCGCGATTTTGATTTTTTTCAATCACGAAATCGCGAAATCAGGAAATCACGAAATGGTTTCTCGAGGTTGACCGGTTCAGCATCGTCCTGCCGGATGAAACTTAAGGGCGAAAGACAAATCTTCAGCACACCTACCTCATCGAGCGGTGCTGAACCGGTTGAACAAGTTTTGCAGTAGGGAGTGATCAGTAGCAGTCAGCATCGTCCCGGCGCGCAGGGATGGGTCAGGCAGGTAATTACCCATCCGCTACTGCGGATGGTACTGACAAAGTAGCAAACGCAAATTAGGAGGAAGCAAACATGTACACGGGCAGACTAATCGACGAACTGATCGAGAGCGTGCAGCGCGCCGAGATCGACGCGCACATCTATCGTGAGGAAGAGACGGTGGACGAGTTCATCGCCGCGCACATGCTCGAAGCTTCCTTCGCTCACCAGTACGCCGGAGTAGCGTAAATGGCAACCCAGGCAATCCCCGGCTATCGCGGATACCGCATGTGGCAGCCGGTTGGCTCACAACGCAAATGGGGCGGAGTCACGCCCGAGATCTACTTCAACAAGGCGATCGATAACTCGCGCCTGGTGAAGGTAGCCGATCCGCAGCGCGCGCGGGAAATCCGCATGTTTTCCATCGCAGCCGCAGTCCTCTTCAGCTTCATCATGATTTACGCCTGGCAGCACCTGAGCTCGATCGAATACGGCTACAAGATCGAAGCCCAGAAGATCGAGCGCGACGCGCTGCTGGAGCAGAACCGGGCCTTGCGACTTGAAGAAGCGTCGCTGCGCGATCCTGATCGCATCGAGCAACTAGCTGCCCGCATGGGACTTGTTTCCCCGCAGGCTGGACAGGTGATGCACCTCGAAGTTTCGGTCGATCCCTCAGCGCCGGTGATGGCGAAGGCGAACGGGATTCAGGTGGTGGATAGTTGGCAGTAAAGCTGCAATCAGCACTCAGCCGTCAGCAATCAGCCACTGCGTTTTCAATTCGAGCATTTGCTGACTGCTAGTGCCGATTGCTGATTGCTGATTGCTCTCACAAGTTGGCCGGTAATAACCGACCCGGGTGGTGGCCTCGGAAAACCAACCAGGCCGCCACGCACCGTTTTGATGTTGAATTGTCATTCCGAACCGCACGATTTTGGCGGTGAGGAATCCCTATGGTCTGCGACTCACGTCGAGTGAGCGCAGCAAGAGTTGACATCGTGAATGTCGATAGGGATTCCTCATCCGCCGCGGCGGATTCGGAACGACAAAGTGAACGACAACTGAAACGCCTCTGCAGCCTTCATGCCCACAGCCAGCGCGAAAATCGAGGGCCGTCTCCGCCTGTCGCTCTTTGCGACATTTTTTTGTCTTTGGATTCTCGCCATCTTCCTTCGCCTACTGTGGCTTCAGATCGGTGAGTACGGATTCCTGACGCAAAAAGCCGCGCGCCAGCAGCAGCGCAGCATCGAAGTCGCACCGCCGCGCGGCATCATCTACGATCGCAAAGGACGCGAGCTGGCGATGAGCATTCAGGTGGACTCCGTGTTTGCCGTTCCCTCGGAAATTCCGGATCAGGGAACGACAGCGCGACTGCTGGCGCACATCCTCAAAGCCGATCCGAAAGAGGTTTTCGCCAAACTCGAGTCGTCGCGGTCCTTCGCCTGGATCGCGCGCAAACTAGACAACAACACGTCAGCACGAATCCGTGCACTCAACCTCAAAGGCATTTACTTCCAGAAGGAACCCAAGCGCTTCTATCCGAAGAATGATCTGGCAGCGCAGGTGATCGGTTATGTCGGTATGGATGACGAAGGCCTCGCCGGCATCGAGCGGTCGTTCGATCAGCGACTGCGCGGCCGCCCAGGCAAGATGCTCATCACCATGGATGCGCTTCATCGTTGGGTCGGCCGCGTCGAAAAAAATCCTGTGCCCGGCCAGAACCTGGTATTGACCATCGACGAAGATATCCAGCACATCGCCGAAAAAGAGCTGGAAACGGCGATGCGGCAGACGCACGCCGAGGCCGGCACGGCTGTCGTTCAGAATCCCAGAACGGGAGAGATTCTGGCGCTGGCCAATTATCCGACCTTTAATCCGAATAATTCGCGTGGGATCAGTCCGAAGTCGCTGAGGAATCGTGCTGTGAGCGACGCCTATGAGCCGGGATCAACGTTCAAGATGGTCACTATCGCGGCCGCGCTTGAAGAGAAGGTTACGAATCCGAACGAAGTCTTCGATTGCCAGATGGGAAAGATCTTCCTCGGTGGTCGCACGATTCACGACCATAAGGCCTACGGTATGCTGACGGTCAGCCAGGTTCTGCAAAACTCCAGTGACGTAGGCGCCATTAAGATCGCCCTGCGTCTGGGGGATGACCGCATGTACAAGTACATCCGCGATTTCGGCTTCGGTTCCCGAACTGGGATTGAGCTTCCGGGCGAGACTCGCGGGATGACCAAGCCGGTGAGCCGCTGGTCCAAGATGAGCATTGGCGCAATCTCAATGGGTCAGGAAATCGGAGTGTCGCCTCTCCAGCTTGTGTCTATGACCTCGACAATGGCGACCGATGGCATCTGGACTCCGCCGCGCATTGTCGCGGGAACAACGGCAGGATCGGTCGATGTAGTAGGAGGGCCGGCGCGATCGCTGATCTTCCATCCTGGGCAGCAGCATCGCGTGCTCTCATCGATCACCGCAGCCAAGATGCGCGAAATGCTGCAGGAAGTAGTGTTGAAGGGCACCGGTAAAAAAGCCATTCTCGATGGCTACAGCTCCGCCGGAAAAACCGGCACAGCACAAAAGATCAATCCGCTGACACATCGGTACGGGTCGAAAGACATTGCGTCGTTCTCCGGCTTCGCTCCGGTAAATAATGCAGCCGTCACCATCACGGTGATTCTGGACTCGCCCGTCGGAGCGCATGAGGGTGGACAGGTAGCCGCTCCCGTCTGGACACGGATTGCGCAGCAGGTTCTGGAATATCTCGACGTACCACATGATGTAGACGTAAGAAGCTCGCAACGGATGCTGCTTCGCGCCTCGAAGGATCGAGATGATTCGATGGAAGGTTCGCCGGACCATATCGGGGAAGAAGTCGCGGAAAACGACAACAGCGATGTAGAGCCGGCCGTGAGCGCAGATCCGAAAGCCCCCAACGGAGTAGTCCCTACCGCATATCATCAGCCAGTGACTCCGCTTTCGAATTTGTCCGCAGCTAGCGGCGGCGGTTCCGCAGTAGATTCATCTCAAAAAGGGAACCCTCCTCCGAAAACCGGCACCGTTGTTCTCGACGCAGATTCGGCTATGACTGTGCCTTCATTTCTAGGCAAGCCAGTTCGGACGGTGATTGAAGAGAGTGAGAGGGCAGGACTGGAAGTGGACGTCTTCGGATCAGGAGTGGCTAAGCAACAGAATCCGCTGCCAGGAACCCGTATTCCCGCCGGCGGCCACGTTACGGTGCAGTTCGCTCGCTGAGCTTGCCTGATCGTAAACAGCCCCGAATTGGCACCGCTATAATTCCCAAATGAAGTTCCGCGACATTATGCGCAATGTCGAGACGCTCGCGATCAGCGGCGACGCTGAAATCACTGGCATTGCTTATGACTCGCGGAAAGTGAAGCCGGGATTTCTATTTCTCGCCATGCGCGGCGAGAGCAGTGACGGCAATCGCTTCGTTGATGCTGCGCTGCGTGCAGGAGCAACAGGGGTTGTCACAGACTCGGAAACTACAGTCGCGCCAGCGAACATTGCGTTTGCCCGAGTCGCCCACGGCAGACGGGCTCTGGCCAACATCAGCGCAAACTTCTACGGTCGTGCCGCAGATCGTCTCAAGCTGACCGGCATTACCGGCACCAATGGCAAAACCACGACATCATTCTTGATCGAACACATTCTGCACACTGCCGGACGTTCCGTGGCGATGATTGGAACAATCGAGTATCACGTTGCCGGACGCGTGTTGCCTGCGCCGCACACCACTCCGGAATCCTTGGAGCTGAACGCGACATTTGCTGAAGCTGTGCAGGCGGGCGCAACAGAAGCGGTCATGGAGGTCTCCTCGCACGCGCTGGAACAGGGACGAGTGTACGGCCTGCACTATGACGTCGCGGTATTTACGAATCTTACGCGCGACCATCTTGATTACCACCAGAGTATGGAGGCCTACTTTGCTGCGAAAGCAAAGTTGTTCCGAGGCGATGGTGCTGCGCCGCCTTCCGTGGCGGTAGTAAATGAAGATGATGAATACAGAATCAAGCTGCGCGAAATCGCGCAGGGGAGCGGTTCCGAAGTGATCGGCTACGGATTGCATGATGCGCGCGTAACCGCCGAGAACATTGTGTATTCCCAAACTGGAACACGATTTGATATGCATCTCGGCGACGAGACGATCGCCTGCGAGTCTCGACTGATCGGGGAGATCAACGTTTACAACGTGCTCGCGGCCTCAGCAGCAGCCTACGCGCGCGGCTGCGCACTCGATCAGATTCGCGATGCGATCGCAAGCTTCACGCGAGTGCCCGGCAGGTTCGAGCGCATCGATTGCGGTCAGCCTTTCATCGTTGTGGTCGATTACGCACATACGGACGACGCTCTTCGCAATCTCACGCGCATTGCCCAACAACTTCTCGCACAGCAGAAGTCGGGGGGAAGGATTATTACGCTGTTCGGTTGCGGCGGAGATCGTGATCGCACCAAGCGTCCGCTGATGGCGCGCGCGGCAGGAGAGGGAAGTGATTTCGTCGTGCTTACATCAGACAATCCGCGCAGCGAAGATCCGCAGGCGATCATCGCCGACGCTTTTCCCGGATTAGTACAGACCGGCAGCCGTCATCTCGTCGAGCCGGACCGGCGCAAGGCGATCGCGATTGCGATCAGCGAAGCGCGGCCGGGCGACATCGTTCTGATTGCCGGCAAAGGGCACGAGAAATATCAGATCACCCGCGAGGGAACGTTCCTTTTCGATGACGTGCAGGTCGCGCGTGAAGCGCTTGCGCAAGCGGGATATCAAGCTGTGCACGAAGGAGCTCCGGTCGCATGAAGCTTCCGCTCTGGCGCGTTGCCGAATTCGTGCAAGCCTCAGGCAAGTTCGATGGCGAGCAGGTCGCCGGAGGCTACTCCATCGACTCGCGCACACTCCAGCCTGGAGACTTGTTTTTCGCGGTGCGCGGCGAGCGTCTCGACGGACACGATTACGTCGAGAAAGCGTTGCAGGCAGGAGCTTCGGGAGCGGTAATCGCGATCGATCAGGCCGACAGATTCGCGGGTTCAGGCAAAGTCCTGATTGTGAAGGACACGCTGATCGCTCTCCAGCGGTTAGGCGCGGCCGTGCGCAGACTCTGGGGCAAGCGCCTGGTTGGAGTTACGGGATCGGCGGGCAAGACCACGACGAAAGATGTGATCGCTCATGTGCTCTCGACTCGTTTTCGCGTGCTCAAGTCACAAGGCAACCTCAACAATCATTTCGGACTGCCGCTGCAGCTGTTGAAACTCGAAGCCGAGCACGACATCGCCGTCATTGAAATGGGGATGTCGCACGCCGGAGAGATCACCGCGCTCTGCGAGATCGCGAAGCCCGACTGGGGCGTAGTTACGACGGTTGCTCCGGTCCATCTCGAATTCTTTCCTGATGGAATCGCTGGAATTGCACGAGCGAAATACGAGCTGATCGCTTCACTTCCACCATCCGGTGTCGCATTCCTGAATGCCGATGATCCATATGTTTCCCAATTCGGGCGCGACTTTCGCGGGAAGGTGGTGATGTTTGGGATCTCACACGCCCCCGATGTCTGTGCGAAATCGATGGAGGATCTCGGTCCACGCGGTTCTCGGTTCCAATTACATGCCGGCGGAGTAATCACTCCGGCGGAGTTGCCGCTGCTCGGCAGCCACAACGTTTCCAATGCCCTCGCCGGAGTCGCCGTGGCTCTGGAGGCAGGAGTTACTCCATCCGAAGCTGCCGCTTCTTTAGCTTCCTTGAAGGCTCCTGACAAACGCGGACAGATTTTGCAGATCAGCGGCGCCACAATCATTAACGATTGCTACAACTCCAATCCCAAAGCTTTGGAGGCCATGGTGGACGTCCTGGCTGCCTCGCCAGCGAAGCGCCGGATTGTGATCGCGGGGGAAATGCTGGAACTTGGGCCAGCCGCTACTGATCTTCACCGCCAGAGCGGGAATCACATTGCTCAACGCAAGATCGACATTCTCCTCGGAGTTCGCGGCGCTGCGAGCTTTATAGTGGAGGGAGCCGCGGCAGGAGGTGTCTTCGCGAAGTTCGTGGCGGAACCGGACGAAGCGGGCGATTGGCTGGCTGAGAATCTCAAAGCCGGTGACGTGGTCCTGCTGAAGGCGTCACGCGGCGTGAAGCTGGAGCGCGCGCTGGAGCGGTTGAATCAACGATTGGGGATGACGTCTCCCGCGAAATAGGTTAGTGATAGGGACGTTCAAGTATTTGCGGTCACGGCCCATTCAGTCGAGGGAGTTTTCATGCCTAGACGCTCATAATCTGTCATCCTGAAGCGCTTCTTTTTCGCGAAGGATCTGCCGGAATGATTAGGACGTGAACGCAGTGACGAGGCTCCTCGGCTTGGAACTCAGATTTTTGTAAAGGAGCCTTACCGACTGCAATTATGTTTTCAGCATCGCGGGAGATCCTTCGCGCAAAAGAAGCGCTTCAGGATGACAGGACTAAACCTCTTGTGTCATGAGCGGTATGCAGTAGCCCCAACGAGAGATATTTTTCGGAGGAAGATTGCTTTACTGGCTCCTTTATCAGAAGCTGCACACGTTTTTTCCTCCGTTTCGCATCTTCAGTTACATCACCTTCCGCACTGCTTTTGCCAGCCTCACCGCTCTCTTCATGGGTATGGTCGTGGGACCGGCGATTATTCGTCAGCTTCGTGAGTTCCAGATTGGGCAGTACATCAGAGAAGAAGGTCCGGCGGCCCATCAGAAGAAGGCGGGCACGCCGACCATGGGAGGCGTGCTGATCGTCGTCGCCATCCTGGTGCCGACGGTGCTGTGGGCCGACCTATCGAATCCGTACGTCTGGATTGCCGTGCTCTCGACCATCGCGTTCGCTGCAATCGGATTTGCCGACGATTATCTAAAGATCGTTCATCACCGCAATCTCGGTCTTACCGGACGCGCCAAGCTAGGTCTTCAGATCGTCACCAGCATCGCCATCGCGGTCGTTCTGGTGCTGATGCAGGCAACCGGGAAGTACTCGACGCACCTCATGGTGCCATTCGTCAAACGCTTCCAGCCCGATCTCGCCATCGGCGCATTGGAGAAAGTCCCGCACATGTGGCTGGTCGCGTTTATTCCATTTATCGCTTTTGTTGCCCTGGTGATTGTCGGATCGAGCAATGCCGTGAACCTGACTGACGGCCTCGATGGTCTGGCGATCGGCTGCACGATCATTGCCGCGGCGGCGCTAACAGCGCTCACATACGTCAGCGGTCACGCGCGCATCGCAGAATATCTTGATCTGCAGAAGATGCCGCAGGTCGCAGAGGTGACGATCTTCTGTGGGGCCATGGTGGGATCGAGTATCGGATTTTTATGGTACAACGCGCATCCTGCCGAGATCTTCATGGGCGATGTCGGCTCTCTCGGACTCGGTGGGGCAATCGGCACGGTCGCAGTGATCATCAAGCAGGAGCTGCTACTACCGTTTATCGGAGGAGTCTTCGTTCTCGAGGCGCTTTCGGTGATGTTGCAGGTTGGCTCGTACAAGCTGCGGAAGAAACGTATCTTCAAAATGGCGCCGCTTCATCACCACTTCGAGTTGATCGGATGGAGCGAGTCGAAAGTGATCGTGCGCTTCTGGATCGCCGCGCTGGTGTTTGCACTTTTTGCTCTGACCACGCTCAAACTGCGCTGATCTCCACAGCAACTCATGGCACAATGGCGGATGACGATGGAAGTAAAAGATAAGCGTGTGCTGGTCGTCGGATTGGGAAAATCCGGCGTAGCCTCGGCACAGTTTCTCGCCGCTCGCGGAGCGCGCGTCACCGTCTCTGACACGCGCAGCCAGAATGAGCTCAAAACGCAAATTCCTGCGCTGCTCGATCGGGGTATCGCCGTGGAGACCGGCGGACATGGCGAGCGGACTTTCCGCGATCAGGATTTGATCGTTGTTAGCCCTGGCGTCCCGTCGAATCTGCCTCAGCTTATGCGTGCGAGGCAGCAGGGCATTGGAGTGATCGGCGAGATCGAACTCGCTGCACATTTTCTAAGAGGCAAGATCGTCGCCATCACCGGGTCAAATGGGAAGACCACTACGACTACTCTTTGCGGCGAAGTGATTGCGAGCGCCAGTCAACGCACTCTGGTGGGCGGCAATATCGGTACGCCCGTCATTCTCCTCGTAGATGATTCGACCGACGACACAGTGAACGTCGTCGAGGTCTCGAGCTTCCAGCTAGAAACGATTGAGACTTTTCATCCTCACATTGCGGTTGTGCTGAACATCACTCCTGATCATCTCGATCGCCACGGCAGCATGGGGGCGTACACCGCCGCGAAGGCGCGGATTTTCGAAAATCAAAACGCTTCCGACTATTCGGTTCTGAACCTTGATGACGAAGGCAGTGCCGGACTGCGCTCGCGCACCAAAGGTCAGCTTTGCTGGTTCACGCGCAAGCAGCGGTTATCCGGTGATCAGACAGGAACGTTTGTGCGCGACGGCCAGATCTATTGGCGCGATGGCATGCACGAGCAGGCCATCATGCCTGCTTCTGAGATTCCGCTCAAAGGTACGCACAATCTCGAAAACGTTCTGGCAGCCGTTGCTGTAGGCCGACTCTGCGGGTGCGACGCCGTCACTATCGCCAACGCCGTTCGAAAGTTCAAAGCAGTCGAGCATCGTCTGCAATACATCGCGACCATCGCAGGCGTTGAGTACTACAACGATTCGAAAGCTACGAACGTCGATGCCACGATCAAAGCCATCGAGTCCTTTCCGGGAAACATTCACCTCATCCTTGGCGGAAAAGACAAAGAGAGCGACTACACGCTGATGAATCACCTGCTGCGCGAGCGTGTGAAGCGCGTTTACACGATTGGCTCTGCCGCAGAAAAAATTCGCGCGCACGTGCAGTCGGCGGTGGATGTGATGCTATGCAAGACGCTCGATGTTGCCGTCGATCATGCCCACGACCTCGCGAAGCCCGGCGATGTCGTTCTGTTAGCCCCGGCGTGCTCCAGTTTCGATCAGTTCGAGAACTATGAGCATCGCGGACGCACCTTCCGCACGCTTGTCGAGCAGTTATCAGGCGCAACCACAGCAGGATTGGAGCGCCACTGATGGCAAAGCGCGTCAGCGTTGATCGCTGGCTGTTCGGCGCAACTATTCTTCTCGTTCTTCTCGGATTAGTAATGGTCTTCAGCGCTTCAGCGGTGATGGCCAAAGATCGTTATGGTTCTCCTTACACATTTGCTCTACGCCAGATCGGGTGGGCCTGCGCGGGAGTGTTGGCCATGGTCGCGCTGATGCGGGTGGATTATCGGCGCTACAAGCATCCTGCTGTGGTTTTCACCCTGCTTGGCGTCACGATGGTCCTGCTCGTTGCGGTGCTCTTTCTCGACCGCTCGCATAATACGCATCGGTGGATTCGCTTTGGTCCGCTTTCCTTTCAGCCATCGGAACTCGCGAAACCCGCACTCATTCTGTTCCTTGCCTATTTCCTTGAAACGAGGACGAAATCCATCGAAGACTGGAAGCACATCTTATTGCCGGCGGTGATTCCAAGTTTGATCTTCTCGCTGCTCATCGTGAAACAGCCCGACTTGGGAACAGCTCTGGTGTGTATGGCGATGACGGCTTCGGTTCTTTTCGTTGCCGGGATGGAGGTCAAGTATCTCGGATATGGCATCCTCGCCAGTCTGCCATTCCTGTACTACTTACTTTTTCATGTAGGATTCCGCCGCCAGAGGATGCTCGCGTTCGTGAATCCCTGGGCCGATCCCCAGGGCGCGGGCTTCCACATGATCCAGTCACTGATCGCAGTCGGCACAGGCGGCATTACCGGACTGGGACTGATGGAAGGCAAGCAAAAGCTCTTCTACCTTCCTGAGCCGCACACGGATTTCATTTTTGCTGTGATCGCGGAAGAGCTTGGCCTGATAGGCACTGTCGCCGTGGTCGCGTTGTTCGCAGTCTTCTGCTATCGAGGCATGCGCGCAGCGATCCGCACATCTGATCTCTATGCCCGCTTTGTAGCCGTCGGGATCACAGGCACAGTAGCGATTCAGGCGTTCTTCAACATCAGCGTTGTCCTCGGGCTTCTGCCAACCAAAGGCATCCCACTGCCCTTCATCTCCTATGGCGGCAGTTCTTTATTCATCACTCTGGCGTGCGTTGGAGTATTGCTGAACATTAGCCAGCAAACAGACTAGGTATGAGAGCGGCCATAGTAGGCGGCGGCACAGGGGGGCACGTGATACCCGCACTGGCGATTGCGCGCGAACTGCGTGAGCGCTACTCGGCGGAGATCATCTTTATCGGCACGAGTCGCGGGATCGAAACGCGACTCGTTCCCCAGGCTGGATTTCCGCTACATCTGGTTCAAGTCGGCCAGCTAAAAAATGTCAGCCTCACTCGACGTGCGCGCACCCTCAGCGACATTCCCCGAGCGGTATTCGTCTGCCGCAAGCTTTTCGCCGACTTTCGACCGCAGTTGGTAATCGGCGTTGGAGGATATGCGTCAGGTCCGGGAATGCTCGCGGCCATTCTGATGCGAATTCCCACTTTGGCGTTCGAGCCGAACCTGGTGCCCGGATTTGCTAACCGAATGGTGGCGCGGCTTGTAACCGCTGCCGCCGTGCACTTTGAGGAAACGAAACGTTTCTTTCGCAATGCCGTAGTAACTGGCGTGCCAGTGAGGCAGGCGTTTTTTCGCATTCCCGAGCGATCGTTTGCCCCTCCTGGATCATTGCTGGTATTCGGAGGCAGCCAGGGTGCACGCGTTCTGAATCAGACGATGATCGACTCAATTCCAAAATGGAAGGAATTGGGAATTCGGGTTCGGCACCAGACTGGCGAACGCGATTTCGATAAAGTTGATTCGGCGTACAAGCAGGCTGGCTTCTCCGCGCAGGTGAGTCGTTTCGTCGATGACATGCCTTCGGCGTTTGCCGAGGCCGATTTGGTTTTGTGTCGCTCCGGCGCAAGTACAGTCGGAGAGATTACGGCGGCAGGAAAGCCGGCCATTTTCGTTCCGTTTCCGTTCGCCGCCGACGATCATCAGCGCAAGAACGCTGAGGCGCTGGAAAAAGCTGGAGGAGCACGTCTCATTCCCGAATCGGAGCTTACGCCTGAGCGTTTGAGCACAGCAGTTGCCGACCTGCTTCGAAGTCCAGCAATTTTGAATCAAATGTCCATGAAAGCTCGGTCGCTGTCTCATCCTGAAGCTGTACGCGAAATTGGCGAGATGGCTGCCAAGCTCGCGACCAAGACATAGGACGCAGGGGACAGCAAGCGCGATTCCCTGTAACCTGTTCTCAATACCCTATCCCTATGTTCGCAAAGATTCAGCGCATTCATTTTGTAGGCATCGGCGGTATTGGCATGAGCGGCATTGCTGAGGTGCTGCTTACGCTGGGATACAAGGTCTCTGGGTCCGATCTGCGCGAATCGTCGGTCACGAAACGTCTTGCCAGCCTTGGAGCTCTGATTTTCATCGGACATCGTTCCGAAAACGTCACCGGCTCGGAGACGGTGGTTACCAGTTCGGCGATCGCGCGCGACAATCCTGAGATTCAGGCTGCGCGAGCGCAGAAGATCCCCGTAATACCGCGTGCAGAGATGCTTGCCGAACTTATGCGCCTGAAATATGGCATTGCCATCGCGGGGATGCACGGCAAGACGACCACAACTTCGATGGTTGCAGCCGTCCTCGCCGCGGGTAGCCTGGATCCGACTGTCGTTGTCGGAGGACGGGTCGACGCAATGGGTTCGAATGCGCGCCTGGGGAAGTCGCAGTATCTCGTTGCCGAGGCAGATGAGAGCGATCGTTCGTTTCTTAAGCTGTCGCCGATTCTCTCAATCGTAACCAACATCGATCGCGAGCACATGGACTGCTATCGCGATATGGACGATGTAGACCAGGCTTTCGTGGACTTCATGAATCGTGTGCCTTTTTATGGCGCCGTCATAGCATGTATGGATAACGAGCGGCTTGCAACATTGCTTCCGCGTCTTGAGCGTCGCGTAATCACTTACGGTACCGCCGAGAATGCGGACTTTCGCACGAATGTGATTGATGCTGCGGTGAAACCAGCAGAGGGCGCTCCACGCAGCCGCTTTGAAGTTGCGAACGGCGCCAAAAGGATCGGTGAGTTCGCTCTGCATGTGCCTGGACATCACAACATCCTGAATGCCACCGCCGCCGTTGCGGCTGGAATTGGCCTCGATGTTCCCGCTGAGAAAATCGCGGAAGCGTTGACTCAGTTTCGGGGTGTCGATCGACGGTTTCAGCTCAAAGGAAGAGCTGAAGGTGTGGCAGTGGTCGACGACTACGGTCATCATCCCACGGAGATTCGCGCTACGCTCGCCGCAGCGCGCCAGTGTGGATATCGAAAGATACACGTAATCTTCCAGCCGCATCGCTACACGCGCACGCGCGATTTAGCGGATGAGTTCGCAACGGCATTTCGAGATGCGGACACTCTGCAAGTGTTGGATATTTACGCCGCCAGTGAAGATTCCATTCCGGGAATTACTGCTGAGTCACTGGTTAGGCGAATTCGTTCTGCGGGAACTGAGGCAGATTATGCACGGTCATTCGAGGAAGCGGTCAA
>DATEKE010000125.1:0-2014 GCA_035277605.1 Terriglobales bacterium | reverse complement strand
TTGAGGTTACGAATGAGAAGCGGCAAATGGCGGTATCCATGCAGCCGGTTCCAGCGCGATTCGGCATACAGCAGCGACGAGGCCACCCAGCGTAGCCGGTGATCGCTGCCCTGCCAGCGCTTCACTCGTTTGCAGATGGTTTCGACCACAGAAAAGCTGGACTCGATGCCGTTCGTGCTGCCGAGCGATCTGCGGAGCCTGGCATGCACATCGAGCTCGTTGATGGTGAGAGTTTCTTCCAGGCCTTCCTGCAAACTGTCGGCAGCGCTGGGATTGAGTTGCATCAGTTCATCGTGCAAGCGATATAGCAGTTGCCGTGCATCCGCGGCATCGGCGCACTGGTAGGCCGCCCGCATCTTGTACTTGATCCAGCCCTGGTGCGAGTCCGGCAAATGAGCGCTGACATTGCGAATCTTGTGAACTTGGCAGCGCTGAAAAAACGCCGTGTCCCCCGCATACCGCGCGATCGCGGCACGCAATGCCTTACTGCCATCCAGCAGATACAACCGCGGCTGCGCGAAATCGAGCCCGCGTTCGGCAATTTGATCGAGCAGGGTGGCCACGACTTTGCTGTTTTCCGTTGCCCCTTGTACCAATCCCAGCACCATCTTCTTGCCAAACGCATCAATGCCGATCGCGGCCACTAGGTGCTGGCCTTTAAAGATAGTGCCGTCCACTACCATGGCGACAATCTGCAAATGGGCTAAGGAACGCGCCATCAGCTGTTCCAGCTTTTTTCGGCTAGCTTCGATGAAGTGCTCACTGACGGTGCTCTTTTCCAAACCATAGGCGTCAGAAAACTGCTGAATAACTTCTTTGTAGTTGCGCATGGTCAGGCCTCGCATGATGTTGCTCCAGACCGTTTCTTCCACTAGCGACGCGTGCTGAAACTTCTCATACGTGCTGAGCGGGAGTTCGGACCCATCCGGCTGACGAATGCGCGGACGGCGAATGGGCACGCGCTGGCCATCGACCAAGCAGTAACCCCGTTCGAAACCCCAACGGTATGCCTGGCGCGCTGGGTTGTTGCGTGAACGCGGCCCAGCGACTTGTTCCACCTCGGCCTCCAGCATCGATTCGACGAACAGTCGGCCGACGCGCCGGATCAACTCTCCTAAGCCTTGTTCGAGCGCCAGCAGGGCTTCCGCGATCGGCAGGCAAACCTGTACGGGTCTGTTCTCTGGGACGGGCGCTTCGGCACCCGCCGGCTGTTTCTGATAACTTGCTTTCAAAGGCGACTCTCCTTTTTTCTTGGCAGAAAAATTTCCCAGAGCCTATCACGGCTCCGGGCGAGAGTCGCTCCTTATCTTTCAACGCTCAGCCGGACATCCTCGAAGTAGTCACGATTCTTCGAAATAGATTTTCACGGTTGAAATCAGAGACATAGCAGGCTTCAGTTGAGCCGACCCGAGGGAGGAGCCCGTATCCTCGCGGGCATGACACGCTCAACGAAGATATTCGAGTATTTGATTGCCGCTGTATTCGTGATTTTCGGAGTCGTCGCACTCTATCGCTTAATGCACGCAACCGCATAAACCGGTACGAAACCACAGCCTTGTACGATAGGGCCGATGAGCCCACTCTCCAGAATTCCGAGTATTTTTCTAATCTCTTGTTTTTGCGTCGCGAGCGCCGGTGCGCAAACGCGCTGGGTAGGTACGTGGGGCGCGAGTCCTTCGCCGCAGTTTCCCGAGCAGGACATGCGAACGAAAAATCTGCTTTTCGAGAACCAGACCGTGCGCGAGATCGTGCACACCAGCATCGGAGGCCAGAGCCTTCGTGTGCGCCTCTCCAATGCTTATGGAGATGGAACGATTGAGATCGGCGCCGCTCACATCGCGCTGCACGCGGATGATTCATCCATTGTCCCCGGGTCCGATCACGTTCTGACGTTCGGCGGAAAACCGTCGATTTCGATTCCGCCGAATGCGCCGGTGCTCAGCGACCCGGTCAACCTGAACGTCCCGGCGGATGCCGACCTCGCCATCAGTATTTTTCTTCCGAAGAGCACGCT
>DATEKE010000124.1:0-2913 GCA_035277605.1 Terriglobales bacterium | reverse complement strand
GAAAGATCCCGAGGCCCTCGAGGTCTTCCGCCACTCCTCGGCTCACCTGCTGGCAACGGCGGTAACGGAGTTATTTCCAGAGACCAGATTGGGACATGGCCCGCCGACCGAATCGGGATTCTTCTACGACTTCTATCGACCGACGCCGTTCTCGGCGGACGATCTGCAACGCATCGAGCAACGAATGGAAGAAGTCGTGAAGCGCGACGAGAAGTTCGTGCGGGAATACGTGCCTCGCGATCAGGCCATCAAGCAGTATGAAGCTGAAAACGACTGGATGAAGGTCCACTTCATCCAGAAGCACACGGAAGGCGATAACCAGGTTTCTTTCTATCGCAATGGCGAGTTCGTCGATTTTTGCCGCGGTCCACATATTCCCAGTACGGGAAGAATCAGGGCCTTTAAGCTGACGAGCCTGGCCGGCGCGTACTGGTTGAACGATGAGAAGAATCCTCAGCTTCAGCGGATCTATGGAACGTCGTTCTTTTCGAAGAAAGATCTTGAGCAGTATCTCAACGCGATTGAAGAAGCCAAAAAGCGCGACCATCGTGTCATCGGGCAGCAGCTCGATCTGTTTTCGATTCAAGAACTCGCCGGCCCCGGCCTAATCTTCTGGCATCCCAAAGGCGGAATCATCCGCAAAGAGATGGAAGACTGGATGCGCGCAGAGTATCTGAAGCGCGGATACTCTCTGGTCTTCACGCCGCACGTAATGCGCGTCGATCTTTGGAAGACGAGCGGACACGCCGGTTATTACTCCCAGAACATGTTCACGCCAATCGAGCTGGATGATGCCGAGTACCAATTGAAGCCGATGAATTGTCCCGGGCACATCCTCATTTACCAGAACACGTTGCGCTCGTATCGTGATCTGCCCGTGCGCCTCGGGGAACTCGGAACTGTTTATCGATACGAACGTTCCGGGGTGATGCATGGCCTGCTGCGCGTGCGAGGTTTTACGCAGGACGATGCACATATCTTCTGCACTCCCGAGCAGATCGAAGACGAAATTGTCGGCTGCATCGACTTCGCTCTCGCCGTTTTGAATGCCTACGGGTTCGACAAATACGAAGTCGAGCTGTCGATTTGGGATCCGAACGACACCAGCAAATACATCGGCGCGAAGGAAAACTGGGAGCGTGCAATTGCATCATTGGAAAAAGCCATGCAGCGTCGGGGAATCCATTACAAGACCATTCCTGGCGAAGCTGCATTCTACGGCCCGAAGATTGACGTAAAGTTGGTCGATGCCATCGGGCGCCTCTGGCAGCTCTCGACCGTGCAATTCGACTTCACGCTTCCGGAGCGTTTCAAACTGGAATATGTGGCTGAGGACGGCTCGCGCAAGCAGCCGCTTATGGTGCATCGCGCTCTCTATGGCTCCATCGAGCGCTTTTTCGGTGTCCTCATCGAACACTACGCCGGCAATTTTCCGGTGTGGCTCTCGCCGGTGCAGGCGGTGATGATTCCCATTTCCGAACGCCACGCAGCTTACGCCGAACAAGTCGCCGAGAAGCTCAAAGCAGCTGGAGTGCGTGTCCATGTGGATGCCCGCAACGAAAAAATGAATGCCAAGATCCGCGAGCACACGATGCAAAAGGTTCCATTCCTTTTAGTGGTGGGCGACAAAGAAGCCGAAGCCGGCGAGGTCAGCGTTCGTGTGCGGGGCAAAGGCGATGAGGGCAAAGTTACGATCGATGCATTCATCTCGCGCATTCGCCACTTGATCGAGACGCGAGCTGCAGCTTTGGATTGAGACAAATACCTCGCGCTCTCGGAAAAACTACCGTGTTTTCTCGCAGAATCGCAGTTGCTTACGAAACTGATGGTCAGCGCCAGCCTTGCGCATTAAAGTGGCTCGACAGCTTCTCCATGCGCAATTTCACCAATGACGCCGTTTTTGACGATACTCTCCCACTTAGCGATGGCCTGATGGAAATCGGTACGCGGGTTCCCCTCGAGGCGCTGCGAAAGGCGATGCAGGATTGGTTTCAACGAAAAGGCTATCTGCAAAAAGGATCGCAACTACTGCTAAAAGAGCTTGCTTGAGGCGCTTCTGACTCCGCATTTTGGCAACTCGGCGCGGTGCGAGTATACCCAAAAACTTCTCCGCGCCCTCCGTGGCTCCATGGTGAAATAGGTTTTCGGCAGCCATTCAGAATCGGGAGAGACTCCTCCGGGCATCAAATACTTAATTCCGGTGTTTACTTTCGTATGGCATCCAGAAGACCGAGAGGCACGGGTGTGAGCAGCTTTCAGAGAAGCTCCCGGTATCTGCATTCGCGTGTCTGCTGGACAGCCTTCGCGCTCGTTGCTCTACTCGCCTCGAGCTTTTGCCAAGACGCGGGGGATGGCCCGCTCGATCCTTCGCTGCCCGACGGTGTCACAGTGCGTGACATCATAAGCCGCTTTGCAGCGCAAGAGGAGACTTTCAAGCAAGCACGAGAGCACTACACTTATCGCGAGATAGTGAGGTTGCAGACGATCAGCGATACCGGGTTTCCCGATGGCGAGTACGACACCACATTCGACGTCACGGTTAACGATCAGGGCGAGCGTGTTGTAAAGCAAGTTTCGCAGCCGCGCGATACGCTGAAGCGTATTAGCATTACCCCGGAAGATATTGCGGACATGCGCGATCGCTTGCCCTTCGTGCTAACGACTGAAGAGATTCCCGATTACAACATTAAATATAGGGGCCAGCAGCAGACCAGCGGAACGCATGCCTATGTCTTCGAGATCTCGCCCAAAGCGATGGAGGAAGGACGCCGCTACTTCGAGGGTCGCATCTGGGTGGACTCGAATCAGTATCAGATCGTGAAAAGCTCAGGAAAGGCCGTGCCTGACATTTACAACAAAAACGGAGAGAACTTATTTCCCAGCTTCGTGACGTATCGCGAGCTCGTGGACGGA
>DATEKE010000123.1:0-2385 GCA_035277605.1 Terriglobales bacterium | reverse complement strand
ATCAAGGCACTCCTGCGTCTTTCTTGTCGTGTATCGCAATGCTCAGGCCGTGGTTGAGACCGCTGCTGGAGGGAAGACGCGGTCATAGATCCAAAGCAGCAAAGCAGTTGCAAGGCCGACTCCAGCGACGGGCCACCACATTTGCTGCGGCCGATGCATCACTTCACCGTAATGATGAATCAGCTTGCCGCCGAATACGCCGGCGATCAGCGAGCCGATACCGATAGGCAGGAAAGCAAATCCCATGTAAGTGCCCTGCTGTCCCGACGGTGCCAGTCGCGAAATGTATTCGTAATATCGCGGAGACTGCGTGATCTCGCCGATCGCAACCAGCACGAGCGTGAGATAAGCGGCGAATACTGAGCGCGAAACCACCAGCACAATCCATGCTCCGCCCGAGATGACTGTTCCCAGAATGATCGCGCTAAAAGCAGGGATCTTCTGTGTGATCACATTCACCAGCACAGTAAACGCGATCACGATCACAGGTCCGGTGACCAGCATGAGTTCCGTATCGGTATTCGGATTGATGTAATCGTGAACGTAAATCGGCAGGATGATGAACTCCTGCCAGTAGAAAATCCAATAGCCGGTGAAGATCAGCAGGAACAGCATGAAGCGTGGGTTCATCAGCACCGTTCCGAAGTTGCGCACAACCTGTCCCAGGCTTGTGGTCTGCACTTCACCAGGTTTGCGCGGTTCGCGGAAGAACAGCAGAACGGCGAAGAACATTAGAAACACGCTGAGCGCCGCAACGCGAAATACGTTCTCCACGTTCATGCGTTGATGCACCCAGGAGGCAACGTACGGTCCGGCAGCCCCGCCGATGTTCACCAGCGTGTAGTAAATCGCGTATCCGATCGAGCGAACATTTTCGTTCGAGGCGCGGGCCGTTGTTCCCACTACAGAAGGTTTCACCAGCGCGACGCCCAAAGCGGGAAGTATCAGGATGAATGTAACCAGAGCGACCAGAGGAACGTGGTCGCGTACGGGTCCGAGCCACGGGGCGGCAATCGAGCCGAGCAGGAAATACGAGCAACTCAGGATCAAGTAGGCAAGGGACAGAGCACGGCGAAATCCCAGGCGATCTGCAACCGCCCCGCCGAACGCTGCAAGAAACCAAACTAGGCCGCCGAAGAGGCCGGTCAGGCTGCTGGCCTGTTCTACTGGAAATTTGAGCGCTTCGTGCAGATAACGCGCTAACGATGCGAATGCGGCGTAGTACGAAAGCCGCTCGAACAGCTCGGTAACGTTCGCAACCCAAAATGGGCGTTCAAATCCGGTGCGGATCTGTTGCAGGCGCTCAGAAAAGGACAAGGCACTCCTCGTACTGATCGGGGTATTTCCGGCAAAAACACGACACGGATCACACGGATGCTACGGATTCCACGGATCGCTCAGACCAAGATAGTAGCCGCAATCCTCGATTTCAGCGAACTATCCGTGAAATCTGTCCAATCCGTGTGATCCATGTCGTGTTCTGATCATTTTGGCCGCTCGCCGAAGATCGCCGTGCCGACGCGAACGCAAGTCGAGCCTTCTTCGATGGCCACTTCGAAATCATGCGACATCCCCGTGGAGAGCAAATCCACTTCTATTCCGGGCAGCCCACGCCTCGCGATACTGTCTCGCAGTTCGCGTAATCGGCGGAAGTATGGATGCGCTCCTTCCGGGTTTGGCGTGAATGGCGGAATTGTCATCAGGCCTTTAATGCGGATATGCGGCAGACGCGGAGCCGCGTTGAGAAGCTGTTCCAATTCGGAAGACTCAGGCGACAGCCCTGCTTTGGCAGGATCTCCGGTATTGATTTCGATCGCGACGGGCAGCGGCTCTTTTTGCGAATGCTCCATGGCTGCGTTAATGCGCTCAGCGAGACGCAGAGAGTCGATCGAATGAATGGCAGAGAAGAGATCGATGGCTTTGTTCACTTTGTTGGACTGGAGCTGTCCGATCAGAGCGAAGGTAGCATCCTTCAGGCCAGTCAGTTGCTCGCGCTTGGCGGCGAACTCCTGGACGCGATTCTCGCCGAAGCAGCGGAGGCCGGCTTCATAAGCAGCGATAATCTTTTCCGCCGGTTGAGTCTTGGTGACGCCCATCAAAACGATGTCATCAGAGTTACGCCCAGCGCGCTTTGCGGCTTCTGAGATCCGTCGTCGGATCTCCGCGATGTTGTCGGCAATCTGCTCCCTGAATTCTTTGCTGGAAGCGATGGGAGGGCTCATCGATGCAAGTCCCAGATTGGAATTCTTACTCTGAAACTCCGAGCAAGGCGCTCATTTCCTTGTAGAGAAAACCCTGACCTGGCCGATAGGGCTGGATCCATTTGCCGTCTATCACAAATTGAGGAATAGCTCGTTTGCCAACGTTCCGGACCACTTCGTCGGC
>DATEKE010000122.1:0-6037 GCA_035277605.1 Terriglobales bacterium | reverse complement strand
TGCAGGAAGGCTTGCATACTTTAACGGACTCAAGGACCAGTCGCCGACTAATCACGCATGACCACTCCAAGCCTCGCGATCGACCGTCAGCTCTTCGCAAGACGCGGAGCCATCCACGTTCTGGCTACGGCCTTCCTGGCATTGTTTTGCATCGTTGGACTCTCGCTCTGGGGACTGCCGTTCTTTTACGACTTCATGGTCCGGCAGTTTGGATGGACGCGGGCGCAGGTTACTTCGGGAAACGCAATCAGCAAGCTGGTAATCGGACCGACCTTCGGATTCCTTGCCGGCTGGTTGGTCGATCGCTTTGGGCCCCGAGTGCTGATGATCTCAGGCATCTTCATGGCAGGAGCGGCCCTCATCGGGCTCGGCAGCATTTCCACTTTGGGAATGTTCTATCTGTTTTATCTCTTTAACGCACTGGGCTACGTTTGCGGCGGGCCGCTTCCCAATCAGGTGCTGCTCACGCGATGGTTCGACAAAGCTCGCGGCAAAGCCATGGGTTTGGCCTACTTCGGAATCGGACTGGGCGGCGCAGTGTCACCGTGGATCTCTCATTGGCTCGAGCAGCATTTTGGATGGCAGGATGCGCTGAAGATCTTGGGATTGCTCGTCATTGTCATCGCGCTCCCGTTCGCGTACTTTGTGCGGGACACGCCTTCGTTAGAGCTCCAGCCGGAGCGCGTGGCATCGCCTCCGATTGGCCGTGCGTTTAAATCGCTGCCGCTTTACCTTCTGCTGATCGCCAGCATGTGCTCGATCGCTGCGGTCAGCGGAACGCAGCAGAATCTAAAACTGTTCTTGAGCCTCGATCTGCATTACTCGCAGGCGCAATCGACGCGCGTTCTTTCTCTCGTTCTCACCTTCAGCATGGGGGGCAGACTGCTGATGGGGTGGCTCGCGGATCGATTCCCGGTAAAGCACGTAATGCTGGCGATCTATCTGCTCGTTGCAGCGGCCATTCCCTTTCTGTTTCTAGCCCCGGCAACTGCTCCCGTTTACCTGTTCGCCATGATCTTCGGCATCGGACTTGGTGGAGATTACATGATCATTCCACTGATGACGGCGGAGATATTCGGCGTTCAGATTCTCGGGCGCTTGCTTGGCGTAATCCTTACCGCCGACGGAATCGCGGAGGCTGTGTCACCGTGGGTCGTCGGCCATCTGCGTGATGTGAGAGGAACTTACTCCGCAGGCTTTGCCGTTCTCATCGCAATCGCTTTGCTGGGAGCCTTTGTTGCGACGCTGCTTCCGAGAAGGCAGCCGGCATGAGCACAATTGCGCGAGTTGCCGCGATGAAAGACGCTGAGCATTTCCGCGCTCACCTGCGTTCGCTCGGCGTTAGCATTCCTTGCGACGATCGCGTGACCGCTGGTACTGAGTCTCCGATTAGTCGCGAGTTAGTGCTCGGAGACATCAAGATCGGCAATCGCATCGCCGTTCAGCCGATGGAAGGCTGGGACGGCACAGCGGATGGAAATCCGAGTGAGAGCACCGTTCGACGCTGGCGACGCTTTGGGCAGAGTGGCGCCAAGCTGATCTGGGGCGGCGAAGCCGTAGCGGTTTGCCACGCGGGACGCGCGAATCCAAATCAGCTCATAATCGCACCCCACACGCAGAAGGGACTGGAGCGGCTTCGCAGCGCGCTGATCGAAGAACATCGACAGAGCACCGGATCCGCTAATGGACTGCTGATTGGCCTGCAGCTTACGCATTCAGGGCGCTTCTGCCGCCCGAACAGAAAAGATCGCGCTGAGCCTAAGATTCTTTATCGTCATCCCATTTTGGATCGGCGCATGGGATTGGCTGCTGATTATCCTTTGCTGGCCGATTCCGAGATTCAATCGATCATCGAGGACTTTGTGCGGGCAGCAAGAATGGTCCGCGAGCTTGGCTTCGATTTCGTCGATATCAAACACTGCCACGGATATCTCGGACATGAGTTTCTCAGCGCACGCGAGCGCGAAGGTGTCTATGGCGGCAGTTTCGAAAATCGTACCCGCTTCCTCCGAAAGATTGTCGAAGGCATTCGCTCTGGCGCTCCGGGATTGGGAATTGCGGTTCGGCTCTCGGCTTTTGACCTGATTCCATTCCGGCCCGATCCCAAGCTCTCGATCGGTGGAAAGCCAGGTCCGGGTATTCCCGAGAATGCGGCTCTGCCCTATCGCTCGGGTTTCGGAGTTAACGAGCACAGGCCAACCGAACCTGATCTCGCCGAACCAGCACGGTTCATTTCGTTCTTGCAGGATCTCGGGATTCGGCTGGTGAACATAACCGGAGGCAGCCCTTACTACAATCCGCACGTACAGCGCCCCGCGTTGTATCCGCCGTCCGATGGGTACCTGCCTCCCGAGGATCCTCTCGTTGGAGTTGCGCGACAAATGAAGGTCACTCGCGAGCTCAAGCACAAGTTTCCCGAGATGGTATTTGTCGGCTCTGCATATAGTTATCTGCAGGATTTTCTTCCCCACGTAGCGCAGGCGGCGATTCGCGAGGGGTGGGTCGATGCGGTAGGCCTCGGCCGGATGGTGCTGAGCTATCCGGAGATCCTTTGGGATGCGATGAGCGGAGCTCCAATCCAGCGGAAGCGTATCTGCCGGACGTTCAGCGACTGCACCACAGCTCCGCGCAATGGCCTTCCTTCTGGCTGCTATCCGCTCGATGCCTACTATAAAGATTCGCAAGACGGAGCGCGGCTCAGGAGCATCAAGGCGCGGGCCGAAGCTCCACAACCGGCTGCTGCGAATGCCGCACCAGTCGAGGATGGCGCAAATGGGAATTAGGGAATTGCTGGCAAAGAAAAAGCCCGGGCGCAAGGTCCGCGGCATAGCTGCCGCCTTGCTGCCTTATTCCGCGAACGGAAACATTGCCGTCGAAGCTTTTCAGAAGCGTCTCATCGCAACTCACCGGGCGGGACTGATGAATGCGGTAAACATGGACACAGGCTATGTGAATTATCTTTCCGAATCTGAAGTGGAAGAGGTTCTTGGTTGGGCGCGAGACGCGTTAGGCAAAGGCGTGCCGTTTGTGGCCGGGGCCTACATTGAAGGACAGTCTGGGGATGTCGCCGGCCTCTATCGCCGTGCGATCGATCGCATCGTCCGCTTCGGCGGAATTCCGATTTTGTTCCAGACAGCACAACTGCACGGCAAATCTGCAAAGGAGAAGGTTTCGGCATATCGCGACATCTGCGAAGGATACGAGCAGGTACTCGGGTTCGAGCTGGGTCCGGTATTCGCTCCCAACGGCGAGATCTACGATGACGATGTCGTTAAGGGACTTCTCGATATTCCCGAAATGAAAGGCATGAAGCATTCATCGCTGGATCGCCTCACGGAACTCAGGCGACTTGCTCTACGCGATGAACGCCGCCCTGATTTTGCCATCTATACCGGCAACGATCTCGGCATCGACATGATCGAATACGGATCGGACTACCTGCTCGGACTCGCCACGTTCGCCCCAGAGAAGTTTGCCGAGCGTGATCGACTGTGGGAATCGGGTGATCCGGCATACTACGAGCTGTCGGACGCGCTGCAGTATCTTGGCAACATTGCCTTTCGCAGTCCTGTGCCCGCATACAAGCATTCGGCGGCCATTTTCCTGCATTTGACGGGACGAATTCCGACCGACCTGCCGCATCCACGCAATCCGAAACGTCCAGCGTGGGAGGCTGAGATGCTGAAGGACTGCGCTGCGCGATTGGGCGTTCTCCATCGAACGGCGAAGGAATTCGCGATACACGGCTCGTAAGAGCTGAATCGTTGCGCTACCCTAGTCATCAATAGCTCGGGGAAAAGTCATGTCAACCGTACCCGCAGTAAGCGCCCTCGACGCCAACACGCAGACGTTTCCGGTTTTAACCTCTGCTCAAATCGAACGGGCGCGCGCGGCCGGAAGCATTCGTCACGTAAAAAACGGAGAGGTGCTTTTTCGTCCGGGTGATGTCGGAATACCGATGTTCGTCTTGCTCTCCGGCGGCATGGAGATTTTGCAGCCTTCTTATCTGGGCGAGCGATTGATCACGACTCATCCTGCCGGTCACTTCACCGGGGAACTCAGCATGATTTCCGGGCAGCGCTGCCTGGTGCTGGGCCGGGTCACCGACGCGGGAGAATTTCTCGAAATTCCGGTCAACAATTTGCGGGCGCTGATTGCGCGAGATGCCGAGCTGAGCGAGTTGTTCATGCGCGCTTTCATCTTGCGTCGACTCGCGCTGATCACGCACAAGCTGGGGAACGTCATTCTGCTGGGCTCACGCCACTCGGCTGAAACGCTGCATCTGCGCGAGTTCCTGGATCGCAACGGACATCCCCACACCTATGTTGATCTGGATCGGGATAAGGAATCGCAGCAGCTTCTCGACCACTTTGCGGTGAAGTTGGAAGACATTCCTCTCATCATCTGTAACGGCCAGAACATCCTGCGCAATCCTTCCACCCGTGAGTTGGCCGACTGTTTGGGACTCAACGCTACTTTCGACGACTCCGAGGTACGCGATGTGGTGATCGTTGGCGCAGGTCCTGCTGGACTGGGAGCCGCAGTGTATGCAGCTTCAGAAGGACTGAATTCACTTTTGATCGAGACCGAGGCCCCCGGGGGACAGGCAGGCTCAAGTTCCAAAATAGAAAACTACCTCGGATTTCCAACGGGAATTTCGGGCCAGGAACTCGCTGCGCGTGCTCTGAACCAAGCACAGAAATTTGGAGCGAGAATGCTGATTGCGCGCTCGGCAATCAAGCTCGATTGCGCGAAGCATCCGTACAAGCTCGTGCTCGATGATGGAGCCGTGATCGCGACGCGCGCGATCATCATCGCGACCGGCGCACACTACAACAAGCCCGAGATCGAGAACCTGGAAAAGTTCGAGGGTCGCGGGGTCTATTACGGCGCCACTCACATCGAGGCGCAGCTCTGCGCAGGCGAAGATGCGGTGGTGGTCGGCGGCGGAAACTCAGCCGGTCAAGCTGCAATTTTCGTTTCGCAGATTGCGCGGAAGGTTTACATGCTGGTGCGCTCCAACGGACTCGCTGAAACCATGTCGCGGTATTTGATTCAGCGCATTGCAGAGAATCCCAATATAGAACTGCTCTGCAATACGGAGATCACGAAACTCGAAGGTGCGACCGAGCTCGAACGAGTCACCTGGGCCAACAATGTCAATAGTGAATCGTCAACACACGCCATGCGCCATGTATTTGTAATGACCGGAGCGTCTCCGCGAACCGATTGGGTTCGCGGCTGCGTAGCCCTCGATGACAAAGGTTTCATTCTTACCGGGCGTGATCTCGAGCCGGCGGGACACGGCTCTCTTTCGGCATCGTGGCCGCTGGCGCGCGCTCCGCAGATGTTGGAGACGAGTTTGCCGGGAGTCTTTGCGGTCGGAGATGTTCGCTCCGGGAACGTGAAACGCGTTGCCTCTGCGGTTGGCGAAGGAGCCATCTCGGTTCACTTAGTCCATCGCACTTTGGCAGAACTGTAATCAACACACGAACGACTTTTGGAAAGGCGAATTATGCAGTGCAAACATACGAATGAAATCCACATGACGCAAACCGACAAGCACGTTTGTGAGGATTGTGTGAAGACCGGCGATACCTGGGTGCATCTGCGCCTTTGTCTCGAATGCGGCCATGTAGGCTGCTGCGACTCATCGAAGAATAAGCATGCGACCAAGCACTTCCATCACACCCAGCATCCGCTCATCCGCTCGATTGAGCCGGGCGAAGCTTGGGTGTGGTGCTACGTCGATGAGATGGCGCCGGGAGAGATTCGCCACGGCTCATTCGCTGCGGCATAAGAGCGTTTTGTCGGGAACCGCGAGAATCGACATCGAGCGCTCATCTTGTACAATTTCGCGCGTGTCCATTCCAGCACGGTTTCTTTCTGCTCTTCTTGTCTCTTCATTTCTGATTTCGACCGCCCACGGTCAACAACTCAATCCAAAGCTGTATCAGGGTCTCCAGTGGCGACTTGTTGGTCCATTTCGCGGCGGACGAACGGTATCTGTCGCGGGCATTCCTGGCAATCCGAACGT
>DATEKE010000121.1:0-42205 GCA_035277605.1 Terriglobales bacterium | reverse complement strand
CCGCCATCCGCATGTTTTTGGCGAGGTGAAGGCAGAAACAGCAAGAGAGGTTGTCCGGAATTGGGAAGCGCTCAAGAAAGCCGAAAAAGCGGCAAAGACAGCCGAGGAGCCAGAAAGTAAGCCGCTGCTCAGCAGCATTTCACGTTCCATGCCGGCGCTGCTGGAAGCCGGAAAGATCAGCCGAAAGGCAGCGTCGGTTGGATTTGATTGGCCTGAAATTTCAGGCATTTTCGATAAATTGCAGGAAGAAGTTGCCGAGCTGAAACAAAACGTCGATGAGATTCCGCAGCCGGTTCGTCCGGGCGGCGGCGACGCCGGGTCGCGAGCGACTCCGATTTCACCTTCGTTGCACGAGCGCATCGAAGGCGAGTTGGGGGATTTATTTTTTGTGCTGGTTAATCTCGCACGGTTTCTCGATGTCGATCCCGAATCGGCGCTGCGTCGAACCACGAGCAAATTTCGTCGCCGTTTTGAAGCCATGGAGTCTGCGGCTAAATCACAAGGGACCACATTGGAGCAAATGAACCTTGAACAAATGGAAGAACTGTGGCAACACTCCAAAATCGGTGAGGAGGTGAAGCAGTGAGCAAAACTGCTTCCGCCAACAATCCTCATTCGGCTGATTCCATCGAGCTACGCCATTGCAAGGAGATCGCAGAATTCCAGGCGTGCGTCAATTTGCAAAAAGAAGTTTGGAACTTCTCGGATGCCGATCTGATTCCGGTGCGCATGTTCGTCGTCGCCGGCAAGATCGGCGGCCAGATCATTGGAGCGTTTGACGGGGCAACGCTGGTCGGGTTCGCACTCTCGATTCCTGGCGCCCGGAACGGGAACGCTTATCTGCATTCCCATATGTTGGCAGTACGGGACCAGTATCGGAATCTCGGTTTGGGAAGGCGCCTGAAACTGGCTCAACGCGATGAAGCCCTCACCCGCGGTTTCGAATTAATGGAATGGACCTTCGACCCGCTGGAAATCAAGAACGCTTATCTGAATATCGAGAAGCTTGGGGCTATCGTGCGGCGGTACACGCTCAACCAATATGGGACTTCATCTTCCCCATTACAGGGCGGACTGCCCACGGACCGGTGCGTTGCCGAGTGGTGGCTCAGTTCGAAGCGAGTGACCGAGCTCCTGGAACAAGGAGTTCGTCCGCAAGTCGATCCGGAAAAGACGATCACCGTACCGGCAGAGATTTACGAGTGGAAATCAGATGCTGCGAATCGCGATCGAGCGCGTGAGGTGCAGCTGGCCAATCGACAGCAATTTCTCAACGCCTTCTCCAGCGGCCTGGCCGTTTTGGGATATCGCCGCGATGAGAAAGGGAAGGGAAGCTTTCTATTGGCTTCTCCGCAGGAGAAGTTCGAATTCACCATCGTGCCAGAACGGGAAGCGGAGCCTTCATGCAGATAGAGAGCGTCACGATTCGCGAGCTGCATATGCCGCTCGTGCACTTTTTCGAGACCAGCTTTGGCCGCACCACCGAACGGCGCGTCATGCTGGTTGAGCTGCAACTCGATGGGGTTACATCCTGGGGCGAATGCGTTGCAGGTGAGCATCCTTATTACAGCGAAGAATCCATCGGGACCGCGTGGTATGCAATTTCAGAAGAATTGGCTCCCGCACTGCTGAATCGTGAGATCCAGTCGGGGCACGATGTACCTGCGCTGCTTCGGCGCGTACGTGGCCACCGAATGGCGAAGGCTGCGCTGGAAAACGCGGTGTGGGATGCAGAAGCACAGATCAAGAGCGTTCCATTATGGAAATTGCTTGGGGGCAAGCGCCGGGAGATCGCGTGCGGAGTGTCGCTCGGAATTCAGGACACACCCGAGCAACTCATGGAAAAGATCGAAAGTGAGCTTGCAGCCGGATATCAGCGCATCAAAGTGAAATGCAAGCCCGGTTGGGACATCAAGATCTTCGAGCGCATCCGCGAGCGCTGGCCGAAAATCTTGCTCAGTTGCGACGCCAACTCCGCTTATACGCTCGAAGACCTCGAGCACTTAAGAGGCTTCGATCGCTTTGGTCTGCTTATGATCGAGCAACCGTTGTGGAACGACGATTTCTACTTCCACGCCCGCCTGCAGAAAGCGCTGAAGACCCGCATCTGTCTCGATGAAGCAATTCACCACGCGCGCAGTGCGCGGGCCGCAATCGAGCTGGGTTCCTGCGGAATCATCAACGTCAAAGTTGGGCGTGTCGGCGGGTTTAGCGAAGCGATCGCCGTTCACGACGTCGCACAAGCAAACAACATTCCAGTCTGGTGCGGCGGCATGCTGGAGAGTGGCATTGGCCGGTCGCATAATGTCGCGCTTTCCACTTTGCCAAACTTCTCTTTGCCAGGCGATGTGTCGGCTTCGAAGCGATATTGGAAAGAAGACATCATCGAACCAGAAGTGGTGGTCTCACCGAAAGGGAACATCACCGTCTCAGATAAACCCGGCCGTGGATATGAGGTAAAGACTGAGCTTGTGGAGCGACTGACCGTGCGCAAGAAGACCGTCCGACAAGCTGCTGCAGCGAGAACGCATTGACCTCTTCCATTTTTTCTCCCGTCGTTTTAGAATAGGTCATAATAGTACGACTATAGTCACACAGGTGAATGGATGAAGACGAAAACTATGCCTGCAGGAGTCTTCAAAGCAAAGTGTCTCGCGGTGATGGATGAGGTGCATTCGAAATGCGAGTCCGTGATTATCACCAAACACGGAAAACCCATCGCAAAGCTTGTTCCTATTGAATCGCGACGCGATGACATCTTCGGATTCATGCAAAGAAAAGGAAAGATCGTGGGAGATATTGTTAGTCCGGTGATTCCACTCGAGGAGTGGGAGAAGGACTGATGTTTCTTCTCGACACGCATGTGGTGCTCTGGTCTGCTTTGGAACCGGATAGACTTTCGAAGAAAGCTGTTGTTGCCATTGAAGATACTCGCAACACTGATCGACCGCTTTTTATCTCCGACATTACGCTCTTCGAAGTTGCCAACTTGATCCGCCGCCAGCGAGTTGTAATTCACATCTCCCTCGACAGCTTTCTGGAAGAGCTTGAGTCCTGGCTGGTGGTTGTGCCAATCAACCGACAAATTGCTTCGCTCAGTGTTCAGCTTCCAGATGCTTATCCAAGCGATCCCCTGGACAGGCTCATTGGGGCCACAGCGATGGTGAGAGGTCTGCCCTTGATTACAGCTGATGAACGGATACGCAAATCGAAGGTTTTAGAGACGATTTGGTAAATGCTTTCAGTGCTTCAGCCGCCTGCAGATTAGCGGTTCTGGAGTCCCGAATTGGAGTCGAGAAACGACACCGTTGTCACGTCGCTCGTGAATGTGAACCGAATTCTGCTTTCTCCATCGGTGTTGCCGCTGCGGGAAGCGTAGCGCCAGGATCTCACAATGCGGGCGGCCTCGCGCCCGAGCGTTGCGTCGCCGTGCAGCAGCTTTACTTCCTTCACCCGCCCTTCCGGCGAAACTATCGCGCGAAGGAGTACTTCTGTATCTCGGACAACCGCGGAGAAGTCGTCCAGCACGGGATGGCTTTCCGGCGGTCCTGCAGGTGGAAGTATCTCAGGAACGGCGTCGGAATGATGTGCCGGGACGGAACCGTGTTTCGGGGAAGGGTGAGCAGGAGCACCAATGTCCGGAGTCACCGCAGATTCAACGGAAGTGTAGTTGAAAGCAGCAGATTGAAGAGTGGCTTGGCCAGGCGTTGATGCATTTCCGGCGTCCTTCGGCATCCCGGCTTGTTCCCAAACCGGGATGGGAGATGGCAGTGATGCAACTTGTTCAGAATTGGAGGAGAACGGCTTCTGCGGTTGCGCCTGCTGAGATTCCAGGATCCGAAATCGCAACGCTCCATGCATTCGCGGCAGGAGCGACTTGGCGATCTGTTTCGATTTGGAACTCACGTTGGCAAGATGTCCAGTCCAATGCGCCTGAGCGACTGAGAACGCGACACCCAAAAAGACGATCGCAGTCGCTGCGGCAATCGCGCTAATCGCAAACGATCGGCTTCGCATTGGCGCGTGAACTACTAGCTGCGTGTCTCTGATTGACGGACGCGGCTTCGTTTCGAACCCTTTCGTTGGTCCTGCCGAAAGTTCAATCGTTCCGATCAATTCTTCGGAATCAATGCGGGAGTTGTCGTCCAGTGCTTCGCAATTGAGAATCAGCTGAAGTTGGCGCGGACTCAAGACGTGCTGATGCAGATCGGCAAAGTTGCGGAAGATCCAGAAGAGTCTTAGAGAAGAGAATCGCGTTGCACGCAAATACCGAAGCTCCCCGTCAGGAGATTGCGTGCAAACGTACCGACACCCAAGCTGATGGATGCGCATAGGCGTACCTATAGTGACTTTTGAAAAGGGCTTCGACGGGGGGAAGTGGGCATCAACATAGTAAGTAGCTGAATCGCCGAAAGCAAGTAGATTTCAGGGTTCGCCCCGGTATTGGACGAATAGTCGAAAAGAGCAAGTCACGACGCAAATCGCAGGAGCAGGAAACGCGGAGCGCACACGAACACCCTCCAATGCCGCAAATCTCCGCGTAACCAGCAGGACGTTACGGGATGTCTAAGCCGTCGCCGCCATCTCCAACTCGGCCACGCGGCGCAGCGGCTCCGCGAGGTTTTGCACCAGTGTGGCAAATCCTGCAAGGGTGAGCGACTGAGGCCCATCAGATAGTGCTCGCTCTGGGCAGGGGTGAACTTCAACGATTAGCCCATCAGCCCCGACGGCAATCGCCGCCTTTGATGTCGCGCTTACCAAACTGCGGCGACCGGTTCCGTGCGACGGATCGGCGATTACGGGCAAGTGGGACAGCTCTTTCGCCAAGGCAATCGCTGCCAAGTCAAACGTATTCCGCAGTTCCGTTTCAAAGGTCTTAATGCCACGTTCGCACAGGATTACCTGGGAATTTCCCCCGGCAAGTAAATACTCAGCGGCGAGCAGCCACTCTTTTACGGTGGCGGAAGGTCCGCGTTTCAGCAGGATAGGCCGTTCGGCTTTGGCAAGGCGGCGAAGCAGCGCGAAATTCTGCATGTTGCGTGCGCCGACCTGGAGTACGTCGGCATATTCAGAGATGAGATCTACATCTTCTGTGCTCATGACTTCAGTGACGACCGGCAAGCCTGTGAGTTCACGCGCTTCCGCAAGAATCTTGAGCGCTTCGACTCCGAGTCCCTGGAAGTCGTAAGGAGAGGTGCGCGGCTTATACGCGCCGCCACGCAGCATTCGAGCGCCGGCGTTCTTCACGGCGACAGCGGTTTCCAGCATCTGCTCGCGCGATTCCACCGAACACGGTCCGGCGATGATGACGATATGCTCACCGCCGACCTTCACGCCGGATACATCCACCACGCTCGATTCTTTGCGCACCTGCCGGCTTACCAGCTTGAACGGATGCGAGATCGCAATCGCGTCCTCTACGCCAGGCGCACTTTTGAGCGCCTCAAGCTGTGCACGATTGCCGCCGCTGCCGACCGCGGCGACGATGGTACGCTCGGTTCCGCGAATCACGTGCGGTTGGTAACCGCAGAGCACTACGCTGTCAATAATGTGCTGAATCTCGGCTTCGGTTGCGCCTTCTACCATATTGATGATCACTTTCAGTCTCCTTTGAATCGCGCGCTATAAAGCAAAAGCCGCGACCTTTTGAGTCGCGGCTTCGGGTGCTTTGTGATTGCTAAACGATTACGTTATGAATTTCGTCCGCATGCACGCGCTTCCCCGATGCCGCTACCCGTAAAGTACCAGTAGCGGTAGGTAAAGAAATTCGTAAATCGAGTCGCTCGCATTGCGGTGTCAAGACTATAGGTGAGTCGGCGTGGAGATGTCAATTTTGATCGGGCGAACAAAACCAAATCGGGGTTAACACGAAGGTCACGAAGAAAACGACGAGGTCACAAAAGAACTCCGTGACCTCGTTTTAAACCTTTGTGAACTTCGTGTTCGCTCTTGGGTGTTAATCCGCCAAACTCACTTTCATGTTGTCCACGTACACGTGGTACGGAGTGCTATTGCCGTCCAGATCGACCTGGAAGGCATTCGTCAGCTCGGGACCATTGCCGGTGAATAGCGCATCGTGAACGATGTTTGCCGGATACGTCACGCCATCAACGGTGAGGGAATCATGGAAGATCTGTGTTCCCTGCGCGTGATACATCGCAATGATGTGATGCCAGGAGTCAGGAGCAAAGGGCTGGAATGCGATTGACGTTCCTTCCCAATGCTTGGTCGTGAAATTAAAAACGCGCCAGGTTTTCGAGTCGTAATCCGCCTGCCAGGCATAGTTGTAGGTGTAGCCGTTGGCGTTCTGCTGACATTCGAATTCGATCCCCTGCGGAGCTGAGGCGTACTGAGCGGGAATGTAGAGATCGAACTCGTAGCGCAGATAACTCACCGGATTCGACACCGGAGTCTGCTCGATAAAGTAATAGCCGCCCGTGAATGCCGGGCCACCAGTGATCCAGAAGTCGGTCGAGCTGCCGCTCAAACTCGGGGTTGAGATTCCTTGATTAAATCCATAAGCCGGGGCGCTTCCGCCGCCGCCGTCGTTGCCGCATCCACCGCAGGTTTGCCATCCACCCTGATTCTGAATGTTGGACAAGATGGTCGCTCCGGCTGGAGGTTGCGGGGCATCGCCGTTGTTGCTTGGCGCGGGAGGAGCGGGAGTTGAAGCAGAGGTCCCGGAGCCCGATCCTGAAGTGCCGCTGGAGCTGGACGATCCAGCCGATCCGGAAGAAGTCGTCGTGCCGGTACTCGATCCTCCCGCAACGGGAGTAGTAGACGAAGGCGAGACTCCGGATGAGCTTGCGTTGGAGCCGGTCAATGCCGTGGTTGTAGTCCCAGGGGATTTGGTGAGAGCGTTTGTACCTCCGCACCCGGTAATCCAAAATGCCGCCATATTGAGAGCTGCAATGGCGCTGATCCCTTTCAGATTCAATCGCATTCATTAACCTTTCGGTCGGTGGGGGGGCCGACTGTCAGGTCAAAGTACGGGGGCATCTACTCTGGTTATATCCGGTGAGAGTAGTAGATGGACTACAGAAAGGACCTTAGGACGATCGAGGGAATTTTGGGTTAATGCGCTTAGCAGGAACACTCGGCAGCTCGAGGAATCGAGACAAATGAGAGCGAATGCAAGGACTGTGAAGGCATACGCCACGAGAAGAATTTCGCAGAAGATGATCGGCGACTCTCATAAAGAGGCCGGTCATCGCTTGTGACCATTGCGTGTCGGAACTAACAACTAGGACATGTCCTTCCGGGCATGGACTTTAGCATTCACAATAGAGGTGCTCGATCCCCTTCAAGGCGATGGGATGGAAGTGCGTTTGCATCGCGTGAACCACTAAGGGCAGGCGACTTTGGTTTGAAGTGCTTCACTCCCAAAACGGGCCGCCTCATGTAATGATTTCTTGTGCTCGGAAATCCCCGCCGAGAAGGAGGGAATCGATGAGAAGCACGAAGCTCATGGTGTTTACGTTCGCTCTGGGCTTGGTTTTCGCGCTTACCGGCACAATGGCCGCTCAAAACGCCAAGACGGCCTTCGACGGTGGAATCGCGTGGTACAACGCCTGCGATCCCAACCAGTCGATTGTGAACGCCCCTGGCTCGACCGAGGTGAACTATCAGCAGAGCGATACCGGGGCCACGGTGCACGTTGTGTTTCACAACAGCACGACGGACGGCTCCTATAAGCTGAACCTCGAGGCGAACCAGTCCTACAATGCTGTTGCCTCTACCTACGACCTGCCGTTCCATTCGATATGGGTTGGGCAGGCTGGCAACTTCACAATGGTTGGAACTTTGCGGATTGCCGTGGATGCCAGCGGAACGCCCACGTCCTCGAATATTCTGATGGACGCTACCCATCAGGTGACCGCTGCTTGCACCCAATAAGCGCCATCGGAAAAAGGCAACAAACAACTCAGCCGCATGGTCGCTCTCAAAGGACCCATGCGGCTCAAGTTTTCTTGGCGGCGTTTGCAATGTCGTCAACCTGAGTGGACGGGTGACGGGCAAACCCCCTAACGTCCGTACGGAGCTATTTCTGACGGTAGTAAGGTTTTCGGTCAATCGATGTAGCTCCTTCGAACTAATACTGTGACTCCTGCGTTGGCACCTCCGGCGCGGGAGTCTTGATTTGCGTTTATGGGCACTATGGAATACGGCGGTTATTCTGGTGATAAGTCTCTGGCTAACTGGTTGCGGGTCGGGAGCGGCTTCGAATGCGTTTTCATCGGACCCAACATCCTCGATAACTGGTTCCAACAGCTCTGGTTCGACCGATCCCACCAGCTCTGGTTCGACGACCACTTCGACTTCAGGGATATTAACCCCGAGCACCACGCTGGGGGCAGAAACCGGCAACAACACCAGTGCCGCTGATGCGTTTACAGGAACCAGTAACGGCAATATCGCTACTGGGAATGTATCGAAGATGCCCATCCGCTCGTTACTTTACGCGGGCTCGGCTACCAAGATTTACGCAAATTGGGTGCCCTGGTGGGGAAATGCGAGTCACATCAATGTCGGCTATTCATCCAGTGATCCAAACGAACTTCATCGACAGGTAACTGACATGCTGAGCCGCGGCATCGACGGAGTCATCGTCGATTGGTACTCGGCAGCATCCCTCGATCAGCCTGCGCAAGGACTGAAGAAAGAAGTGGAGCAACATCCCGGTTTTGAGTTCGCATTGATGCCGGACTCGGGCGCGTACACTGGCGTCGCTGATCCTACAGCCAAACTTATCTCTGACCTCAACTATGCCGCGAGCATGTACTTTGCTTCGCCGAACTATATGCGGCTCAATGGAAAGCCAGTCGTGTTTCCATTCGGTCTCGAAACCTTGCCTATTGACTGGAACGCCGTGCTCGCCGCTGTGCAGGGTGGAGCGGCTTTCATCTTTCGTAATGTGAACGGCTTTAGCGCCACGGACTCCAGCGGCGCATACGCCTGGGGCCCCGATCAGTCGCCAGCGTATGGAGACTACTTCTATTCCAATGCGCTCTTGCAAAGCAAGCCCACTTACGGCTTCGTGAGCAAAGGCTTCAACGATTCCCTTGCTGCCTGGGGACAGAATCGATATCTCGATCAGCAATGCGGACAGGAATGGCTTAGCACATTCGCTATGGTCAACAAATATTATTCTTCGTCCCAGCCGCTGCCTTACATGCAGGTCGTCACCTGGAATGATTACGAAGAGGGGACAGCGATTGAGACAGGGATCGACAACTGCGTCAGCGTTTCAGCGCAGGTCAGCGGCTCGACCCTCACCTGGAACCTGACAGGCCAGGAAAACACAATCGACCACTACACGGTATTCATTTCCCAGGATGGAACCAACCTCGCCAGTCTCGGCGATATTGCTGCCGGTACACACACGCTGGATTTGTCTCGATTCCGGCTTCAGCACGTTGCATACACGCTCTATGTAAAGGCTGTTGGTAAGCCATCATTGCGCAATCAGATATCGAACGCAGTTTCTTATCGGCCTTAAAGGCCTGCGGAGATGAATCTAGAAGCGACCGCATAGCGGGAGGTCTCCGCTGGAGGCTCCGATTCGCTATCGGAGCCTCGCCGGAGAGGCGCTGACTTGCCAAACTGTTACTCGAACGCCTGCAACGTTGTGTCGGATTTCGGAGGAGCAACGACTGAAGGTGCGACTGCTGCAGGTTCTACTAACTCGCGTATTCGACGTTTCTTTCGCAAGTTGTTCCTGAAAAGCTCAAGATAGCCTTGAACAATGTAGGGCAATGTCATGCGCTCGGCCGCGTGATAATTTCTCCAGGACATTTCTTGTAGACGTGGAGCCGAATCAAGCAGATCGACCACTCCATTAACGAAGGACGAGCTGTCACTCGCATCATAGAATTCGATTGCCAACCCCTCTTGTTCTGCCATCTCCTGGAACTCTGGCAGATCAGCACAGACAATTGGCACACCGTACTCGGCTGCCTGATGAGCAACTCCGCTCGATCCTGTCGAGGAGGAATACGGCATCAGCAGCAGCGAAGCCGTTCGAAATAGCTCTGGAATCTGTTCTTCAGGGATATATCCTGCGAACTCGATGCGCGGGTCGTGCCGATGCTTCTGTGCAATCGATTCCATGTAGCCTGGAGTGATCGGGTGATCGCAGCCCGCAATGACAAGTTTCACATTGGGAACTACTGCGGCAATCTGAGGAAAGCTGTCCATTAGCATCTCAAGGCGCTTGTAGGTACCCCAGTGTCCAAGCGCGAGCAGGCGGTGTTCCGGATTGCCGCGTCGTTCCATATTGGGTGGCTCCGGGCGCGAGCAGAAAATGCCATGCGGGCTGAAGTAAGCATTCCTGGCTCTGTACTTTTCAACTAACGTTCTCCGATAACCGGGCAAAAGAACAGTTACAGAATCCGCCGCAAGCAGCGCCTTAGTCGCCGTCCACCCTGCAAGACGATAGAGATACTGGTTGCGTACGCCTGCGTCCTCCAGATTTACATGCTCCATCAGGTGATGCAGCGTAATGTGAGTCTGATATCCCGCAGCATGTACGAGCGCAGGCGCGAGCAAACCTGAAAACGCCGCGGCTGGATTGAGTTGATTACCGAAAGTCGCAAAAAGCAGATTGAACCAGACGACGTCCGGTTTGAGCTCGCGCACCTTAGTGAGAATTCGAAGCGGGTTGGAAAGACTGTTGAACTGCCAGGTCCGAACTACATTGAACCCATCCAGTTCTCGAACTGGGCCTGGCTGCTCGTCGGCCAGCACTGTGACGCTGTTCGAAGGATCGTCTTTAAGAGCCCTAACGATGTGAAATGCATACTCATTCAGCATTCTCTCGCTGGGAGGAAAGGTGCTCACGTAACAGATGTTCATTGGGTCCCCAGGTTCGTCCTTTATTTTTATAGTTCCATATTGGTACCAATCTAAAACAGCGTGATGCGAAATACCGGCACGATCGTGTTGTGCGATCCAGCGCCAAAATCGTAGAAACTCTGGGTACGTACTCCGACTGAGAAGCGCACCGGATAGTTCACCGTCATATCGGGCAACACGGCATCTCTTCCGCGCCATGGCTTCGTATATGAAAGGAGAAACCCACCTTCCACGTTGTCATAGTTATGCATGCCGAAGCCCCGTGTCATGGCGAAGGATCCGTCAAAACTCCATCGGTTATTACGCCGATATTCGACTTCGATCGACGGTCGAACCGCCTGCGCAATCGCGTAATTTGTCTCTTGCACGCGCCACGATCTGATGAGTTCGGCAAGGCCGGTCGCTTTCCAATTCCGACCGAATGTGTGTTCAAGCCCGCCATAAGCGTCGGTCGAAAAATATTCGCGGATAGTTGGATGAAGTTGGAGATCGCGTATGCCGTAACCCGTAATCAGGGCGGTCTTTCCCCACGGCCTTCCAACGCGAAAACGCAGATGCGCGGCGTCATCCGTGGAACTGTCGGGCTGAAGAGTAAACGGGCCGGCCTCACGAATCAGATCGCCGCTGATTTGCAGCCAATTGGCAATTGGACTTGTCGTCAAATAAACGAACTGACGAAAGAGGTCCTGATTCAGCTCAACGGGAGAGGCCTTGTCCCGGCGCAGCGTAAATTGCAATCCGGCGCTCAGGTGCAGTTTTGTCGATCCAATGCGCAGCACTGGATTCAATGTCGAATTAAAGGTGGTGTCGTACGTATCCCGATTCAGAACAGTGTTGGCGCTCGGGAAAGAAACCTCTCCGCGCGCGTTTCGCTCTTCGACAAAACCCGTAATTAGAGGAAATTCACCTGGTTGTGCGCGGAAGTATGCGGTACTGCGGCTCTCGTAGGAATATCGAGGTGTTGGAAGCTGACCAGGACTGGAGACGCCAAACATCCGGGCGTCGAGTTGATAGATGGTCGCATCCTCGAAGATGGGTGAAAAGGACGAATCGGATATTACGTTGAACCCGCCCTTCACCGGGAGTCCCGCCTGCGCGGCTACATCCAATTCATCGCGGCGAACGGTTTCGTCATCGGCGACGAGAGCTGAAGCTCGACTCATCGCGGAGAGAGCCATCGAGCTGTTGCCTTCCTGGCGGAAAACGTTCGCCATGGCCAGCTGGTAGTCATAGTTTTCTTGCAGGTCTGCTGGATTTCCGAGGGCCAGCAACTGCGATTTTGCTTTCTGCGTGAGTCCTTCGGCCAGATAAGTATTTGCCAAACCCACGGCTACGACGCGAGCGTCGGCGCCGGCGTTTTCAGCTGCCTTATAGAGGCGGCGCGAAGTATCAAAATCATGCATGCTAAGCAGTAGGCTCGCGGCCTGCGCGAACTGCTCGGCGGTGATTGGCTGTGCGTCGCCAATCCGAGCTTCAACCAAACCCACGCCGAGTTGCTGACGCGCTTCTTCGAAGTGTCCGTCTATCACCAAGAGTTCAGCGAGTCCCAGACGAACCGAGAAGCGATCGGCGTCCGGCAACTCCAGAGCGTGCCGGAAGCGTTCGAGCGCAGCGTCGTGATCGCCCAGCGAAAGCAGAGCTCCCGCTGTCGCGAGCAATACCGAGGAGTCGTCCGCACCTTGCTGTTCCGCGGCAGAGACGTACTGGTATGTAAGCTGCCGGTCGCGCAGGTGGGCATATGTATTGGCAAGTTGCGCGTATAGAAATGGATCGTCCGGGGAATCAGCTAGCGCTTCTTTGTATTCGTCGACCGCTTCGTTGTAGTGATGCTCGTGGAAGAGAACGTCGGCGAGGGCGAGGTGAAGGGTCTGGTCTGTCGGAGCGAGCTTCAACGCAGCGCGATATTCGTCAGCGGCCTTGCCAAAAAGCTGCTGCTGCCGATAAGCGCCGGCCATCGCCAGATGTGTGGCAGCGGAATCTCCCATCAGCTTGCGTGCTTTCTCGGCATGTTCGAGTGTCAGTCTGGAACGCCGCAGCTCGAGGTACGAGAATGCGATTCCCAGGTGAGCCACGCCATCATTGGGCGATAGCTTCAGCGCATGATTGAAATCCTCGGCCGCCTGTTCGGCGTTTTGCATGTCGTTAAGCACATAACCGCGGTTTACATATGCTTCTACCATTTGCGGATCGCGCTTCAAGGCACGAGTGAAGTCGTCAATTGCCTGAGGAAGCAGTTCGCGGTGCTTTTCCACGTACCCTGAAAGCAATGGGAAATTAGCTTCGTTTGGCAGAACGACTTCGTATTTCGAAGTCAACTGCAGCAGTTCGTCATAACGCCCCAGGTTGTAAAGGTCATATCCAAGATAGACAGCAGCATCGCGGTCCATCGGCAGGAACTGAATCACTTTTCGTCCGACTGCCGCTGATTCTTCGTACTTGCCGATCCATGTCAGGTAGCGCTCGCGCTCACGCATTACGTGGGGTTCGTCGTTCATTGATCCAACTGCCCGGGCAAGCCAGACGCCTGCCAAATCGAGTTTGTGCCATTCGATGCCGTTATTGGCACCTCCGGCGACTATGAGCGGCATTTGCGGCGCTAGCTTGTAGGCGTTTTCGTAATTGCTTTCAGCAATTTCATACTTTCGCTCCGCTACATACAGGTCGCCAAGCGCGAGATAAGGCTCGTAATCTTTCGGATACAGCGATGCGACTCGATGGAAGTATCGTTCGGCCTCACGATTCTCGTGGAAATCTCGTGCAAGATATCCCAGGGACATCATCGCGTATCGGTTTTTGCTATCGAGCTGCAGGACCGACGCGAACATTTGCCGAGCGTCACCCTTGCGATCGATCCGCCACAGCAGCGCGGCGTACCCGAGCCTGATATTGGAATTGTTCGGAGCGAGTGCGAGCGCCTCTTTGTAATCGTGCTCGGCGCCGGCAGCGTCGCCGCGACCAGCTTGTATGGCCGCACGCAACCGGAGGAACTCGGGGCGCTCAGCCCCTTGAAGGTTCAATTTTAAAATGGAACTCCATGCAAGATCCATTTGCTGCTTGCGGGAGGCGTCGTCTTTCGCATTCTCGTAGAGATTTGCGAGACTCATCCGCAGTTCCAGGGGATACAAGGGCCCATCTGGAACCGCTTCGGGCATGTTGGCGAGGGCAGCCTCATATTCGCGGATCGCTTCTGGAGCGCGCCCCCGCATCCTTGCGATCTCGGCACGAATGGCATGGAGGCGATAATGATCTGGCTGGAGGCGGGCTACGCGGTCCAGATAGGGAGTAGCTCTCTCAGTTTTGTCGGCAGCGAGCCACGCTGATGCTGCCTCGAGTTGATACTGCACGTTCTTCGGATCCGCATTGGCAGCCAGAGAGTAAGTTTGAGCGGAGTTCGCGTTGTCACCGGCTAACTGGTATGTCCACGCAAGCTCTGCCAGAAGGTCGGTGCTCTTACGTGGGATTGCGGAAAGAGTCTGTATCGCCGCGGGGTAGTTCTTCGCGTCGCGGTAGTATGCGGCAAACGCGCGAGCTACTTCGGGCGATCCCGCCGCATGCAATTTCGCACGCTCAAGCATGGCGCGCGCATGATCGGGCTGTTTCAAGCGCATGAAGGCAGTGGCGGTCAGAATTTCGGTACGCGGCGCCTGATGCATTGACTCTGCGCGTTGCAACAGCGAGAGTGCCTGCTCACTATCTCCGGACTGCAGAAACAGTTCGCCGGCCATCAGCAGCTCGTTTTCCCGCTTCGGATCGGAGGCGAGAATCCGCATAAGCAGTTTCTTAGCTTCATCGCTATTGCCGGCTTTGACATAAGTCTGCGCTAATCCGGAGAGTCCATCGATAGATCCAGGCTGAAGCTGAAGGCCGCGACTGTACGCGTCAATAGACAGCTGGGTGCGTCCGGTAAGCCGCGCTGCATATCCCAGCAGGAACCAGGCATTGGGATCACGTGAGGAAGAATTCGCCGCTTGCTGCGCAAAAAACAGCGCCTGGGAAAAATTTCCCGATTTGAGCGCCTGACCCGCTGCGCGAGTCTCTCGGGCTACACCGATGTTCGATCCCCATCCGAAAGAACCAGTCGAAGTCGAACTGGTTGCGCCAGAATGAGACGCAGAGCGGGGAAGCGACGGCTTAGGAGCTTTCGGGCCCACTTCCACGCGCTGTCCGTCAATTTCGACCGTTTGAGCAAAAGCGGACGAGACGAACAGCATCAACGTGCCGGGGAGCAGAAGCGAGCGACGACAGAATCTGAAAGTCATGGGTGCTGCAAACGTTGTGCACGCGAGAGACACTCAGTCTCACATTCAAAGATGCCGATTTCGAAAGACTTGTCGTCTGAACTGCTGGATTTGTGTTGACGGCACGGCAATTCGAAGGGCACCGGTTGGTGTCACCATGACTCACATCTTCTCTGGCTTGATAGGTTTGGGCGATTTTGCGCAGCTTGCAGGAAAACGCAGGCGTGCAGTGTAAGACAACTCAGGCCAGCAGTTCCGGAATCGAAAATTCGTGGCCCACTCTATTCAGATTCCGCGCGAGCCTCGCCCGCACGCGTACGTCAACAATTCTGCCACTGTGAGTAGCGAAGCCAGGCCAATTCCGCTTGCGTTCATTCTTCTCGCTGCGGTTGCAGTTCATCTCCCGCTAATTCTCATGGAGCTGCCGCTTCGCTCCTACGACGCCAATTACCACATCTTTTTCGCAGCGCATTACGCGCGGCACTGGTTCGATCCCTGGAACACACATTGGTACGCCGGGTTCTCCCAAACAATGTATCCTCCGTTGCCGCACCAGTGGATTGCACTGTTCTCGCACGTGTTCGGCTTGAATCTTGCGTACCTCGCGGTGCAGTTCATCGTCATTCTTCTGGTTCCAGTTGGCGTCTATCGGTATGCAAAACTTTGGGTAAATGAGCGCGCAGCCAGTCTCGCTGCTTTAGGCAGCGTCTTTATCGGGTCTCTGTCGTTTTTGGTCTATCAGGCGGGACAGCTGTCGACTACCGCATCCGCAGCGCTGTATCTGAACGCGATTCCGTACCTGTATTTCTGGATTCGTCGTGGCAGCATTCGATCATTGCTAAAGGGACTCACCGTGGGCGCAGCTGCGGCTGCGGCTCATCACATAACGTTAGTTCTGGGCTCACCCCTGTTTGCGATTCCTGTGATCTGGTTGGCTGTTGTCGACGGCCAGACGGATGCAGCCTCGGGCGAAGGGGCATCGGCGAGAGTCGTCATCATTCGTGCCGTGGTCTTTGCCGTGCTCGCCATGGCGCTGATCGGAATTGTGCTGTATCCGTTTTTCGCCGCAGTCCTGCACAATCCAGTAAAGCAGGTGCCGATCTTCCATCAGAGCCGGTTGAACTACTTGCTCAACCCCGAATGGGGAATTAACTACTTCATCATTCCTTATGGGGCTCTTATCCTCGCTTTTCCTTGGATCTTCTATTACGGAGCGACGCGGCGCCGGCTGCGTCCGCTGTTCGTTGGTTTTTGGCTCACTCTGATTCTCAGTCTTGGCGGAACGACTCCATTGCCCAAATTGGTCCTCGGCAGAATATTCGAGGTCCTGACCTACGAGCGATTTACCCTTTGGGGTTGCATAATGGCGCTTCCCTTCGCCGGGCTTGCAGCGGAAGCGCTTATCGCTAGATATAAGCGTAAGGCGATGATAGGGCTCTTCTCTGCCGCAGCCGTAACCTGCGCTATGGCGGTGGCCTGGACAACTTTCCATCCCGTCGCGGCCGGAACTGCTTTCGATGTTCAGCCGGTGATCGATTTTCTAAATCGCGAAAATCACAGTCAATTCCGGTACATCACCCTCGGTTTTGGAGAGGAGATGTCACGCGTGAACACCTACGCCAAGGCCGAAACGGTGGATGGAGATTACAACTCGGCGCGCCTGCTGCCGGAGCTAACAAGCTATGGAGGAGCACAGCTTAACAGCGCGAAATATTTTGGCACCTCGGGCATGAACTCACTGTTGGCGATTCTCAAGCATGCAGACAGATACGGTCTGCGCTTTATCTTCGTGCGCGATCGCTGGTATGAGCCGCTGTTGTCTTTCGCCGGCTGGCGCCCAACCGAAGAATACGACAATGGGTTGATAACCCTTTGGTCAAAGGACGACGTTCCTCCTGCAAAGCCGGTAATCATCGACCCTAAGGCGATTCCCACTAGGCTGCAGGGACTGTTATGGGGCACTCTGCCGATAGGATGTAGTTTTCTTGCGATCATTTTGATCATCATTTTGCCTGAGCGACGTAAGACTCCCGTGGTTTTCACGCTTGAAAAGGATACCTACGCCGGTGGCGCGTACAGGGCAAGGTTCTCTCCGGTATTCGGAGTCCTGTTTGTGGTGTTCACGTTCGGAGCGCTTGCGTCTGGGCTTGCGCATTCCGGATCTGGGAATCAGAATTCTCCGGATGCCGTGACGCGCCAGCTCATGACTGCTGTACAAGCGCGCAAGTACGAAGACGCATATAACCTCATCGCCAACAAGTCAGCCGTTACGGAACAGCAGTTCGCCACGGATATGAGCGGCGACGACAACGACCTGCTGAATTGGGCGACACTGCAATCTGCAGACACCGAGGTTCTACATCAGAGTGACAACGATGCTGCAGTTCGTGCTTCTTTAACCTGGTCAACTCCGGTTGGACCTTTTCATGAAGTGCGCGATCTAAAACTAGTGCGCAACGACGGTCAGTGGCGCGTTCAGTGGCAATCGACTGAGGCAAAACGGGTACCGCCACAGGTGATCCCAATTACGACATTGCAATGGGAAGTGATCCGTCGTGGTCCGCAGGACGATTGGGGCACGCAGGATGTGGATTCTCCCCGCGTGCGCGTCATCGCCATGAACACTGCGGAATATGAAGGATCTGCTGTTGTGATGGGCGAAATCGAAAATGAAGATACGGTTCCTTCGTTTGTCTCCGTGGAGGCGATGCTGTTCGGAGATAACGATAAGCTGCTGGGTGAAGAGAGCAGTTTCGACAAAATCAATCATGTCCTTCTTCCCAAAGCGGTCTCACCGTTCCGCATTGATTTTCCTGGAGTCTCGATGCGGCAGGTGAAGAACATCCGCATGCGGACCGGCTCGCTGCTGATCTCGACTAGCGCAGATCCTACGATTGGAATCACAAATCAGCGGATCACGACGAATTCGACCGGACAACACGTTCTCACGGCAGATCTCGTGAATGAAGGTGGCCGCATTATCAACGTGCCGCATGTGATACTCACTGCTTACGACGACAGCGGAAAACTATTTTGGGTAAGCGATGCTTATGTTCCGCATGCGTTGCTGCCGCAGGTTCCCATGCCGGTCAGCGTTGCGCTGCGGAGTGACGCGCCGACAAACGTTTCGAACTATCGGATCATTGCAAACTACTTCGTCAGCAGGCGGTTCCAATGAGAGGAATCCGCATTCTCCTTCTCTGCTCCATCGCCGCGGCTGCGACCTACAGTCTCGCGGCGGATATGACTGTTCCCCAACGGGCCGTAGCCGGCGATAAGATCTCAATCGAAACCTCTGGAAACGGAGAGGCTACCGCTGTCCTGATTGCGCCGAGCCATATCGTGTCTAAGCCGGTCGTGCTGGGAAAAGCTCTTGAGTTCGCAGGTGATGACCTCGCGGATGCCGGTCAGTACACGTTATTACTCACAAGCAACGATGGAGAAATCGCCAAAAATTTCGTCGTCTCACCCGGCTCGCCCGCGCACTTGAGCTTTGTCACGCATCCTTCGCGGGCTCCTGTTGCCCAGAAAGCCGGGATCACCGGAGCCGTATATGTATTCGACGCATACAACAATCTCATCTCGAAATCTTTGATCGTGAATTTCAAGCTTTCGGGAGCTCAGGCCGGAACGGTTGAACGCCAGGTGTCGAGCCGGAACGGTGTTGCGTCTGTCAGCCTCGATTCTCCAGCGAGGGAAGGACCAGTCAAATTCGAGGCCACAACCGGCGGCGTGCAAACAACGCGCATGGTAAGAGTCGTTGCCGATGAGCCGTGCACATTAGAAATTCGTGCTGAGCCGCTCAACAAAGGACGGATCAGAGTCCAGACTGCCCCGGTGAAAGACTGTTCCGGCAACCTCGTTCCTGACGGCACCGTCGTGACCTTTACCGGATGGGACGAACAAGGTCGGAGCACCGTCGACGTCAGTGTCAAAAAGGGAATCGCACAGGTCGATTTACCGGCAAGGGGTGAAATGCGAATCTCAGCCGCTTCCGGCGTAGCGCTAGGCAAACAAATTCGATTGAGGGCTACACCGTGATTCCGTTCCGGCCTGCGTGTACAAAATTTGCCATGCTGCTGTGCATGATCTTGGCTGGGGCTTCTGCCGTATGTGGTCCTAGTGTCGAGCTCTCGGCGAAAGGGGCTGGCCCGCGAGAGATGGAGCCCACATTGCAGCAGTCCATCCCTCGGGACTATGTGAAAGCATGGCAACTTTTATCTACTGCGCTTGACGCCGGTAATCCAGAACTGCTCGACCAATATTGGGTCGGAATTGCCCGCGATAAGTTCCAACGGCTGATACGCGACGAGGCGCGAACCGGAATTGAGGTTCATTACCAGAACATATCTCACAAACTGCAAGCCGTTTTTTATCCCACCGATGGAGCCGCGCTTCTTCTCTACGACGACGTGCAGCTCGAGATGCAGGTCAAGCAGTCAACCCGGGTAATTCATACCGAGAAAACCACCGCCCGATATCTGGTGCTGATGACACCCGCCCAGGACCGCTGGGTAGTGCGCTTATTGCAAGAGGTTCCGCTCTCCTGATCTTTGCCAGCACTTCGCTCGCATCATCTGCCGTTTTCTCAAGAACAAATATGACCTTAGCTGTGATGCGTGTGCAAATTGGTAATAATTTTATAAACCTAGTGATTACTCATATGGCAACATACGCGAGTTTCTGAAGCATCCACAACATCAACGTCTGTGCTGCTGAATGCTACAAAGGCCGGGACAGGCGGAAAGCATTCGGGTACTCAGATCGTTGGCGCTACAGGAACATTTGGGGGGGAAGGGATTCATGATCTCTGTTGTCGTTCCTATTTATAACGAGCAAGAAACGATTGTCGCACTTCACCAGGCCATGCAGGAGGCCATGAATTCAACTGGAGAAGACTGGGAAGTGGTGTATGTAAACGACGGCAGCGAAGATGATTCTCTGTTCTTGCTGCGTCAACAGCAGATGCTGGACCCACATGTCGTGGTCGTAGAGCTTTCTCGTAATTGGGGACACCAGGGAGCGCTATCAGCGGGTCTGCAGGTTGCCAGAGGTGATGCGGTCGTGACGATGGATGGGGACCTGCAGGATCATCCCTCCGTCATTCCTCGCATGATCGAGTGTTGGTATGCGGGCGCACAGGTAGTGCTGGCCGAGCGAAGATCACGACGAGAAGGCGGAATCAAACAAGTCTTGTATCCGCTCTTCTACAAGCTACTTGGCAAACTCGCGGATTGCCCAATCCCCATGAACTCAGGCATTTTTGGCTTGATTGACCGCAAAGTAGCTGACCAGATCGTTTCCATGCCGGAGCGTAATCGTTATCTTCCCGGGCTGAAGACTTTTGTGGGCTTCCGTACCGAGACGATTTACTACGATCGCCTCGCGCGCCATGCTGGAATTGCGAAATACACTTGGAAGAAATTATTCCGGTACGCCTTCGATGCCATTTACAGCTTCAGCTATAAACCCCTACAACTCGCGTTGGTAAGCGGAATTCTCCTGCTCATGGTCGCCTGCGGTGCCGGCGCTGCCCTCCTGATTGCCAGCTTGTCATCGAGTATGCGAGGGCAATCGTGGTTTGTGTATGCAATCGCGCTAACCGTCTTCATGGTTGTAGCAGGTCTCCAGCTTGCGTGTATGGGCTTTATCGGGGAGTACATTGGCAGAATTTATGACGAGGTGCGCGCACGACCTCTATTCGTAATCAACAACATTTTACGCAACTCATCGGCAGAAAAGCCTTGCCTTGTGCGCGAATACACGCCGTTAGAAGTCCAGAAGTCTTTCATGCCAGAGCCAGCGACGGCCCAAGCGAACGCAACTGGTCAGCCGCCCACTATTATTACGACTCCGGCTGCAGCGTAAGGGGATCACATCGTTGTGACCAAAAACGGGAGGGAAGATTATGCGCGTGGTGCTGTTGGGCGGAGCTGGATACGTTGGCAGTCATACAGCTCGCGCGCTAGCACATCGCGGATATGAGGCAGTGATTTACGACAACCTTTCAACGGGACATCCGCAGTTCGCGAAAGGATTTGAGCTGATCATCGGCGACATTCGGGATCGACAGAAGCTGATGAAACTTCTGCCCGGCTCAATCGCAGTCTTCCATTTTGCCGCGCACGCCTACGTGGGTGAATCTGTAGCCGATCCACGCAAGTATTTTGAGAATAACGTCGAAGGAGGACTCTGCCTTTTGAATGCAGCTGTCGATGCAGGAGTGCCGAACATCGTTTTCTCATCGACCTGCGCTACTTACGGTTGTCCAGAACGAATTCCGATCTCCGACGACACCGTCCAGAACCCGGTCAACCCATACGGTGTGTCCAAACTTTTCTTCGAGCATGCACTGCGTTCCTACGATCGAGCGTATCAAGTTCGATCGGTTGCACTTCGCTATTTCAATGCCGCCGGCGCGGATGAGAGTGGGGAAATCGGCGAGATTCACAAACGGGAAGCCCGACTAATCCCAGCCGCGCTGGAGGCCGTGCTCGGCGAACGGCCGGAATTGCAGATTTTTGGCGATGATTATCCGACGCCCGACGGTACCTGCATTCGCGACTATGTTCACGTGAGCGATCTGGCTGAAGCACATGTGCTCGCCCTTGAATACCTTCTGAACGGTGGCCCCACAACAGTGTTCAATCTCGGAACTGGGGCAGGGAATTCCGTGCGAGAAGTGCTGAGCACTGTCGAACGGATAACTGAACAAGTCGTGCCCATCCAAATAGCGCCGCGCCGCGCGGGCGATCCTGCTGTTTTGATTGCCGATCCTTCTCGCACTCATCGCGCCTTGAAGTGGAAAGCGCAACATGGTTTGGAAGACATGGTGCGTAGCGCGTGGAAGTGGATGCGGAGTGTGCACAGGAGATCTGCGCTCAGCTCATCGCAGATCGCCATGGGCGCTTAAATACCTGGCCTACGCAATGGCAACACAGGATGTTTGCAAAAGCATCAACATCTAGCAGAGCGGCTGCCGGATACCATCACGCCACTCTACAGGTTAACAAATGCGCATAACCGTAGTAGGGTCGGGATATGTGGGATTAGTTGCGGGAGCGTGCTTTGCGGAAATTGGGCACGACGTCGTTCTGGTCGATAACGATCTTGAAAAGCTTGCCGAGTTAAAAGCGGGCCACGTTCCTATCCATGAGGACTCTCTTTCGGAGCTGATTAGCACACATTCGGGAAGGCGTCTTTCATTCAGTGATGATCTTCCAGCAGCTGTTTCCGCCTCACGAGCGATTTTCATTGCCGTCGGTACTCCTCCAACGGAGGACGGAAATGCGGATCTTTCCTATGTCGAGCAAGTCGCCTGCGGGATCGCCGGCGCTATTGACGACTATAAGGTGATCGTAGAGAAGAGCACCGTGCCGGTTTACACGAACGAGTGGGTGCGTCGAGTAATGATCCTGAACGGTGCTCCCGATGAGCTCTTCGATGTTGCGTCGAATCCTGAATTTCTTCGGGAGGGGACTGCTGTCAGAGACTTCCTGTTCCCTGACCGAATCGTCCTTGGCGCGGATTCAGCGCGCGCCCGGCAGGTGCTTCAGGAGATCTATCTCCCATTAACATCCGGACGATACTATGAGAGCTCCATCGCACGCTTGCGCTCTGCGAATAGCAATCCCTCACCACGGTTGATTGTAACCAGCGCAAAGAGCGCAGAACTCATCAAGCATGCCTCGAATGCATTTCTTGCGATGAAGATCTCATTTGTGAACGCAGTTGCAAACGTGTGCGAACACGTGGGGGCGGATATAGAACAGGTTGTGCAAGGTATCGGCAGCGATTCGCGGATCGGCAAGCGATTCTTGCGTCCTGGAATCGGCTATGGTGGCTCATGCTTTCCAAAAGACATCGCGGCGTTTCAGGCTGTAGCCGCAGAAAGCGGATACGACTTCCGCCTCCTTGAGGAGGTGCGGAGCATCAATGAGGCTCAGCGCAAGCGATTCTTGCGAAAGGTGCGAAGGGCTTTGTGGAATCTGAAGGGCAAGAACCTGGCTGTTCTTGGTCTCGCCTTCAAGGGGGGAACCGACGACATCCGCGAATCTCCTGCAATCAGCATCGTTCAATCGCTGTTGCGAGACGGCTGCAGCGTCGCGGTATATGATCCGGCAGCAATGGAAAGAGCTAAAGAGGTGCTGCGCGGGAACATTCGATTCGCAGCGGAGCCCTACGATGCGGCACACCGTGCCGATGCCTTACTAATTCTCACGGACTGGCAGCAGTTCGCAGAATTGAATCTGGATCATTTAAAGAAAGAGCTTCGCTTACCTGTCATCATTGATGGCCGCAATCTGTATTCTCCCGAGAAGATGGCGAAAGCGGGATTTGTTTACTCAAGCATTGGCCGACCCGATGCGTTCCCAATGACACTAGTCCATGATGTATCAGGTAAAGCCGCCTCCTTCAAAGCCTCCATCGCTCATGTAGTTGAGTATGCGAGTTAGCCACAGCTCTCCTCAACGATGAATGGGGGATCTGGCCTTTTCGCCTGCTCATATGTGGAGTCCTAATTTGCGGCCTGTCTACTTACTCATAATCGCGGCAACGATCCTCATATTCGGCGGTTGTGGCCAATACAGTGTCCATAAAGCAATTCGTCAGAGTAATCCCAGTGCAGAGCAGGATACGAGCGTACTGGCCGTTTATCAGCCCTGGTTTGGTTCTCCGGAGCACATCAACGTAGGTTATTCCTCAAGCGACGTCACAGTGCTGCAAAACCAGATCAGGAAAGCGAAGGACTTTGGAATCGACGGCTTTGTCGTCGACTGGTACGGCAACAACCGGAAAGATTTTGATCGCAACTACGCCTTGTTACAGGAAACTGCGGCCAATGCCAACTTCAAAGTTGCTCTCATGTATGACGAGCCTAAGGGTAATCCCGAAGATTCGACGCAGCAGGCGATCGTTGCGTTGGATTACGCGTATGACAAGTACATCGGACCAAAGGCCGCGAACCGAAACGCGTATCTGCTCTACAACGGGCATCCCGTCATTTTCATCTGGCCCAACAGCGCACGGACCGACTGGAACATTGTCCGTCAACATGTGGAACAGTGGGAACTTCCGCCACTGCTGATCACGCGCTTCGACACGGCCAAAGATCCGCAGACCTTCGACGGATTCTACGCCTGGGTGGATACAGGGAAAGAGGGCTGGTCGCCGGATGGAAGGAATTGGGGGAAGGAGTACTTAGATCGCTTCTATGCGACGATGAAGCGCGCTTACCCCAACAAGATTATCGTGACTGGCGCATGGGCTGGATTCGACGATTCGAAGGCTCACTGGGGAACACACAGAAAGATCGACAGCCGCTGCGGAAAGACATTTCAAGATACTCTCACCGAGTTTCACCGCAATGTCAGTCCAGAGCACCCGATACCATTTCTACTGATCGAAACCTGGAACGACTATGAGGAGGGTACTGCAATTGAACGTGGAATCGCTCATTGCATGTCCGAGTCGGCCTTGAGCGCAGACCGAGTGGATTCCCGACGCTCTGCGAAAAAGCCGTCCTCCTGATATCTATGCATGGAGATTCCGCGCAAAGCCAGGGCTCGACGTTGCTGCAGCCCGCAAGCTAAACCGTCGGGGGCAACCATTTTCACTGCGTATTTGGGCTTTGAGGAGTAGTTGTCACAGCAAAATTGCCAGCGTAGACGAATGCTGCTGTTTTTGCGAGATAACCGGCAGAAATGCAGGCGCTATTCCGTCCCCTTTAGAAATTTCCTTTGCGGTTGTCGGCGGCAACTTGTGACTATCCCAATCTCTCCAATCTTCTGAGCTGAAAAAGCGAATCAATGCTCTGTCCTCTGCCCCGCGACATTCAGCGGACTTTTTTCTGCAGAGCAAAGAGAATCAGGGAGCCGCATGAGCGCACCGCATTGCACGGGTAAGCGATCAATCATTCTTTCCACTGGATCTCTTCTCATGATCGCGATCTTGGCTGTCGCGATGCAATTACATGGAGTTGCGGCCGATCAGTCGCATACGGTCGACGTGCAGATGCATAACGTGATGTATCACTTCACAGACAGTATCGCCGTGCATATTCGTTCGCTCAACGGGCGCCTTGTACCTGTAAAAGGCGATCTTCCAATTTTTGATAACAAGGATTCCTTCAAAATCCAGATTGACTCAGCCGCCATCGCGATTACTCCGGACTCACTTGCTAACGTGCTGAACTCGTACATCTTCAGGGGCCAAGATGCGCCGCTCAAGAATATATCCATTCGAATCGATAGCGCCGATCATTTGAAAGTGAAAGGCAAGCTCCACAGCAAGGGCGATGTTCCGTTCGAAACCGATGGAACGTTGAGCGCGACGGCGGATGGCAAAATCCTTTTGCATGCGGAGAAAATCAAAGCGCTTCATTTGCCGGTAAAGGGATTGATGGATCTCTTAGGTATCGACCTTGCTGACTTGATCAAGACGGGCAAAGTACGTGGAATCGAAATTCAGAAGGATGATCTCGTGCTCGATCCGGAGAAGCTTCTTCCACCGCCTCACGTGCTTGGAAGAGTTACGGCGGTGCAGGTTCATGCCGGGCAGATCGTCCAGATTTTCGGCGATGTGACGAAAACGCCGGATTGGCGAATCTCAGCGCCGAATTACATGGCCTATCGCCAAAACCAGCTCCGATTTGGGAAGCTCACGATGAGCGACACCGACCTGGTGCTGATCGATATGGATGCAAAAGACCCATTTGACTTCTATCTCGATCACTACAAAGAGCAACTCGTAGCTGGATACACGAAAGAGACTCCAAGTTTTGGACTCCGCGTGTATATGCGCGATTACAACAAGCTGCACCGTGGAAAATCAAACAGTACCGTCAAGAGATAGCCAAGAAGGAGGGTAGGCCAGTCTGCGCCGTCATACAAGTTTTCGAGGTATTCGCCAAATGCGTTCAGCCGCCGCCAAGCCGTAATGCTGCATTCCGCCATAGATTCTGATTCAGCATTAGCTCATCGGCGGGCTCGCTCTGAAACATCGCATTTTTGCTTCCCATTAGGAACCCAGAGCCAAAACGAAGTATTTCGCATGCGTCGATTCGGGATTGAAAATGCCATGCTCGTCGTTGGAGCCAGCGAATAGCACAGATCCTTCACCTGCGCGGATCGTTTTGCCATTGATGGTGAACTCCAGCGTTCCCTCTACAACGAATACCATTTCTTCGTGGCGATGCCGGTGTGGCGGATGCGGCCTGGTGTGCGGAGCCAAGTCCGACTCGTGCAGCGAGATGTGACAGCCTTCAAAGGTCGGGCCCTCGAGGATCTGCCGCAGAGCGACGTTACCCGCAGTGCGAGGCGGTAAGTTGTCGAATTCATAGATTTGTGAAGGAAGTGTTTTTCCGCCGGCAAACAACCGGCAAGAGGATGCAAGCACAGCAGACAACGCAAAGCAGAAATCTCTTCTCAAACGCCGCATACGAATTCCTCCCTGGTTAGCGCTGCGGACCCAGCTCAATTACGTAATATCTAGCCGGAATCTCTCCCGGATTGCGGATTCCGTGCTGATCTCCCGATCCGATGAACGCAACCGATCCGCGCGAGATGCGCGACGACTTTCCGTTGATGGTTACCTCCAACACTCCTTCGAGCATTAAGAAAATTTCTTCGCCATTATGGTGATGTGGCGGATGAGGTTCGCTTTGCGGAGCCAAAGATGACTCGTGGACTGAAACCTTGCAGCCGTCCACGGTGCTGCCGGAGACGATTGGGCTGTAATCGAGCCTGTTTGAATGGTGGATTGGCAGATCCTGGAAGACGTAGACTTCCGAGGGCAAGCGGCTCTGTCCCTGGGCACGCAACCCAACCGAAGCAAGAACTGTCGGCAACATCAAAGCCAAATCTCTTCGCGAGCAAATCATTGTCGATCCTCTCGTTGACTGCATCATTCCGGCAGCGCGAAAGCGACATACACGCCTCCGCCTCCTGGAGTACTCGGGTCGCGCAGTCCGCCTGCGGCGATCACGACATACTGTCGCCCGCCGATTTCGTACGTAATGGGCGTAGCGATTGCCGAGAACGGCAATTGGGCCTCCCAGAGCAACTTGCCAGTCGCCTTGTCATAGGCGCGGAATTTCTTATCACGAACAGTCGCTCCGATAAAAAGAACTCCTCCCGCCGTAACCACCGGACCGCCATAATTCTCTGATCCCGTATCGGGAAGGCCTTGCGCGACGAGCTCAGGATATTGTCCAAAGGCCTCCTTCCACACGTATTCTCCGGTATCTAAATTAATGGCGTTCAAGGTACCCCAGGGTGGAGCTGTCGCCGGATATCCCTCTGGATCGAGAAACTTGTCGTATCCGGTTGTATCGTAGTCGGCCGGCCGCTCTCTCGAGTCTGCATGGCCAACGTCTCTTGATTCGCCGCGCAGCAGATATCGGATCAGCGTGCGGAGCTGGCCGTCGGAACCAAGATATGGAAAGCCCGGCATCTGGCCTTTGCCCGACTGCACGATATTCCCGATTTGGGCAGCGCTCATGCGCGCTCCGATATTGATCAAGGATGGAATCTGTGGCGGCAGTCCAGCGCGGTTGTCACGGTGACAGCCGCTGCACTGCGTCATGTAGATTTCGCGGCCGGAGCCGGATCGCGCGTGTTGCTTCGCCGGCGTCTCACCCTCGACGTTCTTTCGTTCGCCATGAAGAAGATATTGGATCAGCGCATGCGCCTGGCCGCTCTCCGGATCAAGATTGGGAAACGGCGGCATCCGGCCTTTGCCGGACTGCAGAAGGTTACCGATCTGGGCGGCTGTCATTCGCTCCCCGAGGCCTACCAGGGATGGCGTTTCCGGCGGCGATCCGGCAAGATCCGCACGATGACAAGCGCCGCATTGACTTAAATAAATAGCGCGGCCCGGAGACCCAGCTGTATGTTTGATCAGCGATTCGGTCAATCCGACATCATTTGCATTTATATAAAGGACGTGTGTTTCCGGATCGAATGCAGAACCACCGTACTCCGCTCCGCCATCGTAGCCGGGGAACATGAGCGTATCTGTGCCTAAGCTGTTGGGCGTGAATTGCCCCTCATAATGGAATTTGCGGAACCGCTCGACCGCCCATTCATGAGCGTCTGGAGTTCTGTTGGTCAGATCATTTTCAGTAATTTTCTGTCTTGCGAACGGCCCCGGCTTAACCGGAAAGGGCTGTTTTGCTGCCGCGACTTCGCCAGGCACCGTGCTGAAGGGCACCGGACGATACTCGATGGGAAACAGCGGCTCGCCGTTTACGCGATTAAAGAGAAACAGAAATCCTTGTTTCGAGGTTTGAACGACGGCCGGAATTTCCTTTCCGTCGTGCGTCACCGTCACTAACGTCGGTGGAGAAGTGAGATCACGATCCCACATATCGTGGCGCACCGCTTGAAAATGCCAGATTCTCCTTCCCGTTTCGGCATCGAGTGCAATCAGACTATTGGCGAACAGATCATCACCGACGCGATCGCCTCCGTACCAGTCTGTCGCTGCTGATCCGGTAGGAGCGTAGACGATGCCGCGGTCGGGATCGAGCGCGAAGCCGGTCCAGTCATTGGCTGAGCCGCTGTATTTCCAGGCACCTTTCGGCCAGGTGTTGTAGCCGAATTCGCCGGGATGAGGAATGGTGTGGAAAGTCCAGCGCAGTTTCCCCGTGCGCACATCGTAGGCGCGAATATCTCCTGGTGGCGCGGGAAGAGCTTCTGGAGTTGCATCCCCAAGAATGAGCAAGTCTTTGTAAACCACTCCGGGACTCGTGATGGAAACTGATTGCAACTTCGGGTCGCCGCGGAGATTCTCCCTGAGATCAACGCGGCCATCATCGCCGAAGGAGCGGATAACCTTCCCGGTCACGGGATCAAGGGCATACACGTATTGGGAAATTCCCGCAAAAATTCTCTTCTCATCTCGATTGTGCCAGTAGGTAAGTCCTCTCTCAGCACGCGAGGTGACCTTTTCCGAGGCGAATTCTTTCTGTGAATCGAACGTCCAGCGCAGCGCGCCGCTGGCTGCATCGAGAGCGATTACTTGTTGCTTGGGAGTGTAAGCGTACAGTACGCCATCAATCATGAGCGGCGTGGTCTCCAGGCCACCCTTCTCGTGAGTATCGAAACTCCACACCTGCTGCAGCTTCGAAACGTTGTGAGTATTGATTTGCGTCAGCGTCGAATAGTGCGTGTTTCCCGGGGATCCCAGGTAGAATTCCCAATCTGTTTGGGCATCTAGGGGAAGCGGTTGCGCAGGTTCTGACTGCTTGAGCCGGCCGGCATAAAGAAGACCTAAATTGCAGATGCATCCCAGCAGCATCGCAACCATGACGGTCTTTATGGTTCGAGTGCTCAGGACCATGCTGAATTGCATCTACCTAGCGTCGGATCTGAAGTGGCGCGCAGCCTCGGAGCACTTACGCAGACTGGATAACATGCCCAGGTTCTCAGAGAATCGATTGGCAGGAGTACTGCTGCTCTGTACATTCTCATTTCTGCGTATGGTGCTCCGAGTCGTTCGCCGTTTGGATGATACGGTAAACGTTTACTAGAATCGCAAACCTAGAACACTCAAAAGTGATTTGTCAATCATTGCGGTCGTACCTCAGAACACGGCGGGCTGCAATGGCGAAATCATGTGGTTCCACAAGCATTGTCTCGATCCTGATGCTGGCGAAGGTGCAGGATTCGTCCAGTGCTGCGCGACTGCGAAGATATAGCGAGACTTTCACGCCTGGACGTCGTTGAAGCAAAACCTCCGAACGAGACAGTACGATCGATTCGTTGCCGGCGGACTTGCATTTCCTGTTGCACCTGCCTAACGCATCGGTCTATGGTTTCGCTTTATGCTTCGGCCCCACAGCCTTGGTCTGATCGCCTTCGTGCTTTTCTCGGTACCGCTCTTTTGCCAAAGCTCTAAGCAGCAGGGTGACGCCATTTCGTCGGCCCTGCGCGCGAAAGATTTCGATAAGGCGATAGAACTGAGCCGCGCATCCTTGCGGCAATTTCCCACTGATCCTCAACTGTGGGTTTTGCAGGGCGTTGCAATGGTCAATAAAGGGGAAAATCAGAACGCATTGGTTTCGTTCCGTCACGCGCTGAGACTTTCCCCTGATTACATCGCTGCGTTAGCTGGAGCAGCTCAAATCGAGTATCAAAATGGGAGTCGCGACGCTGTACCGCTACTCGAACATTTGCTCCGACTTCGTCCTATGGACCCGACCGGCCATGCGATGCTCGCGGTTTTGGAGTACCGAGAAGGAAATTGCAAAGCGGCCGTAGAGCACTTTGAGCGGACTCAGAAGTTGCTCGATTCCGAGCTCGATGCGCAACATGCATATGGGGCGTGCCTAGTGCGTTTGAGTAGATTCGACGCGGCTGTTGATGTATTTCAGCGGACGCTGACGCTCACCGGAGAAGACATGCGAGAGAGACAGGTTCTCGCTTCAGTTCAACTCATGGCCAGAAAGCCGCAGGACGCCATCGCTACTTTGAAGCCATTGCTAAGCAATGACAACGCTGATGCTTCGACTCTCGAGCTCGCATCTTCCGCTTACGAGGACGCGGGCGATACGCCAAGTGCAGTAAGCCATCTTCGACAGGCAATACTGCGGGATCCGAAAGATGTGAATCTCTATCTCGATTTTGCCAGCTTATGCATGACGCATCAGTCGTTCCAGGTTGGGATCGATGTGATTAGCGATGGCCTCGCAGTCCAGCCGAATTCGGCGCGGCTTTACCTTGCGAGAGGAGTTTTATACGTACAGTTAGCCGAGTACGACAAAGCCGAAGCTGACTTTGGGAGAGCGCACGACCTGGATCCAACTGAGTCGCTGAGCGCCGCCGCCCAAGGCTTAGCCGCGGCCCAGCAGAATGACTTCGACCGAGCTCTCAGCGCAGTTCAAAAGAAGCTGGTCCGAACGCCAAATGATCCATATCTTCTCTACCTTCAGGCAGACTTTCTCAGCCAAAAAGGCGTCGATTCGGGTACAGCGGAATTTCAACAAGCGATGAAATCAGCGAAGAAGGCGGTTTCATTGCAGCCGTCGCTAGCAGGCGCCCGAAGCGTGCTTGCAAAACTGTACATGCAATCGGGCCAGTATCAGGAGGCGATCACACAATGCAAGAAAGCGCTGGAGAGCGATCCTTCCGACCAGACCACGCTCTATCGGCTCATTCAGGCATTGAGAAAGACCGACAAACAAGCGGAGATTCCACCATTGTTGAAGCGCTTAGCGTCCCTGCGCGAGAAAGCTACTCAGGATGAGCGAGAGCGCTATCGTTACAAGCTCGTTGAGGAGAATCCCACAGCGCAGCAATCCAGGCCGTAATCGCTGTGGAAGATTCAATCTGATCTCCAGGGTATGCCACCCGGTGTCAAGAATTCCGAGCTGCCTCGGAAATCCTTTACTCACCTTTGCGATAATGACCCAACAGGAATTCACTTTTCCAATGTATTTCTGATGCGTCTCGATCGGCGTTCATTTATTCGTCTTTCTGCTATCTCTGCCTCTTCTTTGTTGGGAAAGCGATTATTCGCGCAGGGAGTTTCCACGCATACAGCCAAACCATTGGCGAGGCCCGCGCCATCTGGACGGCCGTTCAACGCTCGTTTTACCGATATCGCCGCGAGTGCAGGACTTCAAGCTCCAGTGATTTACGGCGGGGTAGAAAGCAAGAAATACATTTTGGAGGCGACCGGCTGCGGTTGTGCGTTTATCGACTACGACAACGATGGCTGGATGGATCTGTTCATCCTTTCGGGAACACGCCTTGATGGAGCACCTTCAGGAACATCGAATCGTCTCTACAAGAATAATCGCGATGGCACCTTTACCGATGTCACAAAACAAGCAGGATTAGAGGCGGCGGGTTGGGCTTCGGGTGTCTGTGTTGGCGACTACAACAACGATGGATATGAAGACGTTTTCTGCACATATTGGGGACAGAATCGCTTGTACCGCAACAAGGGCGACGGCACCTTCACCGATGTCACGAAGCAGGCAGGGCTTTGGAATGAGCAGGCGCGCTGGGGCGCCGGCTGCAGCTTCGTGGACTACAACCGCGATGGGAATCTCGATCTCTTTGTCTCAAATTATGTTCGCTTCTCTTTAGAGCACGCTCCCGTTCCGGGAACCAACACGAACTGCAATTGGAAAGGTATTCCGGTGGAATGCGGACCGCGTGGGCTTCCCAGAGGCCGTCATTCTCTGTATCGGAACAACGGCGACGGCACTTTTACTGACGTAAGCGAGCAATCGGGCGTGGCGAAAGCGACGGAGTCTTACGGCATGACTGTGGTTGCCGCTGATTTCGACGAAGATGGATGGCCGGATATCTACGTAGCATGCGACTCGACGCCGAGCCTGCTGCTTATGAACAACCACGATGGAACGTTTCGTGAAGAAGGTGTCGTTCGTGGAGTTGCGTTGAGCGAGGACGGCGAGGAGCAGGCCGGCATGGGAGTCGGCGTCGGTGACTACAACCTCGATGGTCACCTCGATTTGTTTAAGACGCACTTTGCGGACGACTCGAACGTTCTCTACCGCAATGATGGAAAGGGCAATTTCGACGATGTAACCCGCAGTTCCCGAATCGGTGTTGAGACTCGATATGTTTGTTGGGGAGCAGGAATCGTCGATCTGGATAACGATGGCTATCCGGATCTGTTCATGGTGACCGGCAACGTTTATCCGGAAGTGGAACGCAAGCTCCCGCAATATCCGAACAGCACCCCACGAGCTGTGTTTCGAAATCTCGGAGATGGAAAATTCGAAGAACTCGTAGAAGCTGCCGGGCCGGGCGTCGCAGCCGCTCATTGCAGTCGCGGATGCGCGTTCGGGGATTTTGATAACGATGGCGATCTCGACATTCTCATCGTGAACCTGAATGAGCCGCCCTCACTGCTTCGCAATGATATGACCGGCTCGTCGAAGTGGCTCAAAGTCAAGTTACAGGGTGTGAAATCAAATCGGAGCGCGATTGGGGCTCGCGTCTTGATCCACTATGGCGGGAAAACGCAGGCTCAAGCTGTGCTGAGCCAGTCGAGTTTTTATTCGTGCAACGATTCTCGCCTGCACTTCGGTCTGGGTACGGCGGATTTCGCGGACATTGAGATCTACTGGCCCCGTGGATTGCACCAGGAGATCAAAGGCGTAAAGGCAAACCAACTCGTCACCGTGCGTGAAGGCATTGGTATCGTGCCGAACCTGGGCTGGAACCGAAGCAGGCCTGCCGACACGTCCGTCCCACTCGCGCCAAAAAAATCTTGACAGTCCTGACTTTTCGGCTCTTAAATGTTTTCCATCTTTCCGAGTAAACGTTTTCCGGTATCCAGGGGTCTCACGATAAATCACAAATAAGCCAAAAGGTGTTGGGGCCATCTCCGCGCCTGGGAGGGCAGAATGAAAACCACGTTTGCACGCGTGTGGTACCTCGGGGCCCTATTCGTAAGCTTCTTCGTGAGTGCCGGTTGGGCACAGTTCACCGGCAATATCCAGGGTGTGGTGACTGACGGCACCGGCGCTGCCGTGCCAAAAGCGTCGGTAACCCTCGTCAACGCCTCCACGCAGGTGTCGTACAACACCACCAGCGACGCATCCGGCAACTATCGTTTTGTCAGTGTGGCGCCTGGTTCTTACAAAGTTTCTGCCGATGCACCCGGCTTTGCAAAATCGGAAGCCAACATCGCGCTCACTACCGAACAAACTCTCAATGTGCCGCTAACGCTGAAGATCGGCGATGCCAAGGAGGTTGTGACCGTTACGGATGTCGCGCCTCTTGTGAACACGGCTGAGACGCGCACACAAATGACGCTGCAAAGCGATTCGCTGTCGAGTCTGCCACTCGCCGGTCGTAATTTCATATCGCTGGTGACTCTCGCTCCAGGTGTCAGCGGACTTGGAACGATGGGTGGTGGTCAGCCCGGTGGCGCGGGTACGCCCGGATCAGGTGTTGACAACTATTCCACCGAAACTGCCGTAGATGTGAGTGCGAATGGTCAAGGCACTGTCGCGAATCAGTTCATCATCGATGGCTTGAATGTGACCAGCGGCATTCGTCAGGGCGTTCTGAACTTAACGCCGAATCCAGACGCGATCCAGGAAACCAGTATTCAGGTCAATACATTCTCCTCGGAGTACGGAGGAGCGAGTTCGATCCAGATGGCGAGCACGAGTAAGTCAGGTACGGATCGATTCCATGGTTTGGCCAGTGACTATTTCAACTATCAGACCATGTACGCGAAAACGGAATTTATGGCAGCAAATGCCAAGTACAATCCGTTTCACAGTAACAACTTCTCTGCCGCGATCGGCGGTCCGATCATCCCTCACAAGCAGTTCTTCTTCTTCTTCGCGGTTGAGCCGCTCCGTTCGTCGGCATCGACCGGAAACCAGTCGATTACGTTCCAAGCGCCGGAATTTGCTTCATGGGCAAAGCAGAATTACCCAAATACGTTTGGAACCAAGATCCTGAATACTTATGCTCCGAGTAGAGCTACGGTCACAGGGATATCCAAAACGGCTCAGAATATTTTCCCAACGACTTGCGGTACTGCAGCAACAAACAATCTGCCCTGCGCGACCCCGATGATCGATACGGGGGTCTTCAACTCAACTAACTTCCGCAATGGCGACCAGTATTTCCTCAGAGTTGATAAGTACCTCAAGAACGATCGTCTCTATGGCAGTCTCTTCCGCACCACTCTGCACTACGGAGGTCCGGCGGTAACACCTCAGTTCTCAACCACCAATCACAACACAGAACAGGCTTTGCAGGTGAATTATGAACATGTATTCAGTCCCACGCTGCTGAACGAAGCCATCTTTGCGCAGAACAGAATTGAGGGATTTCAAGGCGAAACTGGTGATTTCACCATTCCGTCTATTTCCGTTACGGGACAGTCCGTCGGATACGGAGTCGGTTTCGCGCAAGGCGATTTCATTCAACACAACTATCACTGGCGCGACGTGCTTACTCACGTCCGCGGCGCGCACGTGCTGCGATTCGGTTATGAAGGTTGGTTCGGCGACGATGTGGAACCTTTCCAGGGGCCGTGGTCGCAGCCAAAATTCGCCTTCGATAATCTGCTCACTCTCGCCCAGGATGCCCCTCACACCGAGGGTGGCGTCATGTACGACCCCATTGCCGGCCAGCAGAAGTTATGGGAGTGGAATGCAGCTTCGAGAACCTGGGGGCTGTTCGCTCAAGATACATGGAAGGCCCGGCGCAATCTGACCGTCACGCTCGGATTCCGCTTCGACAACCAGGGAAATCCCTATTCCCGCAGTGACACTACGGTATTCGGCAACTTCTATCTCGGGTCAGGGAGCACAGTTCAGGATCGTGTAGCTGCCGGTTTTGCCAAGGCCACACCGAACGCACTCAATCAAGCGCCCAAGGTGTTTAACCCGCGTGGCGGCGTCGCATGGGATGTAACCGGAAGCGGTAATTGGGTTGTACGCGGTGGCGCCGGTATGTTTGCCAACTGGCTGACGCAGGCTAATGTCCAGGAAGAGTTCCGCGGAAATCCTCCGGGGCTAATCTTACCGACCTTCTTTGCCGGTACCTCGACGCCTCCTATATTTGTGCAGGGAAATTCCAGTAAGCCTCCATTTGGATTTACATTCCCGCCGCTGGCAGGCTCGCCACTGTGTCCCACTGCGCCTTGTCTCGACAGCAAAGGCGGCATAGCAGGCGCGAGATTCCCAATTGGAGGCATCAATCCCAATCTGGTATCTCCTGAGGCGTATATCTTTGCCGCTGCGCTGGAGAGGAAGATCGGCAGCAGTATGGTGGGAAGCATACTGTATAGCGGATCGCATACAACTAACTTGGTGGGCAACGGGAACCAGGCAGGCATTGTGAGCTATGGCGTTGACATCAATGCAAAGCCGGGCGACCTGCTCGTGAATCCGGCGCCCACCAGGCTAAACCCGAGCTTCGGCTCCATCGCCTACACCGACAATGACCGCGTAGCCAACTACAACGGCATCACGCTTGATTTTCGAGGGCGCGGTCGTGGCGCTTTCTTTGATGCGTCGTATACTCGCTCGGCTTCCAACGATGACGCCGGCAATTACCCCACTGCAACGAATCCGCACCAGTTCTATGGTCCATCACCGTGGGATGTCCCTAATCGCTTCTCACTGACCCTGAACTATCAATTGCCAGGTCTCAATTCAGGCAGTGGAGCGATTGGTCATTTGACAGGAGGTTGGGGGATCAGCGGAACCAGTATCGTGCAGTCGGGATACCCGCTCACAGTGCTCACGACTGCTCCTTTCAGCGCGGGTGGAGACTATAACGCCGATGGAGATAACCTCGATTACCCCAACGTTGGCAGCTACAACCAGAGCACGTCTCGCAGCGCGTTTTTAACTACTGGAAGTATTCTTCCGTCTCAATTCAGCGCTCCCAGTCCAGGCACCGAGGGCAACGAGAAGACCGGGCAATTTCGGCAGCCGAGGTTCGCCGAAACCGATCTGACGGCCTACAAGGACACCCACATCACGGAAAGCCTGAAATTCCAACTCAGGTTTGAGTTTTACAACTTGTTCAATCGGCCGAATCTTTATTTAGATAACAATTTAGCCAATGGTTCGTTTGGTAAGGCCACTAGGCAGCAGTTACCGAGATGGTGGCAACTTGGAGCGAAGCTTACGTTCTAGATTCTGCTGCCAAACCTGGGGCCGCGATTGAAAACAAGCAACGCGGTTCCAGAGCTTCGTTTGTAGCCGGATGAGTAGCTGCAGCGGAAAGGCGTTCTTCACGTAATCAGATGCCACAAGTCACTCGCAGAACCTTTATGAAGACGGGCGCGGCAGTCGCGGTCGCCGGTTGCGTGCCCAAGAGTCATCTTTGGGCGGCGAACGTCGCTGCACCCAGTATCTCGACTCCACTTGCGCTTTTTCCATACAGGGATGTCCAGTTACTCGACGGGCCCATGAAGCGACAGTTCGATGAGTTGCATGCTCGGTTCCTTCATCTCGATGACGACCGAATGCTGAAGGTCTTTCGTCAAGTGGCTGGTCTTCCAGCACCCGGCGAGGATATGGGCGGATGGTACGACCTGACGGGGTTCAGCCTCGGGGGTAATGATTTCCACGGATTCATTGCCGGTCACAGTTTTGGTCAGTATGTTTCCGGGCTCGCGCGCGCTTATGCCGTCACCGGTTCAGAAGAGACGCGCGCCAAAGTACAGAGGCTCGTAAAAGGTTACGCGGAGACGTTGGATCCCAAAGCCAAATTCTTCGTCGATTATCGCCTTCCTGCATATACATACGACAAACTGTCGTGCGGCCTTATCGATGCTCATGAATTTGCTCAGGATCCAATGGCAATGGACGTTCATGAGAAGCTGACGAAGGCGATTCTGAACTACCTGCCGGAGAAAGCGCTCTCGCGCGCAGAACAACGCTCTCGTCCACATAAGGACACTTCTTACACTTGGGATGAAACTTACACGCTACCAGAGAATCTTTTTCTCGCATATCAGCGCAGTGGTAAATCGTTCTATCGGGATTTAGGTCAACGATATTTAGAGGATGACACGTACTTCGGTCCCTTGTCGGAAGGAAACAATGTTCTTCCTTTCGAGCATGCATACAGTCACGTAAATGCGTTTAGTTCCGCGATGCAGGCTTACCTGACATTGGGCAGCGAGAAACACTTGCGTGCCGCGAATAACGGCTTCCACATGGTGTTATCGCAGAGCTTCGCCACCGGCGGGTGGGGGCCGAACGAAGCATTCGTCGAACCCGGCACAGGACAGCTAGGCGACAGCCTCAACCTGACTCATGCCAGCTTTGAGACCCCCTGCGGCACCTACGGGCATTTCAAAATCGCCCGATACTTGCTATGTGCTACTAAAGATGCCCAGTACGGCGACACCATGGAGCGTGTGCTCTATAACACGATTCTGGGCGCCTGGCCGGTTCAGGCCGATGGTACTTCGTTCTACTACTCGGATTATGGCACTACAGGCAAAAAAGTCTGGTACAGAGACAAATGGCCCTGCTGCTCGGGGACCTTTCCTCAACTCGCTGCTGACTATCACATCAGCACTTACTTCCACGCACCCGAAGGGATTTACGTTAACCTGTTCACTCCTTCCGCTGCCCGCTGGCGCGATGGATCGAAGCAATACACGCTCACCCAAGAAACACAATATCCGTTTGAAAACACGATACGTTTGAAGATAGGCGCATCAAGTCCGGGTGAATTCGCCATATACTTGCGAATTCCGCAGTGGGCATCGCCAAATCCGATTTTGTCAGTGAACGGAAGTCGCGTTATTCAACACTTGCAGCCGGGAACCTTCGCTCCCGTTCGGCGCACTTGGAAAGACGGAGATGTACTCGAGTTGGAGCTTCCGATGCCGCTGCGGCTCGAGGCAGTCGATGAGCAGCATCCGAAGGTTGCGGCATTGTTGCGTGGACCGCTGGTGTTATTTGCTGCATCTGATGCGCAACCGACTTTTGATCGGGCCGAGCTCCTACGTGCGCGCGCTGCAGGCGCAAAGGGCGAGGCTGAAGCTTCAACTGTTGATGGCAAGAAGATTACGATGAAGCCTTTCACAGCAATCCAGGATGAGAACTACAGCACGTATATGCTGCTTAAGAGCTGATCTTGGGTATCAACTGCGTATCGCAAATCTGATCAGTGCCGACCACAATTCGTTTGTCTCGATTTGCAAGAGAGCAGGACCTGATCCTGCTAGGCCCATGCGTGCAACACTGCCTGCTCAGCGAGGAAAGAAGACGAAGGTGCGTGCGCCAATCGAAGCGCTCGCACCTTTCTATTTCTCAATCACATTGTTTTAGTTGAAGGCTTTCGTACTCGCCTCGACAAGGTCGAAGCGGTCGAGGTTCATAACTTTGTTCCATGCTGCAATGAAGTCACGAACAAACTTGCCCTTGGCGTCCTCGCACGCATAGACTTCGGCGAGTGCCCTGAGCTGCGAGTTCGAACCAAAGAGCAGATCGACGCGTGTGGCGGTCCACTTGAGTTCGCCGGTTGCGCGGTCGCGTCCTTCATAGGCGCCGCCATTGCCGTTGGTTCCTGGCTGCCACTTCGTGTTCATGTCGAGCAGGTTGACAAAGAAATCATTGGTCAGCGTCTCCGGACGCCTGGTGAAGACACCGTGCTTCGATTGCGCGAAGTTCGCATTCAAGACGCGGAGTCCACCCATCAGTACCGTCATCTCCGGCGCAGTCAACGTCAGCAACTGCGCCCGATCTAGTAACAGCTCCTCGGTGGACCGTTGCTCTCCTTTGCGGCGGTAGTTGCGGAACGCATCTGCGGCGGGTTCCAGGACGGCGAAGGAGTGCGCGTCCGTCTGCTCTTGCGAAGCATCGGTGCGTCCCGGAGAGAAGGGAACCGTCACGTTTCGGCCGGCCTTCCTGGCGGCTTCCTCAATGGCTGCGTTGCCCCCGAGAACGATCAGGTCTGCCAGCGAAACCGCTTTTCCGCGGCTTCCATTTGCCTGCGAGCTGTTGAATTCCTTCTGGACTGCCTCGAGCTTCAGCAGCACTTTCCCCAATTGGGCCGGTTGATTTAATTCCCAGTCCTTCTGCGGCATAAGACGAATGCGAGCTCCGTTCGCGCCGCCGCGCTTGTCGGAGCCGCGGAATGTTGACGCTGCCGCCCAGGCCGTCGTCACCAGTTCCGAAATGGAAAGACCGGACGCGAGAATCTTAGCTTTCAGAGCAGCGGCGTCTTTGTCGTCGATCAGCTTATGATCCACTTTGGGAACGGGATCCTGCCACAGTTGCGGCTCCCTGGGAACGAGCGGGCCCAGATAGCGCGAGATCGGACCCATATCGCGGTGCGTGAGCTTGAACCAGGCTTTCGCGAACGCATCGGCGAATTGGTCAGGATGGTCGAGGAAACGTTTCGCGATTGGCCCATAAATCGGATCCACTCTCAGCGCGAGGTCGGTCGTGAGCATGAAAGGTGCGTGCCGCTTCGAGGGATCGTGCGCGTCGGGAACCGTGGCTGCTCCGGCTCCATTCTTCGGAGTCCACTGATGTGCGCCTGCCGGGCTCTTGGTTAGCTCCCACTCAAAGCCGAATAAGTTTTGCAGATAGTTGTTGCTCCATTTTGTGGGAGTCTGTGTCCATGCGCCTTCGAGTCCGCTGGTGATCGTGTGCGAGCCCTTGCCGGTGCCGAACTTGTTATTCCAGCCGAGACCTTGCTGTTCAACGTCGGCGCCCTCTGGCTCAGGTCCGACATACTGCGGCGGAGGCGCAGCGCCATGCGTTTTGCCGAACGTGTGTCCACCGGCGATCAAGGCGACGGTTTCCTCATCGTTCATCGCCATGCGCGCGAATGTCTCGCGGATGTCGCGCGCCGCACGGAATGGATCGGGCTTACCATTTGGTCCTTCTGGATTCACATAGATCAAACCCATCTGCACCGCGCCGAGATGACCTTCGAGCTCGCGATCGCCGCTGTACCGCTCGTCGGCCAGCCACTTGCCCTCAGGACCCCAGTAGATGTCCTCTTCGGGCTCCCATACATCCGGACGTCCGCCGCCAAAGCCGAACGTTTTGAATCCCATGGATTCCAGTGCGACGTTGCCAGCGAGGATCATAAGATCAGCCCACGAGATCTTGCGGCCGTACTTCTGCTTGATGGGCCACAGCAGCCGACGCGCCTTGTCGAGGTTCGCGTTGTCCGGCCAGCTGTTGAGTGGAGCAAAGCGCTGCGTGCCCGAGCCCGCGCCGCCACGTCCGTCGCCGATGCGGTACGTGCCCGCGCTGTGCCAGGCCATGCGAATAAAGAAAGGGCCATAGTGACCGTAATCGGCCGGCCACCAGTTCTGGGAGGTAGTCATCAACGCCTGGAGGTCTGTGATCACCGCCTGCAAATCCAGGCTCTTGAATTCTTCTGTGTAATTGAACTCCCTGCCCATGGGATCAGAGAGAGGCGAGTTCTGGTGCAGCGATTTCAGGCTCAGTTGATTCGGCCACCAATCCGCGTTGGTGTGAGCGCGGCGAGTGCCATGCGCGACGGGGCACTTGGCTTCAGTTGTAGAGGTTTGGTCGAGGGTTCGGGTTTCAGCCCCGGCGGCGACGGCGAGTTCTTTTTCCATGTCTCTCATCTTCGGGTAACGAGAGCTATAGGTGAAATATATGTTTCCTATGATTTCTATAGGATTTGCATCTTAATCCTAGTACGCGTGGATCTTTGCACTTGCGACAAGATGCAGATGCTTGGGGCGTTGCAGCCGAGGTTCTTGAGTTGCAGGGGGGCACCAACGCGGAGGCCGACCTAGCTCTGGAGGAATGTATGGAGATGAGAGCGAACGCCGCGCGCTTGCCAAAGACGCAAGCGCCCCACCGGCTACCGCCGGCGGTTCTGTCTATTCTTCAAGCAGATCGCCTAGTCGATCCAATCGCCGCTCCCATGCGGAGCGATGATGGTGGACCCACTCTTCTATCGCCTCGAATCCGGAAGGATGAAGACTTGCTGTTCGTACACGACCGAGCTTTTCTGTCCGAACCAGTCCGCTCTCTTCGAGCAGTTGCAAATGCTGGCCGACGGCGGTGAGCGTAATGTTTAGCGGTTCGGCCAGTCCCGAAACGGAATGAGGTCTTTCCGTGAGCTTCTCGATGATCGCGCGGCGTGTCGGATCGCCGAGAGCGTCGAAGATTTGCGCGATTTGTATGCGCGGTTTTGGCATTTGACTGGTCGAGCGTTAGTTGCTATTCCCGCGATAGCTCGTCGGCCAAGTCGTCAAGCAATCGATTCCACATCGATTCCAGGACCGCGGTATTTCTGGCGGGTTCCCCTACTGGCAGTGTGGCATCGGCGCGAGAATCGACCTTTTCGTCCCGCACTTTCAACAGCAAGACGGTTTCATCATCGTGCTGTTTTCCGCGATCAGCGAGGTCTGCATAGATGAGTTCGGTGAGGTCGGGCAGGGAAGCATCAGCGTTATTGCACAGAAGCTTCGTGATTCGATCGAGGCCAGAATCGGGATCGGGCTCTTCACCTCTTTCCACGATTCCATCCGTAACCATGGCAAAGATGTCGCCCGGTTCATATTGAATTTTCGTGCTGGTGTATCCATCCGATGAAATGAGGCCCAGCGGCAATTGTGGAACGCAGTATCTGGTAATGTCG
>DATEKE010000120.1:0-2689 GCA_035277605.1 Terriglobales bacterium | reverse complement strand
GAGGAATCCCTATCGACTTGCATGATCTCTCCCCGTGCGAAATCCTCAAACGAGCGACCATGAGACTGCCAATGTCGTGGAGCCCGCATTCTCGAAGTCCATAGGGATTTCCCGCCGCCATAAACCGGCGGCTTCGGAATGAACTCAAATTCGAGGAGATGCCATGACGAACTCGCCTCTGCAACAGCACGTACTCAATCTCCTAAGCGGCAAAGGCGCGCACCTGGACTTCGATGAAGCCATTCGCGGGCTCGCTCCTGCGCTGCGCGGCAAGAAGATCAAAGGCTCGGCTCACACGATATGGCAGCTTCTAGAGCATGTGCGCATTGCGCAATGGGACATTCTCGAGTTCAGTCGGGACGCCAAGCATGTCTCGCCGAAGTGGCCGGAAGGCTACTGGCCAGATTCTGCTGCGCCGCCCAGCGACGCAGCATGGAAGAAGAGCGTAGCCGCGTTTCGACGCGATCTCGAAGCCATGAAGCAGCTTGTCGCCGAAGCCGACGAGCAGCAGCTCTACGCACGTATTGCCCACGGCGATGGCCAGACTCTGCTCCGAGAGGCGCTGCTCGTTGCCGACCACAACGCCTATCACCTCGGTCAACTCGTGTTCCTGCGGAAGATGCTGCAAGGGGGATAAGCGGTAGGCATTCCAGGGAAAATAGGATCCGAGAATGAGAAAAGAGCAACGGTGGCGGCGCGCAGTCCGACAAAGACTGCAACGCCGCCTGATCCAACTTCTGGGGGAGTCAAGACCAATTAAGCGAATCGCAAGGGGCTAGCGTCCGCGCTCGGCTTTCTTTTCCTGTCCTGGAGGCAGGGAGCCGCCTTTCCACCCGTGCTTCTGTCCCTTTTCCCAGCCGCGCCGGTCGTGGTTACGGTCATGGTCGCGGAAGTCGTGGCGTGCTTCGTGGTGCTCGCGACGCATATGTTCTTCGCGCTCGCGTCGAAAACGGGCCTCCCGCTCGAGACGAGCGTGTCGCTCACGCTCCTCGCGCAGATGACGGTCGTGCTCATTCTCGCGAACGTCGCGGCGAAGGTGCTGTCCGCTGTTGTGCTCGCCTGGATGGTCGTAGGCCGACGCCGCGATTGGCATCAAGGTCAGGCTAGCCAGCAAAGATCCTGTGATTAAAAAGTGTGATTTCAAAGTGGTGTCTCCAAAGAGCAGTCGAGCATCTGACATGCCGCAAATCGGCTACTCAGAATGAGGAACTTACGTTGGTGACTGCTCACGTGAAGGAAATTTTTACATCAGCAGACCGCGAAATTCTTCGGTACCAAAGGACAGGTACTAACAGCCTGAACGCAATAAAATGCGCGATACTACTGCGATGACTTTCACATCGATTGCCTCTGATTTACTTCAAACAGTGCGCACGGCAGAGCCGATGTTGCACCAGGTCGGCAATGCTGATGCAACGTTTCGCCCGGCGCCAAATAAGTGGAGCAAAAAGGAAATCCTCGCGCATCTGATCGACTCTGCGTCGAACAATCATCAGCGATTCGTGCGCGCTGCTACGCAAGGAAGTCTTGAATTTCCTGGTTATGACCAGGAAAAGCTTGTCACGCTGCAGAATCCAAATGGTGCAAGCTGGGAGTTGGTTATCGAGCTTTGGTCAGCGTACAACCGATATCTGGCGCACATACTGCAGCACTTTCCTGAATCCTCTCCGCAGGTGCAATGCAGCATCGGGGGTCGTCCGCCCGTGACGCTCCTCTGGCTTGCGGGAGATTACGTCGAGCATCTCAAGCACCATCTGAACCAGATCCTCGGGCAGCGTTTTCAGACGGGCTGGAGTGTGGCAGCAAGCATGTAGCAAGTTTAGCGTGGAGGCCGCGAAGCTGGAATACGGGCCTGCCTGCATTCCTAGGTGATCACTAGGAAGACGCGAAAATTCAGCCAAGCGACGAATTCCCGTTTTGGCACAAAACGCTTTACCCATCCCTGCATCGGCACAGCCTTTTCACGACAAAAAATCGCTTGACTTCTTCCCAAATTCGTCATAGCACAGAAGGTAGGAGGCCCCGGATCGAGTGGCGGCAGAACACTGCGTTCGTTTTGTCAAAGGCGAGATACTACCTCTTCGTGGACGGCCTGCTTCGCTCCTTTCATGCATTGAATCCGGTAGAGATCTCACGAGATTCGATGAGATCGAATGACATCGACAGATGAGATATCTCATCGGGCGCGATGAGATATCTGATGAGATCGGACGAGATTTCATGAGATCAGATGAGATCTCGCCTTTCTAATCCGCCAGCATCATCCCCCTCGTAGCTCTAGTTCCGTGGCTTGGCAGCCTCTTTGCGTTATCCTGAATATTTGCAACCCAATCGCTATGTCTGACGTCGCTCAAGCCACTCAAACCATAAAGATCACTCTGCCGGACGGATCTACTCGTGAAGTTCCGCGAGGGAGTACCGCATTCGATGTTGCGAAGTCTATTTCGCCTCGACTAGCTGATGCCGCGCTGGTGGCGAAAGTCGACGGGAAGCTGGTCGATCTGAATCGACCTATCGACCATGATTCCGAAGTCCGTATCCTCACAGAGAAAGATCCCGAGGCCCTCGAGGTCTTCCGCCACTCCTCGGCTCACCTGCTGGCAACGGCGGTAACGGAGTTATTTCCAGAGACCAGATTGGGACATGGCCCGCCGACCGAATCGGGATTCTTCTACGACTTCTATCGACC
>DATEKE010000119.1:0-3878 GCA_035277605.1 Terriglobales bacterium | reverse complement strand
GCTATAGCGCGCGAATTTGGCGGAAGTCGAATCCGTCTCAAAAGCTCGCCGGACGCTCTATGCGGCCTGTGGCAATTTCCCTTCTGGTGTCAGCTTATCCACCAAACTAGGCAGAATGTGGGAAAGAGCAATGCTCGCAATTGCAGGAGGAATGCCGACGCGAGTGGCGATTTGTTGCAGCCTGTCCTCACCAATCAATCCCTGCACCTGCTGCGGAGCGATCGGCTGATTGGCGCCGCGACTGATCCAGGACTGCACGACTCCGCCCAGTCCTTGTGACTGTGCGTTGTTCACCAAACTCGAGAATCCCTCACGATTGGCAAACATGTCCATCGCGGTCTGCACCAGGCTCGCGTGCTGCTGCTGGCTGACTTCGGAATGCTGCTCGACTGCTCCCATCACCGCGTCGAAGATGCTCATATGTTCACTCCTCATCTGAATTCAACTGGAGAGATGGATTGCGAATCATCGGCGGTTGTCCGCTGTGCGCTGCTAAACTGGAGATACCCATGAAATTCGGCGTACTCGTCTTCCCCGGATCCAACTGCGATCACGACGCCTACTACTCGATCGAATCGGCTGCCAAACAGCCAGTCACATTTCTGTGGCACGCCAGCCATGATCTCGAGAACTGCGATGCCATCATCGTTCCCGGCGGCTTCGCCTATGGCGATTACCTGCGTACAGGCGCCATTGCGAAGTTTGCGCCGATCATGCAGGAGGTCAGCCGCTTCGCTGCGAGCGGAGGACTCGTGCTCGGTATCTGCAACGGCTTCCAGATCCTCTGCGAAGCAGGACTATTACCGGGAGCGCTGCTGCGCAATGCAGGACTGAAATATATATGCAAGCCGGTGAACCTGCGGGTGGAGAACGCCGACACACCCTTCACAAATAGCTGCCGCGAAGGCGAAGTTCTGGAAATTCCCATCGGCCACATGGAAGGCAATTACTTCTGCGACGCGGAAACGCTGGCACAGCTCAGGCGGGATCGCCGAGTCATTTTCCGTTACTCCACTGCCGATGGAAAAACCACGCCAGAAGCCAATCCCAACGGCTCACTCGATAATATTGCCGGCATCTGCAATGCAGGACGCAATGTACTCGGTATGATGCCCCATCCGGACCGCAGCGCTGATCCTATTTTAGGAATGAGTGACGGCGTGCGCATCTTCCAGTCGATGGTCGGCGCGCTCGCGCACAGATAGCCTATGGACCGCGTTGCCATGCTGCAGGAGGTCCTTGCGCAGAATCCGAAAGACACGTTTGCGCGCTATGGACTGGCGATGGAGTACGTCAATCGAGGGGACACATCGACTGCACTGGCAGAATTCCGAACCCTGCTCGAAGCCAATCCCGACTACGCTGCGGGCTATCAAATGGCTGCACAAAGCTTGATGAAAGCCGGTCGCGATGACGAAGCGCGAAAAATGCTTGAGAACGGCATCGCGTGCGCAATCCGCATCCGCAACCTGCACGCACGGTCTGAGATGGAAGCGATGCTGGATGAGTTGCGCTGACGCGTAAAGCCGAAGCTTTAACGCACTTCTCTATGCCGCTAAGGCTGAATTCGCGCGAGTTCTTTGCGATATAGCTCGTTCTGTGGAAATTCCTGTGAGAGCCCGGCGAGGAGTTGCCGCGCGGTGTTTCGGTCTTTGTCGCGCAGCGCCGCTACTGCGAGCAGCAGACGCGCATATGGCGCAAGATAATGTCCTTTCGTAGCCGTGAGCCGAAGTTTCTGCAGGCCCTCTTCCCTGTCGGTCTGCGCGCCGCCCAACCGAAGAATCCAGCGGACCGGCGCCGAATTCAAACTCAACAGGTAGTTCTCTACGCCTACCGCGAGATATGCGTCGTAGCACGACGGATCGTCTGCAAGAAGGCGTTCCGCAATGGAACGCGAATTTTTCATAAAGCTGAGCGCAGAGAGGTTCTTTTTGTCGATCAACGCCACATAGTCGCCTTCGAGACCATTCGACATCACCAAGGCAAGTAACGCGCGCGAATCTTGCGGCTTTGCAGCCAGGTTTTTGTTTGCGACCTCCCTCGCCTTCGTTAATTCGGCCTCAAACGCGGCGCGAATGCCAGGATCGGGAGAGAGCTTTGGACGCTTTTCGAATTTCTGATCATCAATGAATAGATCCGATTCGAGAATCTTCAACCGATTGAATTCAGAAAAAAGATACGCAGCAGCGTTCGACGCGTGGCCGAGTGGATCGTCCGGATAGCTCTGTTCCCATTCTGAAAACGTGCGGTGAGCGCCTGCGAAATCCAGGTTGTACATCTGCTGGAATCCGCTGTTCAGATCGGACGGGATATCGGTCGCATATAACGAGCAGCCTACGAGCAGACCACACAGAACGGCTGCGAGTTTCCATTTCGAAGAGACGATCATTCCGGTGTTCGCGCGTTAAAAGGCTAACGTGAACAATGCGCGATTACCACTATGTGAACCACCTAAGACAAAGAAAGTTGTGCTGAAACGGTCAGAACGTTGGGAGCGGCGGGGCGTCGCAGCCCCGCCTCACTCATTACTCTCGCGTGGATTTATCGCGGGGTAGTTGAAGTCGTCCCAGTGGGACAGTTGGTCGAAGTGGCTCCCGCAGTGTTCGAGGTCGTTCCAGCCGATGAAGTCGTTCCATTTTGGGCATTCGTGGTCGTGCCGCTGGTCGCTGGAGTCTGAGCGCAGTTCGTCGTCGTTCCGGCTGCACCCGGTGTTCCGGTTGAGCTCATTGTCGATCCACTCGTGCTGGTCGTGCCGGTGCTGCCGGTCGCGCCCACGGAACTTCCGGTCGATCCAGTAGTTCCGGTCGTGCCCATAGTGCCGGTTGAGCCTGCGCTGGCTCCCGTCGATCCCGTCGTGCCTGTGGTTGAGTTGGTAGTAGTCGCTGCTCCCGAGCTAGGCAGACTCGCCGCGCCCGAGCTTGGAAGATTTGCAGCACCCGAGCTGGGCAGAGAAGCTGCTCCGGAACTTCCGCTGGTCGTGCTTTGAGTTGTGCCAATCCCACTTGGATTGCTAGTTGAAGTCGTGCTCGGATTGGTAGTGGTCGATTGTCCTACCGTGCTGCCCGGAGTGGTTCCGGTTGTCGTGCCGGTCGCGCCTACGGTGGCTCCGGCCGGAGTGTTTTGCGAACCCATTGTGCCGGTTGGGTTTGCTGTTGTCCCCGCGCCTGTGCTGGTGCTGCTGCCGCCGATGCCGGAGCCTGCCGAGCCCGCTGTTTGCGCGCCTGCCCAGGCAAAGGCCGCCAGCATGGTTGGAGCTAGAAGCCATGTTCGTTTCATTCTCGATCCCTCTGCATTATTGAATTCGGCATCTCTGCCGTGTAGTGGAAAAGTTCTATTGTTGGGTTCGATTCCCCGCGTTTAATACACGATGCTTCAGATGAGCTCACAACGGCAGCCTGCGCCAGAGCTGCGCCGCGGCAGCGATTACTCTGGGCCGAGACAAACACTGCGCTTCTCTCTTCATCAGAGATGTTGTGTCTATCATTGGCCTCTCAGGTTGGCCGTATCGCTGCGCCGCTCTCTTCGACGTGGTGCTCTGTGCCACCTTTCTCTTTCCCCAATCTGGGCCGACCGCGACTCCAGCTCAACAGCCCAAGACCTCACCGCAGGTTCAGGAGATTCTGCCTTCGTATGAAGGACAACAGGTCTCGTCAGTAGAACTCGCCGGCCATCCCGAAATCGACATGGGACCATTCCTTCCGCTGCTCGTGCAAAAACAGGACGAGCCCTTCTCGAAGGAAAAAGTCGATGCCACGGTCGCTGCGATCAAGAGCACGCATCGCTTTGACAATGTTCAGGTGCAGGTGCGGCCAGAGCCGGAAGGCATTCGCGTGCTGTTCATCCTCGAGCCGGCCGTGTACTTCGGAATCTATGAATTT
>DATEKE010000118.1:0-3387 GCA_035277605.1 Terriglobales bacterium | reverse complement strand
GCGATCTCACTATGGTTCTCGGCAAGATCCAGCAAAAAGCGAGTTTCCTCTTCTGATTGATCTGCCTGCACCGCCACACACGCATCGATGCCGTTGGCACGCAGCTCGGGAAGAAGATCCGCAGGCAGAAAGTCGCGCTTCAGCACCGCCATTTCGTCGGTAATCCAGGCGTCTCGAACCGGATCGTAACGCCAGAAGTGCTGGTGGGAATCGACGCGCATGCGTGGAGGTGAACCCTGGGCTTCTAATTTGGCCGGCGCACGGTGTTGCGGTGGAGTCCCCGACTTCAGTCGGGGACTCCACCAAACAAGCTAGCCGTGCAGGTTCAGAAATCCTCCGTCGATCGGATAGTTGCTTCCCGTTATGAAACCGGCGGCATCGGAGCAGAGGAACAGCGCGAGGGATGCAACTTCTTCCGGCTGTCCCATGCGGCCGATAGGCTGCAATTGTGAGAGCTTCTGCATCATTTCCTGCTCATGACCGGGGTAGTTTTTGCGAAGGTAGCCATCGACAAACGGAGTATGCACGCGCGCTGGGGAAATACAGTTGCATCGGATGTTGTGATTGACGTAGTCGCGAGCTACCGAATACGTCATGGTCAACACCGCGCCTTTGCTCATGCTGTATGCAAAGCGGTCGGCGAGTCCGGCGAGTCCGGCAATGGACGCGAGATTCAGAATCACACCGCTGCCGGCAGCTTTCATCGAATCGAGAACCGCGTACATGCAGTTGTACACGCCTTTCACGTTGATGCGGTAAACGCGATCGAACTCGTCTTCCGGCGTGTTCTCCAGCTTCCCGATATGGGAGACACCGGCATTGTTCACGAGGATATTTATGGTGCCTGCAGCCGCAATTCTCCCGAAGACATTCTTGACCTGCTGCTGATCCGAAACATCACAGAGTGTCCACTGGGCTTTGCCTCCTGTCTTATGAATCGCCTTCGTGGTGTCTTCGGCGTTCTTTTGATCGACTTCAACAATGTGGACTGATGCGCCGGCTTCGGCGAAGCTGACCGCAATGGCCTTGCCGATGCCGCTCGCTCCGCCGGTGACGACAGCATTCTTGCCATCGAGCCGGAATGTAGCCGAATTATTGCCGTTTGCGTTCAGAGGGAAACGCCTCGCTTCCAGGGAATGAAGTCGTCCTGTCCCAGCAGTTCCGCTTTGGTTTTCGCCTCGCCGCTGGCGACTTTCAGAATGAATTCGAGCACTCGTTCGCCTGCTTCTTCGACCGACTCTTCGCCGGCGATGACTTGCCCGGTGTCGATGTCGATAGCGTCGGACATGCGCTGCGCAAGCTGCGTATTCGTCGAAATCTTGATCACCGGAGCAATGGGATTTCCCGTGGGCGTGCCCAGTCCGGTGGTAAACAGCACCACGTTACATCCAGCGCCGACCTGCGCGGTAACGGCTTCGACATCGCTGCCGGGAGTGCAGAGCAGGTTGAGTCCCGGCGTCGTTGCGTATTCCGGATAATCGAGAACTCCCGTCACCGGAGAGCTTCCACCTTTGCGCGCAGCGCCGGCTGACTTCATCGCATCGGTGATGAGGCCGTCTTTAATATTGCCGGGCGACGGATTCATTTCGAAGCCGGCACGTACCGCTTTCGCCCGCGCCGCGTAGTCGCGCATGAGTTCAATGAAGCGATCGGCGACAGCCTGCGTGGTGGCGCGATCGATCAGCGATTGTTCCACGCCGCAAAGCTCGGGAAACTCGGCGAGCACCGTTTTCCCGCCAAGCTCAGCAAGAATGTCGGAGACATGGCCGATGGCAGGATTCGCCGAGATGCCGGAGAATCCATCCGACCCGCCGCACTTCAGTCCAACAGAGAGGCTTGCGAGTGAAGCTTCCTCGCGTTTCATTTTGTTGGCCTCGATCATGCCCAGGAAAGTCTCACGAATGGCTTGCGAGAGCATCGCGCGTTCGGAAGGGCTGCGCTGCTGCTCGAGCAGGATGAGCGGCTTGTTGAAATGCGGATCTCGCTTTTGAATCTCTTCGCGCAGAATGTCCGACTGCGAGTGCTGGCAGCCGAGGCTCAACACCGTCGCGCCCGCCACGTTTGGGTGATGCAAATACCCGGCGATCAGTCCGCAAAGATTGCGCGCATCTTCGCGCGTGCCGCCGCAGCCGCGCTCGTGCGTGAGAAACTTCACGCCATCGACGTTCTCAAAAAATCCGCGATGCTGCTGCCGGCCGTCATCCGAGGTCTGCTGATAACTGCCGATCGCGTCAACGCGTCCTTCGCGATAAAGCCGGGCAAGATCGGAAACCTGCTCGCGATAGACCTGCGGAGGTGCATATCCGAGTGCCTCGTCAAAAGCCTTGCGCAGGACATCGATGTTGCGGTTTTCGCAAAAAACCAGCGGCACGACGAGCCAATAATTCCGCGTGCCCACCTGGCCGTCGGCACGGCGATAGCCGGAGAAAGTTTGCTTCTTCCATTTAGCGACATCGGGTGCGTGCCAGTCATAGGTGCCGGTCTTCTGATGAAAGTCGGCGGCTTCGTGGCGAAGATTGCGGGTAGTAACCGCCTCGCCACTCCGGATCGGCTGCATCGCCTTGCCGACGGTAACGCCATACATCGTTACGCGATCGCCGATGGCGAAGTCGCGTAATGCGAACTTGTGCTTTGCGGGAACGTCGGTAACGAGCTTATAGTTCTCGTTCCCAAAATGAATTTCGTCTCCGACGCGCAAGTCTGTGAGAGCGATCAGTACATCGTCGCGGCGGTCGAGTCTTAAGACGCGGGTCTGTATCAGGGTCTCGGGCAATTGTCCCATCTCCAAATTGGGATACAAACATTTTCGACCCTGCGGCTGCGAATCACAACTGCCCTCGAGTTTGGTTTGATAGCGTGAAACGACTTGTCGTAATTGATCAATTCGGTGTAGCGCTCCGGACGAACCGGGTGTTTTAGAGCGATGTCAAGAGCAGATCCCTGCGCAGCAACTTCAAAGCTTCGAATCGCAAAGTTATCGCTGCTGCGCGAGGGATGACAATGGTTTTGTAAATACCGTTTCTCAGAAGACGAATCTCAATCCGAACTGCATCTCGCGAGGCGTCGTGCCTTGAGCGAGAGCAGTGATCTGTCCTGCCTTACCATTGATTGCAGCCGCTGAAGAATTGATCGTGACCTGCGACGGCGCCTCCCAATTCTGGACGTTGAAAACGTTAAACGCTTGGAACTGAAGCTGGATGCGCTTAACTTCTCCGATGGGGAAATTCTTCATCATGGCGAAGTCCATGTTCCACACGGCAGGAGCGCGAAACGCATTGCGTCCGAGATTACCGAAGCTTCCCGATGGAACACCGAAGGCACAGGGGTTGAAGTAGTTGGTCTTGTTGAGAACGGAATCCGGAGCTATGCCGCCCTGTGAGACGGTTG
>DATEKE010000117.1:0-10936 GCA_035277605.1 Terriglobales bacterium | reverse complement strand
GTGCCTCGGCGAGGAACGAAAATTCTGGCTCTGGTTCATCGGGAAAGTCACCTGGCGCGGATACTCCAACCGCTTTGTTCTCCTCGGCACTCTCGCGTACGGCGCGTGGCGAATCTGGGAAGGGGACTGGTCAAACGGCGTCTTCGTCCCGCTGCTCATGTACGCGACCAAAGTCAGCGAGAGCATCTGGCAAATCGGCCACATCGAGCACCAGATCAACTGGAATATGCCTGCGATTCGCACGGCGATGCTCACGCTCACCGTTCCGCCCGACGTAACGGATAAGCCGAACGCGATCGAGATGGAGCGCAAAAACGGCGTGCGTATAGAAATGCGCAATGTCTCATACGCTTATTCGATGGAAAAGCGCGACTTGCCTGGTCTCGCGGTTGGGACCCATCGAGACGACGAAGCAGTCAGTACCGTTCGCGGTAGCGAATGGGCAGCGCCGCAACGACGACGTCCGCTGCCGATCCTCAACAGCGTGAGCCTAACCATCGAGCCCGGCGAGAAGGCCGCACTTATTGGACCGTCCGGAGCAGGGAAGACCACGATCATGCGTCTGCTCATGCGCTACATGGACCCGACCTCCGGCTCGATCTTGATCGATGGGAACGACCTGCGTGATGTCCGCCTGGCGTCATGGCTGAACATGATCGCGTACGTCCCGCAGCAGGCACAGGTCTTCGACGGCACGGTCCGTGACAATTTGCTCTATCGCTTCACCGATGAGCCGGCACGAGTCCCCGACGAAGAGCTCTGGAAGATCATGCGTAAGCTGAAGATCGATTTCGGCGACCGTCTAACCGATGGCCTCGATACTCGCGTAGGCCGCCACGGAATCGAGCTCTCCGGCGGCGAGCAGCAGCGCCTGATGATCGGTGCCGCAGCTATGCGTAAGCCTGTCTTCATGGTCGTGGACGAGGCTACAGCCTCGCTCGATGCCACCACCGAGAAGGCCGTCCAGAAAGGCCTGGAGGAAGTTCTGGGCGAAGAGATGGGCGCGCTCATCATCACGCACAGGCTGTCTACCGTGCGCCGGCTCTGCACGAAGTTCTTCGTCCTCCGCGACTCCGAAGGGCTCGCTCCCGGCGAATCCCAACTGGAAGCCTGCGCCGGCTCGTTTGAAGAACTCTACGAACTGTCCCCAACATTCCGCACCCTGGCCGAAGACCAGGGTGTGGTAATTTTCGACAGCCCCAAAGTCCACATCGAGCTCTCAAGCGAACCGACAAACGAGCCCAACGAGACGATCCACTATCCCGAGCCAGAATCGGTCAGCTAGCCTGAGTGCATTGTCAGTACCGTTCGCGGTAGCGAATGGGTGAGTAGCCCGTACGGGACCACATTGGCCCGCGTGGCGAACAATGCAAGTCTCAGCGGCACGATCTGTGACAGCGCAGACACAATTCAGCCTCGAGCCCTCAGGCGCTTCGCAGCTCAGCAGTTCCTTTCATCTGACGGATCTTTCTCCCAACGCTGTTGGAGATCCAAAACAACTTTCCCGCAGTGATTCCCAATCCCACCCGATGATGTCCGACAGCTGCCAGACCCATCGAGGCGACGCAGCCGCATTGCGAACAGTCGGGATTGCCGCCTAGTTGGCAAGGTACGACGCGGGTTTTCAGATCGGCCGAGATCGTCGTTGTGGTTTGCGCGAATATGCATTCGTCCGGGGAGGACGGAGGATTTCCGAATTCGCGAATCTGGGCGTCATACATGTCGAGCTTGGGATAGATGTTGCGCATGCGCAGTAGTTCAGCGATGCACGAAGTCCGTTGAGAGGGCGACAGTATCTCCGCAGACCTCTCCCCGATTTGCGGAGTGAATATGCTCATCCATATCTTTCGTATTTCGTCGCGCGCACTCCAGAACTGAAGAAACTCCTCCAGATAGCCTGGCCGCTGCATCATCTGCGAAGTAATCGTGCAGTGGATAGTGATGCGATGGCCGGCGATGTTTTTCAGAATGCGATCGTACGTCGCAGGTTTGCGGCGAGCGTCATGTTCCGGCTGCAGCCCATCGATGGAGACTACGATTCCCAGTTTAGGAATGCTGGCCCAGGCCGAGGGGATCTCGCGGAATGCGCTGGTGACGATTTGCACGAAGATGTCGCGCTTCTGCAATTCAGGTACAAGTATCGAGAGCTCACGAAAGCGCACCAGGGGGTCACCGCCAACGATCGATAGATGCAGAGGCCGGTATTCGTCCACCACTCGAAGTACTTCCCGCACCAGAGCGTCCGACTTGTAGTCTGCAAGGTCGCGCAAATTCCGCGATTCTCCTACATGGCCATCGGCATAGGCATAGCAGCCGGGACAACGCAGAGGACATTCTCTGGTGATCTCAATCGACAGCGACGGTTTACCGCCGGTGAGTATCTTCCCCCAGGCCTGAACGACTTCTTTCGTTTGCATGGTTCTTCCTTTCCGGGCTGCGTCGAAGTAGACAGACAGCGCGGCGTTGACAGCGGCTTTGTGCTGAGTGACTGCGGAGGCGCAGAGGTGACGATAGGTGATCGGCTAACACAACCTGCTGCAGAGCAGTGCCCGGTTAAAGATGGATTTGCGCTCTGCCTGCTCCCAACAAACGGAAAGAAGAAGTGGTCGGACTGCCGCAATTAAAAGAATTGAAACGGAGATAACCAGGAAGATGGATGATTTTCCGGAGCTTGTAGCAGCCATCTCCGGCAACGGAGAAATGAGAACGTATAGCACCGCAAAAACCACAAACAGAACAACCACCGTTTTGGCTCGGGACTGCACCTGTTTCAACCATACGCCGTGTTCGGTGTTCTGTCATGCGAACCCCTGATTTCCGAGTGGTAAGACATGTCCCTATATCCGCGTGCGGAGAATTCGGAATTGCAGAGTTTCGACAGCATTCGTTTCTCCGGCGATCTGAGCAGTACAATCCCAGCTTGCGAGCGTAGAGAAATTTGTTCTCCTGGCGGGCGACGATGCCGCCGATGGAGACTTGCTTAGTCGTTTCCGGAAGAATCTTGAGTTTCAGCGATTGCTACCGGAGATGCTGATAGGCACTCGGAGTGCCCTGCGCGGGAGATTCAGTTCATTCCCAGGAGCAGCAGGAATGCACTTGCGAATGTAGTTGCCGTCTGCATGAAGCAGTGATACGCAGAATCATTGATGCTACTTACGGTAGTGCTCCTCTTTATTACGTGGTGTGGGACGGCAGCGCCTGCTTCAAACGGTCGGCTGCAGGCGATTGCTGGTGATGCGCCGCATTCTGTCAGGATTATCGCTCCCAGGCGCCTGACCGATTTGGGAAAGGGCACCTACTCAAAATGGGTGGGCTGCAGTTATTCGATCGAGTGGGGCGATGGATCGTTTGCTCCATCAGGCCCGGTGGGCGCCGATTGCGCGCCTGGTCTGTCCCACGCCTACAGTAAGACCGGCACGTACCAGATCAGAGCGAAGACCTTTCATCCTGCGCCCGACGATCATCACATCGACGATTGGTCGGATTCCGTGACTTTTACTGTGAAATAAACCGGTATTTTGCCCATTTGCAAAACAGCACGATGGGGCGCCATTGAAGGGCTATAGAATGTCGCGGCAATTGGCATTCGCCAGAAAGGATCTTCGCCATGTCCGATTCAAGCGACATTACACGCAGAGGATTTATCGCAAAGGCCGGCAAGACACTGCTTGCTGCGAACGTCGCCGGAGCGCTGCTCAAGGATGCGTCCGCGCAGCAGCTTTATGTGCCCGATCCTCCTGGACGCAAGCTGGGTTGGGCGATCGTTGGACTGGGAAGTCTCTCGATCAACCAGATTCTTCCGGCATTCGCGAAATGCGAGAAGTCGCGCGTGGTTGCATTTGTCAGTGGACATCCCGATAAAGCCAACAAACTCGCGTTGCGCTATGGAGTGAATCCAAAGAACATCTACAACTACCAGAACTACGATTCAATTCGGGACAATCCCGATGTGGACATCATCTACATCGTTCTGCCCAACGGGATGCATGCCGAGTACACGATTCGCGGTCTGCAGGCCGGAAAGCATGTGCTGTGCGAGAAGCCGATGGCGAACACGCCGGCGGATTGTCAGGCGATGATCGACGCTGGGCACAAAGCCAATCGCAAACTAATGGTCGCGTACCGCTGCCGCTATGAGCCTTACAACCAGGAGATGATCCGCATGGCGCGTTCGCAGGAACTCGGCCAACTCAAGGTCCTCGAATGTGACACCGGATTCCACATCGGCGATCCCACGCAATGGCGCTTGAACAAAGCGCTCGCGGGTGGTGGCTCGATGATGGACATTGGTATCTACAGCCTGCAAGCCGCGCGCTACATCTCCGGCGAAGAGCCAGTAGAACTGAATGCTTTTGTTTACAGCACGCCCGGCGACGAGCACTTCAAAGAAGTGGAAGAACTGGTCATGTTCCAACTCCATTTCCCCAGCGGAGTGCACGCGAACTGCTCTTCGAGCTACGGATACTCAGGTCAATCCCGTTTTCGCGCAGTGACCACGCAGGGTTGGTTTGAACTCGAGCCGGCGCAGAACTACACCGGCCTCCGCATGAGAGTCAGCCGCCGCAACATGATCGAAGAGGTGAATCTGCCTGAGAAAGATCACTTCGCATTGGAAATGGACCACATGTCCGATTGCGTGATGAACAACAAAGAACCGCTCACGCCAGGCGAAGAGGGCCTGCGCGACATCAAGCTGATCACGTCGATCTATGAAGCCGGCAGAACGCACCAGACAGTCAAGGTGTAGCGGACTACAGGACCGACGGCCGCCCTCGGCCAGGTGTTCGTTTTATTTCGTGATTTTTATCTGCGAAATCACGAAATTGCAAGATGAGAAACCCGCGCGAGGGCGCGCGTCGGTCCTGTCATTCCCTTCAACCAATAAAATAGATCTATGGCCACCATCATGTACGGCAAACCGGTTGCGGAAGAGATTCTCGCGACGGTTCGCGATGACGTGAACACGCTGAAGGCGCGCGAAATCATTCCTCGGCTCGATGTCGTTCTCGTCGGAAAAAGTCCGGCATCGCAGCGCTACGTAGGCAAGAAAATCGAAAAATGCCGTGAATTGGGAATGCACGGCGAACTGCATGCATTTGACGAGAAGGTCAGCGCACAGGAGCTGCGCGATTATGTACAGCGGTTGAGCGACAATTCCGATGTTCACGCCATTCTGGTTCAGTTACCACTTCCTCGCCACATCGAAGAACCCGGAGAAGGCATCGACAAGTTCGACGTATTCGATGCCATCAAAGGCGAGAAGGACGTTGACGGCATCTCGCGTTTTACCGTTCCGGAACTCTATCGCGCCAAAGAAGACAGGATGCTTCATCTACCGGCCACAGCGCTCGCTGTCAGGCGCGTGCTCGATTTCTACGGAATCGAAACCGAGGGCCGCGTCGCGGTGGTCGTCGGCCGCAACGACATCACCGCGAAGCCGATTCATCACATGCTCGGGGGACGCATGTGCAATGCGACTGCGATCTGGTGCCATCGTTATACGCGCAAGGAAGACCACGATCGCTTCATGCGCGCGGGCGACATCATCGTGACTTCGGTTGGAAGTGAGAAGTATCAAATCACTGCCGATTTGGTGAAGCCTGGCGCAGTGGTGGTCGATGTGGCCACGCGCGTTGGCGCAGATGGCAAACTGCACGGCGATGTCGATTTCCCGCGCGTGAAGGAAGTCGCATCGTTCATCACGCCAGTGCCCGGAGGGATCGGTCCCGTGACTGTCGCTGCGCTTATGGAGAATGTCGTGCGCGCCGCGCAATTTGCGCATGAATTGCGTGCGTCGGGATATGACTTTCACCCTGTCACCGTGCCGCTCCTCAGGTAAAAAGCCATGAATAGGCCTCGAAAACTCAGAGCGATGAGGAGTAATTTGAAAAGGGCCCAGTCGTACATGGATAAGCTCGACACGCCCGTTCGGATCGAAGATGCTGCAGCAGTCGCATTCCCCATCGTGTAGAGCAGGAACGTGCGAGAGCTGCAAAATGCATTGCAGAGCTGGAGTCACAGATTTGTTTGTTAGCAGAATCGGAGAACGACTCACATTAGGGGCTATCAAGGCACCGGAACTTGACACCGCGTCTGGCGAAAGCGTATTGTCCGCCTCCAGTTTCCTTTGATGACCGATTCAGCTGCAGTCTCGCACTCCATTCAACCTGACATCGTTACTCTCCAGTGGCTTGCGCTGGCGCTCACTCCCGCAATGGGACCGATTCGTGGCCACCGTCTGGTTCAGAACTTCGGCGGAGTCGAGCGCGTCTTTCAGGCTTCGCTCACAGAACTCGAAGCGGCCGGATTGCCGGCCGTTTCCGCTCAATCAATCGCACTGGGGAAGTCGTTTTCCGCTGCCGAAGAAGAGTTCATGAAGGCGCGCGATGTCGGCGCCGAGATCATTCCATTTCAGGACGCGCGCTATCCCGACCTGCTGAAGCAAATTTACGATCCACCGCTGGCGCTGTATGTTCGTGGAGATTTCAGCATTTTGTCCAGCCCCGGAATCGGAGTCGTCGGCACCAGACATCCGACTCCATACGGCATGGGTATGGCCGAGCGGCTCTCGAACGATCTTGCCTCGCGTGGGCTGGTTATTGTGAGCGGCATGGCGCGCGGAGTGGATACGCACGCGCATCGCGGCGCGCTGAATGGAAAAGGAAAGACTGTTGCCGTTTGGGGTACCGGCATCGATGTTCCATATCCGCGCGATAACCGGAGAATTGCCGAATCGATTGTCGACGCCGGCGGTGCTCTCGTTTCGGAATTCCCGATCGGCAGCTTTGCTGCCCCGCAGAATTTCCCAATTCGAAACCGAATCATCAGCGGACTCTCATTAGGAGTTCTCGTCGTCGAAGCCGGCGAGTACAGCGGAACCCGCATCACTGCGCGCTGTGCACTGGAGCAGGGTAGGGAAATATTTGCCGTGCCTGGCAATGTGACCAACCGGAACTCCTGGGGCCCTAACACGTTGATTAAGCAAGGGGCTAAGCTCACCGCCACATGGGAAGATGTGTGGGAGGAACTCCCAACAGAGTTGAAGCTGCAACTCGAGGCCGCATGGCGGGTTGAATCCACAAAGCCAGTGGAAGCATCTCTATTTGCGGACTCGCAACTCTCACCGCATGAAAAGCGCGTGTACGCGCTGCTAAAGCCGGACGAAGCCGTCCAGCTCGACCAAATCATTGAACAATTGGAGGGCGAGATATCGTCATCAGAGATTTTCTCCGCGCTGTTTGAACTGGAGCTTTCGGGAAAGGTGAAGCCGCTGCCGGGGAAGAATTACGTGCGCAGTTTTTGAGCCACGAAGCCGCGAGGCCACGGAGCCACGAAGCTGAAATCAAAGACAAGGGCGGGCCATTCGACTTTGGACAGCGAAATTAACTCGTTCGCATTTGTGAAGGCCATTTAGGAATTGAGATGTCCTAGGAGTCAAATCTAGCTTCGGAGTTTCGCGGCTTCGTGGCTTCGTAGCTGGTGTTCATGGGCGATTTCCACGATCTGAAGGTCTGGCAAAAGGCGCACGAGCTTACTATCGACATATATCGAACGACAGCAGAATTTCCCAAACAAGAGAGGTATGGTTTAGTTTCTCAAATGAGGCGATGCGCCGTTTCTGTAGGATCGAACATCGCAGAAGGCAGAGGCCGGCGCGGCGAAGCTGAATTCGTAAGATTCATGCAAATCGCTTCCGGCTCACTTACTGAGCTCGAGTATCAACTTCTGCTTTCGAGAGATCTCAAGTATTTACCTGAATCCGAATACCAAGTGATCAATCGAAAACTTGCGGAAGTGAGCAGAATGTTGCTTTCATTGCAGCAGAAGGTCAAAGCCGCGTCAGCGGCGAATTAGGTGTTGATTTTGAGCTTCGAAGCTTCGCGGCTTCGTGGCTTCGCAGCTTTATTCAGGAGCTAGTTTGTCAAAAGCACTCGTAATCGTCGAATCGCCGGGTAAGGCGAAAACGATCAACAAGTATCTGGGTAAGAACTACGACGTTGATTTTTCGCTCGGACACGTCAAGGATCTGCCCAAGAACAAGATTGGTGTCGACTTCGATAACGATTTCGAGACCGAATACATCGTTATTCCGGGCAAGGAAAAGGTTCTCACCAACCTCAAGAAGAAGGCGAAGGTCGCCACTGCCATCTATCTCGCACCCGACCCGGACCGCGAGGGCGAGGCCATCGCTGCCCATCTTTACGAAGAGTTGGGAGACTCGAAGCCTAAGAAGAAACGCGGAAACGGCATTCCTATTCACCGCGTCACTTTCAATGAGATCACCTCAAAAGCAGTGAAGGCCGCGTTCGATCATCCGCGTGAGATCGATTGGAATCTCGTTGACGCCCAGCAGACGCGCCGCGTACTTGATCGCATAGTCGGATATCAGATCTCGCCGCTGCTTTGGGACAAAGTTCGTCGCGGACTCTCCGCCGGACGCGTGCAGACCGTCGCACTCAGACTGATCGTAGAGCGCGAGCGCGAGATCAAGGCGTTCGAGAAGACAGAGTATTGGACAATCGATGCGCATCTCTCCGCTGCGAAGCCACCTGCTTTCGATGCGCGCTTCACTGGAATCGGCGGGGAAAAAACGGAAGTTCCGAACGGGGAAGAATCCGAAAAGATCACCAATGCTCTGCGCCAGGCGCAATGGACGGTTCGCTCAGTTGAAAAGCGCGAGCGCCGACGCAGTGCAGCAGCACCGTTTACCACCAGTAAATTCCAGCAGGACGCATCGCGCAAGCTGCGCTTCAGCGTGAAGCGCGCCATGATGATTGCGCAACGCCTCTACGAAGGTGTGGAACTGGGTGACGAAGGTTCAATCGGTCTGATCACCTATATGCGTACCGATTCCGTTAGGGTCGCGCAAGACGCACTCGACGAAGTCCGCGAATTGATTGGTTCCAATTTCGGAGCGGAATTTCTTCCTGAATCCACAAACACATACAAATCGAAGAAGGAGGCTCAGGAAGCTCACGAAGCGATTCGGCCGACTTCTGTGATGCGTCATCCCGATTCGGTAAAGCAGTATCTCCAGGAAGACGAGTTCAAGGTCTACAAGCTGATCTGGCAACGATTCGTAGCGTCACAAATGATGCCTGCTGTTTTCGACCAGACCACAGTGGATATCGACGCCGTTTCCGATCGCACCTACAACTTCCGTGTCACCGGGTCTGTTCTCAAGTTCGAAGGTTTCCTCAAAGTCTACGAAGAGTCCAAAGAAGGTAAGGACGAAGAAGACGAGGCTCTCAAGCACAAGCTGCCTGCGCTTGAAGCGGGCCAGAAGCTCACGCTGAAGGATCTGAAACCCGAGCAGCACTTCACTGAACCTCCTCCGCGTTACAACGAAGCGTCGCTGGTGAAAGAGCTCGAAGAAAAAGGGATTGGCCGTCCTTCCACCTACGCCGCCATTTTGGGAACGATTCAAGAGCGTCAGTACGTGCAGAAGATCGGCGGCAAGTTTGTGCCGACCGAAATCGGACTCGTCGTTACCGATCTGCTGGTCAAGAACTTCTCTGAAATCTTCGATCCCGCCTACACCGCGCGCCTCGAAGAAGAGCTCGACGAGATCGAAGAGGGCAAAGAGAAGTGGACCGACGCGATGGCGGAGTTCTACAAGCGCTTCGAGAAGAACCTGAAATATGCGCAAAAGCACATGGAAAATGTGAAGCGCATGGAGAAACCCACCGACGAGAAGTGCGAGCGCTGCGGCTCGCCCCTCGTGCTGAAGTGGGGCAAATTCGGGTCATTCTTCGCCTGCAGCTCCTATGACAAGGAAGATCCCAATAGCTGCACGTTCACCAAAGAGAACGCCATCGATCTTCCCGATTTGGAAAATGCCGACGTGCAGGAGACCTCGCAGGAGGAGTATTGCGAGAACTGCGGTCGCGTGATGGTCCTCAAGCGCGGACGATTTGGGCAGTTCATGGCCTGCACGGGTTATCCGGATTGCAAAACTACTCGTCGACTGGACCAGGGCAAGAAGGTTCCCGATGTTCCATTGGAAGAAGTCTGCCCGCAGTGCGGACGCAACATGGTGCTGCGTCACGGACGCTACGGCGAGTTCGTCTCCTGCAGCGGATATCCGGAATGTAAGTACGTGAAGCAGAACTTCATTGGCGTGAAGTGCCCGCAGTGCAAAGACGGCGAGCTGGTGGAGAAGAAGGCTCGGCGCCGCGGAAACACCTTCTACGGCTGCTCGAATTATCCGAAGTGCGACTTCACATCGGCGTACAAACCTGTCGCGGAGCAGTGTCCTGAGTGCGGCAGTCCGTATTTGCTGGAGAAGAATCTCAAAGCGGGAACTTTCCTCGTTTGCCCGAATAACAAGAGAACCGCCGCCGAAGAGGAGCCGCAGCCGAAGCGCAAGAAGAGAGCCGGCAAAGCGGGAAAGGTCGAGCCTGCGGCTGAGACTGCACCGGTAGTGAAATGTGACTTCTCGAAGCAGATCACAAAAGAGCCGGTCGCAGTCGCATAACAGTTCAGGTCAGTACCGTTCGCGGTAGCGAGTGGGTGCTCTCTGGAGAGAGATGACCCATCGGCTACCGCGGACGGTACTGACTGTCCACGTGAGCATTCGCCCCAGCGAATTTGCCTTCTCAAGACTTGACCTTCACTGAATCGGTTAAGATACCCGAGCTTCTCAATCTGTTTAAGGAGTTCCCCATGAGTGATCAGACTGTTTCCCCAGGCATGACCAACAAAGCCACGCACGGCGACGTGGACATTATTCTTCGACTCTACGATCTTCGCCGTGAGCCGACGATGCGCGAAGCCCGCAAGTTCATCATCTTCGATTTCTGGCCAAGCAGCTTCGAAGATCTCGGCAAATTATTCGGCGCCGGCGGAAAAGAGTTCGCGTACTTCCGTCAGGTGACTTCGTACTGGGACATGGCGGTTTCTTTCGTTGCGCGCGGCGCACTCGATCCGCTGCTGT
>DATEKE010000116.1:0-2941 GCA_035277605.1 Terriglobales bacterium | reverse complement strand
CACACCATGGCGTCCGATCGTTCACATTCGCGACATCATCGGCGCCATGATTGCGGTTCTCGATGCGCCGAAGAGCGCAATCCATAACGCGACTTTCAATGTGGGGCAGACTTCGGAGAACTATCGTGTCAGCGAGTTGGCCGAAATCGTTGCGGAAACTGTACCTGGTTGTACGATTGAATATGCTCCGGGCGGCAGCCCCGATAAGCGCTGCTACCGCGTCAATTGCGACAAGATTCGCAACATACTACCCAACTTCCACTTCCAATGGACCGCTCGCAAGGGCGCCCAAGAACTCTATGACGCATATCGCGCGGCTGGCTTCACGGCGGAAGACTTCAAATCTGGCCGCTATTTCCGAATTCACACCATCCGCCAACTGCTGGAGAGTGGCCGGCTAAATCCTACTCTTCACTGGACCGGCAGATCCACGAACGAGAGCGTGGCTATACCTGCAGGAGTGCGATAAAGCTCCGCCAACTTGAGGGCAATCCACAATCGTCTTCAGCGAAACAAATTTAAAAGGCGCGTTTCTTATTGATCTGGAGAAACGCGAGGACGATCGAGGATTCTTCGCGCGTGCTTTCTGCCAGAGAGAATTCGATTCGCACGGCTTGAATTCGCGATTCGTGCAGTGCAACATTTCGTTCAACAAGTTAAAAGGCACTCTTCGAGGGATGCACTACCAGGCTGCGCCGTACGAGGAAGCGAAATTGATACGGTGCACATCGGGCTCGGTCTTCGACGCGATTATAGATCTTCGACCTGGTTCAGCGACTTTTAGGCAGCACTTCGGTGCGGTTCTTTCTGCGGATAACAGAAGAATGCTTTACATCCCCGAAGGATTTGCCCACGGTTTCCAAACTTTGCAAAACGACACGGAAGTTTTCTATCAGATGTCCCAATTTTACTCACCCGAACACGCCCGAGGCGTTCGTTGGAACGATCCTGCGTTCGGTATCGAATGGCCCGCAGGCGAACGCATCATCATAGAACGGGACCGAACCTACCCGGACTTTGCTTCTTGAAACAAGGAATTCGAGTGGCGATCGCGCCTATTGTTGAAAGATTGGATGCTGGGGCACTCGGCCGTGAGATGTACGACCTGATCGGTGATCTCTATCCGATCTGCCGCAGCATCACCGGGAACGGTGTTCGGGAAACGCTACGCCGCTTGCAGCAGTTGGTTCCAATTACTATTCGAGAGGTACCCTCAGGCACGAAGGTATTCGACTGGACGGTGCCTCTCGAATGGAACATTCGAGACGCTTACGTCAAGAATTCTTGCGGACAGCGCGTCATCGATTTCAAGAAATCGAACCTCCACGTGCTCAATTACAGTGAGCCGATACACGAAACAATGCGTCTGGATGCGCTCCGGCCTCACTTGTTTACGTTACCAGACCACCCCGACTGGATTCCTTATCGCACCAGCTATTACAAGCGAAATTGGGGTTTCTGTCTCGCTCATAAGCAGTTCCTCGATCTCGCTGATGATGAATACGAGGTCTGCATCGACGCCTCTCTCGCAAAAGGCCATCTGACTTACGGAGAGATCTATCTCCCGGGAGCGGTGAGTGATGAGATCCTGATTTCAACGCACATCTGTCACCCTTCGCTCGCCAACGACAACTTATCCGGTATGGCCGTGGCAGCCTTTCTGGCGAAGAGCATTTCGCATCTCTCGCCGCGAAGGTATTCATATCGATTCTTATTCATTCCGGGAACGATAGGTGCGATCACTTGGCTCTCCGTGAATGAGGACACAGTCCATCGCATCAAGCATGGGCTAGTGTTGGCTGGCGTCGGTGACTCTGGTCCTTTGACCTATAAGAAGAGTCGGCGTGGGAATGCTGAGATTGATCAGGTTGCAGCTCACGTGCTGCAACACAGCGCATCCAAATCCCAAATCCTTGAGTTCTCGCCGTACGGCTATGATGAGCGCCAGTATTGTTCGCCGGGATTTAACCTTGCCGTGGGCCGGCTTTCTCGGACGCCACACGGTACGTTTCCGGAATATCACACGTCCGCGGATAATCTGGATTTCGTGAATCCAAACGCACTCAGCGAATCCTTGTCAGCGTGCACATCCATCCTTTCTGTCCTGGAGAAGAATGGGACATATTTGAATACGAATCCGAAATGTGAGCCGCAACTTGGTGAGCGTGGCCTCTATCGTGCGATGGGCGGAGCGACGAACAGCAAAACAAGTGAAATGGCCATGCTATGGGTGCTCAATTTGTCGGAGGGCAGTCACAGTCTTCTGGATATTGCTAACCGTGCCCAGATGCCCTTCGAAACGATCTTTCGTGCGGCGGATACATTGAAGCAACACGAGTTACTTGCGGATGTCTCGCAGTCCGACGCTGCGGACCCGAGGACATAACCGCAGTGACGGCGTCACTATCGGGTAAAACCGCAGTAGTGACCGGTGCGAGCAGCGGAATTGGTGCAGCAATCGCATTCGCTCTCGCTGAAGAAGGCGCGAAGCTACACGTAGTTGGACGAAATCGCGAAGCGCTAAGCAACGTAAGTGAGCGAGCACGAAAGAACTCGCCTGAGGTGGTTCCGTACCAAGCTGACCTTAGCCTCGACGAGGATCTTGAGAAGTTGGTGCTCGCTTTAAAACGGAATTGTGCCGGTGTGGATGTGCTCGTCCACTGCGCAGGGATTATTTCACTGGCACCCGTTGAAAGTGCGTCTATCTCCGATTTCGATCGACAATATAAGACAAACGTCCGGGCGCCATTTGTCTTGACCCGAGCGCTGCTGCCGGCTTTGCGGAAGAGTCACGGTTCTGTCGTATTCATCAATTCGAGCGCCGGTATGGCAACGCGAGCCAACATCTCTCAATATGCCGCTACAAAACATGCGCTGAAGGCGATCGCAGACAGTTTGCGCGCGGAAGTCAACCAAGACGATATACGAGTCCTCACTATCT
>DATEKE010000115.1:0-2046 GCA_035277605.1 Terriglobales bacterium | reverse complement strand
TCGCAATGCGTGGCGATGGAAGTGGCCGACCCGAGCTCGGAATTTCGCGCCAAGTTCGCTGCAGAAGACACACTGCCGGTTGCCGTGCTCGCCGCGCCCGATGGATCGGTGATCGGCAAGCTCCAGAACAAGAAGGGCATGCTTCACGTGGAAGATGTTGAGAAGCTGCTGGGAGGCGAGATCAAGAAACGCGAGGACGCCCTCGAAAACCAGCTCAAAGCCGCAAAAGAAACTGCGAAGTCCGACAAAGACGCTGCCATCCCGCTCTATCGTGTGATTGCCGACCAGAAATGCATGTTTCCCAAAAAGGCAAAAGAGGCGGCCAAGGAGCTGAAGAAGCTGGGCGTGGAAGTTGGCGAAATTCCGGAGCCTCCGATCTTCGATCCGCGCACGAGCACTGCCATTGAACAGACAATGCGCGATGGCTTACAGGCAGAGCTAGCCGGTGATTACCTGAAGGCGGAGCATTTGTATCAGCAGGCGCATGCCATGGATCCTGCCGATCCAACCCCGCTGCGTTATCTGGGCGAAGTGTTCCGGCACTACACCGGCGAATGGGACAAGGCGCGCGAGGTCTTCCAGTCGATTTTGAGTATGCAGGCCGATCCGATGTCGCGTGCGGTCGCTTTGCATGGTCTGGGCAAGATGACGATCCATGATGGCGAATTTGCCAAAGGCCTGGCTCTAATGGAACGCTCCGTCGAGACGTATCCGCTGGCGCTGGCATACAGAAACTTGGCGGTCTATTGGAACTCGGAAGGCGATAGCGCGAAGGCCGACAGCTACGTCAAGCAGGCATTGGCCCTTGATCCCAACGATTCTTATAACTTGATCTTCGCGGCAGCGTTCATGGCCGGCGACGGTCATGGCGACGAGGCATTGAAGATTGCCGCCGCCAACGAGGCGCTGCTCCCGGCTTCCTACAATCTGGCGGCGATCTATGCCCAAACTGGGAACCGGGAAAAGGCGCTCAGCCTGCTGAAGCGTCATTTCTTCGAATATGAGCGCTTTCAGGCTGTGCGTTCCGAGGAGATGATGGAAGCGCGCGTCGATGCGGTGTTTGCCTCAATCCGTAACGATCCTGATTTCATCGCTCTCACCAACGGGGCTGATGGCAAACTCGACCCGTCGAGGATCATGGCGCATCCCCCCGCACATTGAGCAAAACAAGCTTCTAAGTGCTGAGCTGCTGAGCTAGACTCGGAGTCGGGCGGCAATCACCGCAAATCAATCCGTGGGACCACCTGTTTGCGCTCACTCGGCTATGGCTGAAAATCAATGCCGATGCTCTGCGCGAGTTGCAGGGTGGCGCTGCGAAACTGGTCGGGTCCCGATACGAAGACTGCGCTTCCACCAGAGTACTGCGCTAACCGCTGCAGCAGCATTTGATTGTCGCCTGCGGCGTCGAGTCCCAGGCAGTCGATGCGGACATCGCGAATCTGCGAGCTCAGCGGAGGAGCATTCTCGGATTCCTTTGTGTTTCTCCCATCGGAGATGACGAGGAGCACGCGGTTGCGGTTCTTCCCAATTCGGTCCAGATGACCGACCGCGAAGCTGATCCCGTCGAACAACGCGGCGCCTGAGCCGGCCTTCAAGTGGGTCAGGGCATCGTCGAGCAGCATATCTTGCCGGGTGAGGTCTTGCTGGAAGTCGAGTTGATCGCTATACGCCATGAGGAAAGCTTCGTCGTCCCGGCGGAGATGTCCGACCAGATCGCGCAAAGTATCGACAATGGCTTTGCGATTTTCCCCTTTCAGCAAACTGGTCTGAAGCAGGACTCCCAGTGACACGGGATCGGTACGAGGCGGCAGTTTGAATCGCGGACTTGCGGCGATCGAAGGCTGCGGTTTGGAAGGCAGCGCGGGTACGCTCTCCAGCGCTGCCGTCGCGCTCATTGCAGACCTGGGCGGGTGCGGATACGCCGCCATGGCTCTTTGTCTGATTGCGCGTGCCGATCGAGGTGACAGCAACAAACTGCTTCCAACCGGCGTCGCTGCCCCCATCTTCGAGGTACTTGCTGCGTGCGTACTGCGCGATCTGGGCTCC